>JAGQIK010000479.1 GCA_020431405.1 Myxococcales bacterium
GACTGCAGCGCAGACTTGGCCTTGGCGGCGGCGTCGACCGCCACGTCACGGTCCTTGCTGGCGCGGGCTGCAAGCTTGCGGCTCTGCGCTTCCGCGGCGCGTGCACGGCGCGCTTCGGCGCGCGCGCTGATCGCTTCGGCACGCGCCGACGCGGCCTGTTGCTTGAAGCGCTCGAGCTCGCTGCGCGCCGAGCGTGCGTTGCGCTCGGCGTCGCTGGCGCGGCGTCGGGCGGCGAGCGCCTGCGCGGCGAGCTTGCGGGCTTGTGCCTTCTGGGCGGCGATGAGGCGGGCGAGCTGCTCGGCGCTCTGGCCGCGAGCGCGGGCGCGCTTGAGATCCTGGCGCTGCTGCTGGCTCAGCTGGCGCGCCTTGTCGCGTGCCGCGCGCGCGGCGGCCGCCGCTTGGCGCGCTTCGCTGGCGAGGGCCAGGGCGCGTGCACGCTCGGCTTTGGCGCGCTGAGCCATACGGCGCTGCAGCTGCTCTTCGACCTTGGCGCGGCGTGCGGCGGCGCGTGCTTGCTTGGCCTCGAGCCGCGCGCGCGCGACCTCGGCGCGCAGCCGTGACATACGTGCCTCCAGGTCCTGGCGGCTGCCCGCTTGCTTCTGCAGCAGCGCCAGGCGCTGCTCGAGCGAGCGGCGCACCTTGCTGTGTGCGGCGACGCGGCTGTCGGCGTGCTCGCGCGCTGTGGCCGCTTGGCGCTTGGTGGCGGCGAGCTCGGCGGCAAGTCGCTGTGCGCGTGCGCGCAGGGCGGCTGCCTCTCGCTGAAGATCGCCGGAGCCCGCGCGGCGCGACGCGGCAGAAGCCGGCGGCGGCGGCGGCGTGCCGTCGAGCGACTCGACGCGGATCACGAGCGCCTGGCCCTCCATCCGCACGCGCGAGGTCACGCGGCGACGCAAGCCCACCGAGACGCGAACGCCCGACCAGCTGCCGCGCTTGACCGGCGCGACGGCGACGTGGCCGACGGCGAAGCTGCCGACGTCGGTCCAGCGTGACAAGCCGCCGATCCTGACGTTGGCGATGTCGACCACGACCCGCGGCGGGTTGTGCAGCCTGAAGATGGTGAACGAAGGCCGCCCGCGACAGCCGATGCGCACGACGGTTTCGGCACCGCTGCTGCTGACGCGCATCGAGCCCAAGCTCGACGAACCCGCGCTGGCCGGTGTCGCTGCGAGCAGCGCCGTTGCCATCAGGGCTAGAGAGAAGGTCGCTGTTCTGCCGTGCTCGCGCCGCATGCCCGCTCCGTCTTGGCGAGGGTCTTCGCCGCGGGCGATTGCTCCGCGGTTCGAATCGTCGCGAGGGGCCCGCTCGGACGCCTCGCTGGCGTCCAGGGTATCGACGCGCCCTAGTTGGGCAACTTTTTGACAACAGAGGTTAAATGGTTGTCCTGCAAGATGTAGGCAAAGGTAGGGGATTGAACGATGCGGGCCGATCCGTCATCGTTTCCGCGAAGGACTAGGCCCGTATGTCGTATGACAGCCTATTGCCTTCCCAGGCATTCCTGCCGACACAGCGGAGAGAATCGTGGCGTCATCCGACCGCTCGCAAAGCCCCCAGAAGCTCGGCCCCAGCAGAAAAAGCGTCATCATTCTCGGGTTCGTGCTGATGAGCGCCTCGCTAGCGTTCGCCCTCGGTGCCCGCATCACGGCACCGCCCGACCGTCACGCCAACGTCGCCGCCAGCGCTGCCCCCTCGATTCGAGCACCGCTGGTTCAGACTGCCCGCATCATCGACAAACAAGCGCCCACCATCGCCACCGGGGCAACGGCCGCGGCCGGCGCCGCCGATGACACGAAGACGGCGCTGCTCACGCCCAACGGCCGCCGCGTGCTGACTTGGGGCTCGTGCACGCTGGCCGCTGCCGACACGCGCACCGCCGTCGCAGCCGCCACGTCCGTTAGAGAGACGGCCGCCGAGCCGCAGGTCGCCGCCAAACCCAGGCCCGGCGACGTGGGCCTGCTGCCCGCGCCCACCGCCGCAGACGAGCGCGTCATCGCGCAGGCGGCACGCCGCCGCGCGGCCAAACGCGCTCGTGGCACCCGCCGCACGATCATCGTCGCCCATGACGGGTCGGCACGGTCGGTGATGGCAAACATCCGCTTCGCCAAGCGCAGCCGCGCTGCGCGCGACGCCGCCAAGAGCAACCTCCCCGAGCTGCCGCGACGCGCCGACGTGGGCCGCGTGATGCAGTCGATCCGCCAGCGCGTGCAGCTCTGCTACGACCGCGGCATGGTCCCCGGCAGCGTGGTGCTCGACATCACCATCGCCGGCGCCAGCGGCAAGGTCGTCGGCAGCAGCGTCTCGGCCAAATCGAGCACCGCCGACTGTATCGAGCGCCTCGTCGAGCGCCTGACCTTCCCGCGCTTCGCGCGCTCGCGCGCCACCATCCGCTACCCCTACTCGTTCCAGTAGCCGGTAGGCAGGCGCAGCAGGCGCCGCGGCAGCTGCCGTCCTCGCGGTTGCCATAGCGCGCGCTGGCCAGCGCTGCTATTAAGCCGGCAGTGCGCGCCTTCTACTTCTTCGCCTTCGGCGGGCTTGGCGCCGTCTTCCCGTTTCTACCGCTGCTGCTGCGCGGCAAGTCCCTCGCGCCGCGCCAGATCTCGTGGGTCATGACGCTCTTTCCCGCGAGCAACCTCGCGGTGCCGCCGCTATGGGGCATCGCGGCCGATCTCTTCGGGCGCCGGCTGCCGCTGCTTCGCGCCGCCGCTGCGACGACGGCTCTCGCGACCCTGCTTTTGTGGCCGGCGTCGTCGCTGTGGTCGCTGTCGGTGGCGGTGCTGCTCTACTGCATCGGCCGAGCGCCGATCTCGTCGCTCGCCGACGCGATCACCGCGGCGCAGCTCGGCAACGCGCGCGAGCGCTTCGCGCGCATCCGCGTGTTCGGCTCTATCGGCTTCGCGCTGGCCGTGCTCGTCGTCGGGCAGCTGGCGGTGGCGAGCCGCCCTGCCCTCTTCGTCAGCATCGCTGGCGCGCTGTATCTGATCGCCGCGCTCTCGACCTTACGCGTCGGCGAAGCGGCGCCCGAAGCGGCGCAAATCGCCACGCGCGAACGCGTGCGCTTCGCCGACGTGCTGCAGCGGCTGCGCGACCCGTTTCTGTTGCTGCTGCTCGCTGGCAACGCGACCTACTACGCGGCGCACGCCGCCTACGACGCGTTCTTCAGCCTGCACCTGGGACAGCTCGGCTTCAGCGACGGCTTCATCGGCGTGGCCTGGATGGTCGGCGTGCTGGTGGAGATCCTGCTGCTGATCGTGGCGCCGCCGCTGATGGTGCACAGCCGCCGGCTGCTCGCGGCGTGCGGGGTGATGGCGACCACGCGCTGGCTGCTGCTCTCGATGCTGAGCTCGCGCGCGACCATCGCCGCCATCGCGCAGCCCATGCATGGTGTGACCTTCGGCATCTGGTACATCGCGATGGTCAAAGAGGTGCAAGACCGCGCGCCCGAGCGCCTGCGCGCCGCGCAGCAAAGCCTCGCGGCCGCCGCGACCGGCTTCGGCATGGTGGTGGGCTATCTCGGAGGCGGCGCGCTGTTCGCGAGCGGCGCGGGACCGCTGGTGTTTCGCGTAGCGAGCGGCGCTGCCGCGCTGGCGACGGTGATCTACCTCGTCTACCTGCGGCGCGCGTCGCGATGCGCTACTTGATCGAGAGCGTCCCGGCGCCGAGCACGCGCGCGTAGAGCCAGCCGTTGGCGGCGTCGTAGAAGTAGCAGCCTCCGGCGCAGGTCGCCGTCTCGGCCTCGCTGCTGACCGCCGGCAAGGCCGTGCCGTCGACGGTCACCGTCGCTGGCGTGGCGGGCCCCGCGGCGCGGCGCAGCCAGTCGATGCGCGGCCGGAAGTCGCTGTGCTGGCTGCCTGGCGTGATCGCCAGACGCACCTCGCTGCCGCTGGCCTCGCCGACGACCTGTGTGCCGTCAAAGAACGTGCGCGTGACCTGCGCGCCGGGCACGAAGAGCAGCGCGAGCTCGGAGCGATGCGCCTCGTAGCTGACGACCCCGGCGGCCGTGGCGGGCGCCAGCGTGTCCACCGCGGTGGCGAGCATGCCGATCAGCGCGCCCTGGCGGTAGAACAGCGGCAGCTCGCCGCGCGGCGCGTCGACCTCGACCTCCTGCTTGCCCGTGTAGATCGCGCGGCTCGGCTGGTGCACCCACGTCCCCTCGGGCAGGTAGACCTTGCGCTTGACCGCGCCCGCGGTGATGACCGGCGCGACGAGGATGTCGTCGCCGAGCATGAACGTGAAATGGCGCGTCCAGGTCTGCTTGTCGTCGTGATAGGCGAGCGCCAGCGGCCGGTTGACGGGCCGTCCGGTCTTGCTGGCCTCGACGGCGAGCGAATAGATGGTGGGAAAGAGATCGGTGTGCAGGCGCGCGGCGCGGCGAACGCGTCCCAGCGTCTCGGCGTCGAAGAGCGTCGTATCCCACGGGTTGTGGCTCTTGCCGCCGCCGCCGAGCTGCATGATCGTGCCCAGCGCCGCGTAGTCGGCCCAGCGCTCGAGACACTCGCTGGTGGGCAGACCCTTGCGGAAGCCGCCGATGTCGGAGCCAAAGAACGGATAGCCCGACAGCGAGAGCGAAAGGCCCGCGGTGATCGCCGCCGGCAGCCCGCCGACGCGGCCGTCGGCGTGCGTGTCGAAGTTGCTGTCGAGGTCGCCGGGCCAGATCGCCGTGTTGCGGTCCTGCTCGCCGAGCGATCCCGCGCGCGTGATCAGAAAGCCGTCCCCCTGCGCCAGCGCGCCGAGGTACGTGTCGTGATAGAGGCGCGGGAACTCGCGATGCATCGTCTGCGTGTCGCGGTCACCGTGGAAGCGAAACGGTGCGAGCACGGCGCCGATGGCGACCACCGCCTCCTCGCCGTAGTCGAGCTTGAAGCCCGAGACGCCGAGGTCGGTGACCTTCTTGATCAGCGTGCGCCAGAAGGCCTGCGCGCCGGGCGCCGAGAAGTCGACCAGCGTGCCGTTGTCGCTGGCGCCCCACTTGTAGGCGATCGGCTTGCCGTCGGTGCCCTTCATCAGAAAGCCGCCCTGAGCCGCCTGCTGGTAGAGCGCTGTCTGCTTGGTGTCGAGGTTGGGCGTCGACCACAGCAGCACCTTGTAGCCGTCCGCCGCGAGCGACGAGATCGTGCCGGCGATGTCGGGGAACTGGTTGGTGTCGAACTCGAACGTGTTGTAGCCGGTCTGCCAGGGGTTATCGATCCACACCACCGACGCGGGCACGTTGTTGTCGCGCATCGCTTTGGCGTCGTCGAGCAGCTCCTGCTGGTTGGCCAGCGCGTTGCGCCACTGCTGCAGGCCGAAGGCCCAGCGCGGCGGCAGCGCGGGTTTGCTCGTCAGTGCCACCAACCGTTCGACCAGCGCAAGTGGCCGGTCGTCGGTCATCAGCAGCACTTCGAGCTCGTGGGTGTGAAACGTCGCGCAGATGCGATCGTCGCGCGCGGCGGCGACATCGAAGGCGCCGGCGTGGAAGTCGTTGACGAGCATCGCCCAGCCGCGCGGGCTGAGCGCGAAGGGCACCGGCACGTGCACCTCGTTGAGGCCGGTGTCGCTGCTGGTGTCGACGAGGATCTGCATCTCGCGTACCACACCGCGCGCGCCGACGGTGTCGAAGACCTCACCGAAGCCGAAGAACAGCTCGTCGCTCTGCGCGGCGAGGCAGTGGCGCGTGAGCACGGTCTGCGGCCCGGTCGCTTCCTGCGGCGCGATGCCCTTGATGCGCAGGCTCACCGCACCCGTGACCTTGCTCGGCGCCAGCTCGATCGAGGCACCGCCGGCGAAGGTGATGATGCGGCGCTCTCCTTCGCTGGTCACAGCGCGCGCCGCGCCCAGCGCGGCAAAGCTGACGGTGCTCGGTATCTTGGCCGGGTTGTAATAGAGCACGGGGTTGTAGGGGTCGACGCTGCCGAACGCGATCGGCGCCAGCGCGTCGTCCCCGCTCGCGGGCGCAGCCTCGGTGAGCGCTGTGCCACGATGCAGAAGCTGCAACCTGCCTGTCTTCGGCTCGTAGCGAACGCTCGTCTCGCCCGAGGTGACGACGACCTCGTCGGGAAGCGGCGCGGCCTCGGTGACCGCGTCGCCGGCGCCGTCGTTGGCGTCGCTGGCGTCGGCGCCCGCGTCTTGGCCGGGCGCGTTGTCCGAGCAGCCCGCCGCGGCGGCGAGCGCGAGCAGCAGCGCGGCGAGCACGATACGAAAGCTGGAGAGGATCATAAGACCTATACTAAGCGAACGCGCATGCGGCTCATCACCATACCGCTAAGTCACTACTGCGAGCGAGCGCGCTGGGCGCTCGACCGCGCGGGACTAGCCTATCGCGAAGAGCAGCACCTGCAGTGCTTTCACTGGCCCTACGTGCTGTGGCACGGCGGGCGCCGCACAGTGCCGCTGCTGCTCGCCGAGCGCGCGACGTTGCGCGACTCGGCGGACATCGTGCGTTACGCCGACGCGCGCTGCGCCGACGAGCAGCGCAAGGTCTACCCCCGCGCCGAGCGCGAGCGCCGCGAGGTCGAATCGCTCGAGCGGGACTTCGCCGAGAACCTCGGCGTGGCCACGCGCCTGCTGCTCTACTTTCACTTCTTCAACTGGGGCTTCAACGCGCTGCCGATCAACGACGGCGACGCGCCGACGTGGGAGCAGCTCGCGCTGCGCGCGCTCTACTATCCGATGCGCACGATGATGGGGCGCTACGTGGGAATCGACGCCGAGTCGCTGCAGCAGTCACGTGACACCATCGAGCGCGCCCTCGACGACGTCGCCGCGCGTCTCGACGACGGTCGCCCCTACCTGTGCGGCGACCGCTTCAGCGCCGCCGACATGACCTTTGCCTCGATGCTGGCGATCCTCGTGCTGCCCGAGCAGTACGGCGTGCAGCTGCCGCGCGAGAGCGACTTCCCCGAAGCAGCGCAGGTCGACATCAGGCGCGCACGGGCACATCCCGCGGGGCAGTACGCGTTGCGCGTCTACGCAGCCGAACGTCGCTAGGCGGCTGTCGGGCTAGACGACTCGGGCTAGACCACCGGCCCGTCGTAGGCGCGCAGCTTCTCGAGCACGTCCTCGAGCTCGGGCGGCAGCGGGGCCTCGAGCTCGAGCGCCTCGGCGCGCCCCGGTCGCAGCACGCGCAGCCACGCCGCGTGCAGGAAGTGCCGTCCCAGCCCGAAGGTCTCGCGAAAGAAGCGGTTGACCTTGCTGTCGCCGTAGAGCACGTCGCCGACGATGGGGTGCGAGATGTGTTTGAGGTGGTAGCGCAGCTGGTGGCGGCGCCCCGTGTGTGGCGTGGCGCGCACGAGGGTGTAGCGATCGCAGAAGCTTTCGAGCGGCTCGAAGTCGCTGCGCGCGTCGCGTCGCACGTCGCCTTCCTTGACGCCGCGATCGCAGGTCAGCGGCGCCTCGATGGTGCCGCGCGCCAGGCCGAGGTAGCGCTTGTGCCAGATGCCGTCACGCACGTCGGCCGACATCAGCGAAGCGACCTCGCTCGACTTGGCGAACACGATCACGCCCGAGGTTTGACGGTCGAGCCGGTGCAGCGGGAAGACCTTGGCGCCGGTGCGCTCGGCGAGCGCGTTGTTGAGCAGCAGCGCGCCGCGCACGCCGCGCGTGTAGTGCACGACAGACCAGGCGGGTTTGTTGATCGCGACCAGCTCGTCGTCCTCGTAGACTAGCTCGAGGTCGGCAGCGCTGTGCACCTCGCCGCTGCGCTGGTAGGCGTCCTCGCTCACTGCGCGTGATGGCCGCGCGGCGGTGGTCCGGCGCGCAGCACGTGCGACGGCAGGCGGCGGCCGATGATGTCCTGCATGCGCAGGCTGGCGGCGCGCAGCTTGTCGAGGTTCACGCCGCTGTGGATGCCGAGACCATCGAGCATGTAGATCAGGTCTTCGGTAGGCAGGTTGCCCATGGCGCCGGGCGCGAAGGGGCAGCCGCCGAGGCCGCCGGCGGAGGCGTCGATCACCGAGACGCCGACCTCGAGGGCAGCCAGCACGTTGGCCAGCGCCGTTCCGCGCGTGTCGTGAAAGTGTGCCGCGAGCATGTCCACGCCGACGTCGGCGGCGATGGACTCGAGCAGCGAGCGCACCACGCCGGGTGTGGCGGCGCCGATGGTGTCGGCGATGGAGACCTCGCGGCAGCCGAGCTCGCACAGCACGGCCGTCACGTGGCGCGTCGCGTCCGGCTCCACTGGCCCTTCGAAGGGACACCACCACGCGGTCGAGACGTAGCCGCGCACGCCGAGGCCGGCGCTCTTGGCGCCTTCGATGACGCCGGCGAAGTGTTCGAGCGACTTCTCGACGCTCATGTGGATGTTGCGCTCGGCGAAGGCGTCGGAGGCGGCCGTGAAGACCGCGATGTCGCGCACGCCGGCCTCGATGGCGCGTTCGAGGCCGTGCTCGTTGGGCACCAGCGCCGTCAGCGTCACCGACGCGAGCGACTCGTCGCTGCACAGCTCGCGCGCCATCGCCTCGCTGTCTGCCATCTGCGGCACGAGGTCTTCGCGCACGAAGGCGCCGATCTCGATCTCCTGCAGGCCGGCGGCTGCCAGCGCGCGCACGAAGGCGAGCCGATCGGCGAGCGAGACCACCTCGGGCTCGTTCTGCAGGCCGTCGCGCGGCGCGACCTCGACGATTCGCACGCGGTCAGGCATCGCTAGGCTTCCTCGGCCTCTTCGGCCGGCAGCGGCTCGACGCGCACCACGTCAACGCCGCCGTCGACCTGCTGGCCAGCTTCGGCGAGCACCTCGATGACGCGTACGCGCGCTGGCGCCTTGATCAGCGACTCCATCTTCATCGCCTCGAGCCCATAGAGCGGCGCGTTGGCCTCGACGACGTCGCCCACGGCGACCAGCACGCGCGTGACGAGCCCCGGCATGGGCGTGCGTAGATCGCCGCCCCCGCCGCGCTTGCGCTTGCGGCGCGCGTCTCCGCGCTGCGCGATCTCGAAACGCAGCGCGCGACCGAAGGCGTGTACGAAGAGCACGTCGTCATCGCGAGCGAACCACACCGCCGAGCGCGCGCCGCCGTCGATAGCGACCATCGCGCGACCGCCGCCGAGGTCTGCGAGCTCGAGCTCGCGCTCGACGCCGTCGGGGCCGCGCACGACGAGCGTGTCGCCGGCCCCACGCTCGACCTCGAAGGCGACGTCACCGTCGCCGAGCTCCAGGCGCACGCGGCTCATCGCTGCCTCCACGAGCCGAGCGACTGCCAAGGCGAAGGGGCAGCCGACGGCGTGTCGCCCGCCGCGCTGCCTCCGGTTGCCGCGGAACGGCCGCGCGCCGGACCATCGAGCAGCGCAGCTGCCAGCGCCAGCTCGCGCTCGCTCGCGGTCGCGCCGCGAAAGCCGTCTGGCCAGTGCTCGGCGATGAAGCCCGTGTGAAGCTCGCCTGCAACAAACGCGGGGTGCGCCAGCACGGCGTCGAGAAAGGGCACGTTGTGCGGGAAGCCGAGCAGCACGTACTCGGCCATGGCACGGCGCGCGCGGGCCAGCGCCGCGTCGCGCGTGGGTGCGTGCGCGATGACCTTGGCGAGGATCGGATCGTAGTTGAGCGGGATCGTCTGCCCGTGGCGGATCCCCGAGTCCACGCGCACGCCGGGCATCTGCGGCTCGCTCAACGCGAGCACCGGCCCGGGCGAGGGCGCGAAGTCGCGCTCGGGGTCTTCGGCATAGACGCGGCACTCGATGGCGTGGCCGCGCGGCGCGATGTCGCCCTGCGAGAGGGCGAGGCGCTCCCCGCTGGCCACGCGCAGCTGCTCGTGCACCAGGTCCACGCCGGTGATCGCCTCGGTGACCGGGTGCTCGACCTGCAGGCGCGTGTTGACCTCGAGGAAGTAGAAGTGACCGTCCTCGGCAAGCATCAGCTCGACCGTGCCGGCGTTGTGATAGTTGGCCGCACGCGCGATGCGCAGCGCGGCGTCGCCCATGCGCGCGCGCAGCGCCGCGTCGACGGCCACCGAGGGCGCCTCTTCGATGATCTTCTGGTGGCGCCGCTGCACCGAGCACTCGCGCTCGAGCAGGTGCACCGCGGCGCCGTGCTGGTCGCAGAGGATCTGGATCTCGACGTGGCGCGGCCGCTCGATCAGCTTCTCGACGATGATGCGGTCGTCGCCGAAGGCCGTCAGCGCTTCGCGGCGCGCCGAGCCGAGCGCCTCGTCGAGCCCTTCGGCGCTGCGCACCACGCGCATACCCTTGCCGCCGCCGCCCGAGGCCGCCTTGAGCAGCAGCGGAAAGCCGATGCGCTGCGCCAGCTCTGGCAGCTGCGCGTCGTCTTCCAGGGCGGCTCCCGGCGTGACCGGTACACCCGCCTGCTCGGCGAGGGCGCGCGCGCGCTGCTTGTCGCCGAGCGCTTCGATGGTCTCGGCGCTCGGGCCGACAAAGACGAGCCCCGCGTCGCGCACGGCGGCGGCAAACGCGGCGCGCTCCGAGAGGAAACCGTAGCCTGGATGCACGGCGTCGGCGCCGCTGGTGCGCGCGGCGTCGATCAGCTTGCCCACGTCGAGGTAGCTCTCGTTGGGCGCCGCCGGGCCGATGCAGATCGCCTCGTCGGCGGCCAGCGTGTGCGGCGCGCCGGCATCGACCTCCGAGAACACAGCCACGGTCGCGACGCCGAGCTCGCGGCAGCCGCGCGCGATGCGCACCGCGATCTCGCCGCGGTTGGCGATCAGAACCTTCTTCAGCATCTCGATGTCGTGACCATCTCGCTAGACCCCGCGCCAGCTCGGCTCGCGCTGCTCGAGGAAGGCGCGCATGCCCTCCTGCCCTTCGGCGCCGACGCGCACCCGTGCGATCATATCAGTGGTCAGCTCGCGCGCGGCGGCAGCGTCGAGGCGCGGCACCTCGGCGAAGAGCCGCTTGACCTTGCCCAGCGCCTCGGGGCCGCTCTGCAGGAAGGCCTCGCCCCAGCGCGCGATCACCGCGTCGACGTCCTCGTCGACCTCGTTGACCAGACCCATGCTCAGCGCGCGGTCGGCGCGGAAACGCTCGCCCGTGAGCGCCGTCGAGAGCAGCTCGTGCGGCGCGACCTTGCGCGCCAGGTAGGGGAAGATCACCGCGGGCACCAGCCCGAGGCGCACCTCCGTGAGGCCGAACAGCGCGCGCGGAGCCGCCGCGACCAGGTCGCAAGCCGAGACGAGCCCCATGCCGCCGCCGAGCGCAGCGCCGTGCACGCGCGCGATCACCGGCTTGGGACAGGCGACCATCAGGTCGAAGAGGTCCGCTAGGCGTGCGACGTCCTTCTTGTTGTCCTCCACCGAGGCGTCCACCATCGCCTTCATCCAGTTGAGATCGGCGCCCGCGCAGAACGACTTGCCCGCGCCCGCGATCACGACGTAGCGCACGTCGTCGCGCGCCGCCGCGTCCTTGACGGCCGAAAGCAGCGCGTCGATCAACTTGTCGTTGATGGCGTTGTGGATCTCGGGGCGAGACAACGTCAGCGTCGCGCGCCCCTCTGCGACCGCGACATCGAGCACACTCATCGGCTCTCCTCCTGGCATCGCTGCTACATGCGAAAGACGCCGGGCCGCATGCGCTCGAGCGGCGCGCCGAGCGTGGTCGCCAGCGCGAGGCCGAGCACGTCGCGCGTGTGGCGCGGGTCGATGATGCCGTCGTCCCACAGGCGCGCGCTCGAGTAGTAGCAGCTGCCCTCGGTCTCGTACTTCTTCAGGATCGGCTCCGCGATGGCGCGCTCGTCCTCGGCGGAGAATGCCTCGCCGCGGCGCTCCATCTGGTCGCGCTTGACGGTGGTCAGCACGCCCGCTGCCTGCTCGGCGCCCATCACGCTGATGCGCGCGTTGGGCCACATGAACAGGTAGCGCGGCTCGTAGGCGCGGCCGCACATGGCGTAGTTGCCAGCGCCGAAGGACCCGCCGATGATCACGGTCAGCCGCGGCACGCGCGACGTCGCCACCGCGTGCACCATCTTGGCGCCCGCGCGCGCGATGCCCTGCTCCTCGTACTGTTTGCCGACGATGAAGCCGGTGATGTTCTGCAGAAACACGAGCGGGATCTGGCGATGGCCGCACAGCTCGACGAAGTGCGCCGCCTTCTCCGCGCTCGGCACGAAGAGCACGCCGTTGTTGGCGACGATGCCGACCAGCATGCCGTGGATGCGCGCGAAGCCGCAGACCAGCGTGGTGCCGTAGAGCGCCTTGAACTCGGCAAAGCGGCTGCCGTCGACGATGCGCGCGATGATCTCGTGCACGTCGTAGGGCATACGCAGATCGATGGGCAGCGCGCCGTAGATCTCGGCCGGGTCGTACGCCGGCGCTTCGGGGGCGCGCACGTCGAGCGTGCCGAGCTTGCGGTAGTTGAGCGTGCTGACGATGTCGCGCACGATGGCGAGCGCTTCCTCGTCGTCGTGTGCGTAGTGGTCGACGACGCCGGAGCGCCGCGCGTGCACCTCGGCGCCACCGAGCTCTTCGGCGGTGACGTCCTCGCCGGTGGCGGCTTTGACCAGCGGCGGGCCGCCGAGAAAGATCGTGCCCTCGCCTTTGACGATCACCGCCTCGTCGCTCATCGCCGGCACGTACGCCCCGCCGGCGGTACAGGAGCCCATCACGGCCGCGATCTGCGGGATGCCTTCGCCGGAGAGGCGCGCCTGGTTGTAGAAGATGCGGCCGAAGTGCTCGCGGTCGGGAAACACCTCGGCCTGCAGCGGCAGGAAGGCGCCGCCCGAGTCGACCAGGTAGACGCACGGCAGGCGGTTGGCGAGCGCGATCTCCTGCGCCCGCACGTGCTTCTTGACGGTCATCGGGTGATAGCTGCCGCCTTTGACCGTGGCGTCGTTGGCGACGATCATCACCTCGGTGCCCGCCACGCGGCCGACGCCGGTGATCACCCCTGCCGAGGGCGCGCCGCCGTCGTACATCTCCCAGGCGGCCAGCGCCGAGAGCTCGAGAAACGGCGTGTCGTCGTCGACGAGGCGCTCGATGCGATCGCGCGGCAGCATCTTGCCGCGGCTGACGTGGCGCTCGCGCGCGCGCTCGCCGCCGCCGCGCGAGACCTGCGTCAGTCGCTCGGAGAGCTGCTCGGCGAGGCCGCGGTGGTGGGCCTCGCGCGCCTTGAACTCGTCGGAGCTCGTGTCTAGATGCGTTTCGATGAGGTGCACGGTGCGCAGAATCTAGCGGCTGCGCCGCGCGGCGTCCACAGCCACCGCGGCGCGTCGCTAAGCATGCTTCTTGCTCACACCGTGGCCCATGCGCAACACAACGCTGGTTTTCATCGCGATGACGGTGTGGGCTTCGGGTTGCGGTGGCGACCCGGCACCGGAGATGGGCAAATCCGATCCCAGCACCGTGCGCCGCGACGATTCGTCGCCGCACGCGCTGCCCACCGGGAGGGTCAACCTGCCGACGCGCTACGCGGAGCGCTGCGACGTGCGAACGCCGCTCGGCGGCGGCCGCCACGAGCGTACGATCGTCGTGCGCCCGGGTGGGAGACTCAGCGTCGAGCGGCGCTACGACGTCTACATCCCGCGCTGGCTGCCGCGCGGCGAGTCGGTGCCGCTGGTGTTCTATCTGCACCCGCTGCTCACCGACCGCCTCTACCTGCAGCGCGTCGGCGTGCAGGCGCTCGCCGACCGCGAAGGCTTCATCGCCGTCTTCCCGCAGGGCCTCGGCAAGTCGTGGAACGGCGGCGCCTGCTGCGGCCCAGCCAACGGCGTGGGCAGCGACGCGCCGGCGGTCGACGACGTGGGCTTCATCCGCGCGGTGCTCGCCGACGTGCAGGCCGTGGCGTGCGTCGACCGGCGCCGCGTTTACGCGACGGGCTTCTCCAACGGCGGATTCCTCGCGCATCGGCTCGGCTGCGAAGCGTCGGATCTGTTCGCCGCCATCGCTCCGGTGGCTGCGGTCAACGGCATGCCGCCCGAGCGCTGCAACCCGCGCCACCCGGTGGCCGTGCTGGCGATCAACGGCACCGCCGATCAGCTCGCGCCCTTCGACGGCGGCTTCTCGTTCGAAGGCATCACGCGCGGCGCCTTCATCTCGGCGGAGCGCTCGACCCAGATGTGGGCCAAGCTCGACGGCTGCCGCAGCGCCACCTCGAGCGCCAGCGACAACAGCGGTCTGTCGTGCACGATCTACGACCAGTGCGCCGGCGGCGTGCAGGTCACGCTGTGCGCGATTCGCGGCGCTGGCCACTGCTGGTATGGCGAGCCGTCGTGCGTCTTCGGCCCCAACTCGCGCATCGTCGACGCCACCGAGGAGACGTGGGCGTTCTTGAAGCAGTATCGGCGCAGGTAGGCTGACACAACCTTAGTGTTCGAGCTGACACGCTAGCGCGTCCGAGCGTGCAAGCTCGCGCACTTGCGAGCTGGCACGCGCCGTGAAGTCGCGAAGGGCATGAAACACGTGCCGCTTCTCGTCGCCCTCGCCCTTGCCACCATCACCCTGCCAGGCCGCGCGGCCGAGGCTTGCGCCTGCTGTGACGGCTACACGCGGCTGCGCGTGGTCGGCTGGTCGAAGAGCGGCCGCTCGGTGCTGCTGGAGCGGGACAGCGCGCTGGCCTGCGAGGTCAAGTCCGAGCTGGTGGTGATGCGCCTCGACGACAAGCGCGTGGTCAAGCGCTTGCCGGTGGCGCGCAAGGCGTCGCTGGCGCGCTGGTTTCCGCAACGCCCGCGCGCGTTGGCGAAGAAGCGCTGGCGGCTCTCGCGCGTGGGCAACAGCAAGCAGTGGCTGCGCGTGTTCGTGCGCCGCGGCAAACGCTGGGCGCGCGTGTGGCAGCGCGTGGTCACGCCCTACCGCTACGAGTCACCGAAGGACGGCAGCACGACGCTCTATCAGCCGACGGTGCGCGTGCTGCGCCCGGCGCGCGGGCGCTTCGCGTTGCTGATGGTCGAGCACGTCGAGACGATGCCGGGCATCGGCCATCACGCGACGCTCGCGCTCTCCGTGCGTCTCGATCCGAGCTAGCTGCGACGCGCGAAGCGCGAGCCTGCGGCCGACCTGAAGCCCGAAGCCCGAGGCCCGAAGCCCGCCTAGTTGATGATCGCCTGCTCGACCCAGCGACGATAGGAGACGATCACCGGATCGGTGGGCTGCACCTTGACGCCGTAGAGCACGAGCGAGTTGGCCGTGGCGTTGTAGTCGAAGCCGTTGGTGCGGCTGCGGGTGAGCTGGTTGGGGCCGACGGCGACGGCGATCGACGCGCTGATCGGCACGTACTCGAGCACGGCTGGCGAAGCGGCGCCAGCGATGCTGTCGATGATCAGCTGCAGGGTGTTGCCGAGGTTGGCCTGGCACACGTCGCCCGACTGACCGCCGGTGGCCTGCGAGACCTCGAGATAGCCGTGCGCCACGTCGGCGCCGCAGCTGTTGTTGCAGACGCCGCCGATGACGTGCATCACGGCCTTGCCCTCGCCGTTCTGCGTCTTGCCGGTGAAGAGCTCCATCTCGGCCTTGTAGGCGTCGAGCACCTGCTGCGTGCGCTGCGGCGAGAGCTGGCAGCCGCGCAGCTCGAGGAAGGCGAACGGGTCGAAGAGGAACTTGCCCGTCAGCGACTGCGGCAGCTCGTCGGTGGCGATGACGATCACCAGCGTGGCGTCGGGGCGGATCTTGCTCGGGTCGTTGGCCGTGCGCGGCAGGTGCTTTTTGACCGCCTCGACGGCGTTGACCATGCCGTACTCGGAGCCGCCCTCGTAGCCGGGCGGGTTTTTCACGCACGACTCGAAGATCGCCTGCTCGGTGGGCAGCAAGAAACGATCGGTGCCGCCCAGATCGTTCTGGTCGGCCGAGTTGGTGAGATTGCCCGAGGCGTCGAACTGGTACTGCTTCGAGCAGAACGCGCCGACGCTGGACTTGAACGAGCCGCCGGGGTCCACCACGCCGGTGACGGCCATGCGGAAGTCGAGGCCCGACTTGACGGCGCGCGCGAAGAAGTCCTTAGCGTTGTTGGCGACGTCGATGCGGTTGTCGCTCATCGAGCCCGACTCGTCGACGACCCAGATGATGTCGGCCTTGGAGTTCTGCACGATGTAGAACGGGTCGCACTCGACCGTGTCCTTGTCCTTGGCGGTGGCGAGGCCAGTGCCGTTGGAGAGGTCGTCGAGGTGAAAGCCGGTGGCCTTGGTGGTGTCGTTGTAGTTGGCCGCCAGCGCCACGCCGCCCATCACGAGCACGTGGTCGCTGCGCCGCACCAGCGTCGAGAAGCGCAGCACGAAGTCGCGCCCCTTGGCGCCGAAGGCGGGCGGCACGTTGCCGACGGCGTTGGTGCCCTTGCCGAGCAGCACCGCGATCAGCGCGTGACGCACGTCGGCCGGCGAGAGGTCGCTCGTCATCTGCGCCGAGAGCTGGATGTTGAGCACGGTGGGGAACTTGTCGTGGCTGGTGGTGCGGTTGCCCGAGCTGACGGTGGTGACGGCGACGCGCCCCTGCAGATCGGACGAGATCTTGCCGAGGATGCCGTTGGTCCAGTTGCTGATGTCTTTGTCCGTGGTGGGCACCGAGACGATGAAGCCCGCCACTTCGGCCTTGGCGTCCGTCAGATCAAACGACGCGCCGCCTTCGAGCGGCCCCGCGCCCTGCACCTTGAACGCGCCGTAGCTCGACGTCTGCTCGAGGGCGATGTGGTAGTCGAGCGCCGTGTTCTTCTGGAACTGCATCTTCTTGAGGCCCTTGGGATCATCCTCGCTGCCGGGCGAGCAGATGAAGTTGGGCCGCTTGTCGTCCTGGATGCCGTCGGGGAAAGTCGACTTCTTGGTCGGATCGGTCTCGCCGTTGGAGCACAGGAAGTCCGCGACGGGCGAGCACTTGCCGTTGCTCTCGCACTTCTGGCCGGCGCCGCACTCGTTGGGCATGACGTCGGGGCAGCCCTTGATCACCTCGCCGCAGACGGCGCGGCAGCAGCCGAGCTTGCCGTCGCCGTTGAGGTCTTCCTTCTTGTCGTCGAGGCCGTCGCCGTCGCTGTCGGTGTCGAGGTAGTCGGGCGTGCCGTCGCCGTCGGTGTCACGTGGATTCTTGGGATCCGGCCCCGCTTCGATGGCGTCGGGGATGCCGTCGCCGTCGCTATCGATGTCGAGGTAGTCGGGCGTGCCGTCGTTGTCGGTGTCCTTGGTGCACCCTTCGACGTCGTCGGGGATGCCGTCACCGTCGGAATCGCTGCCTGGCGTGCACTGCTGCACCGGGCCGTCGATGGGAATGCCCGCCTCGTTGGTGGGCCGCACCGAGTCGTTGGAGCTGAAGTTGTCCCCGGCGCATGCGGAAGCTGCGATAATCGCTGCCGCGGCGAGAAAGAGGACTGCTCCGCGGCCAACGAAATAGGACGCCAAGTACCTAAGCCTACTCATGACTACACCTCGTGGGCGGGGAGCGTAACACAGATCGACGCCCCGCTGTTGCGCGCGCGCAACACCCTAGAACCGACCGATGCCCGACGAGAGCCCACAGCCGCGGCGCAGCCTGCTCGCCGCGCTCGATGCGCTGGCGCTGATCACGATCGTGGTCGTCAGCGGCTACGACGTCGTAGCGGCCACGCCCCACGCCGCCGCGTGGGTGGTGGTGGCGTTGGTCACCGCCATCGGCGCGTTCGCCGACATGCGCGAGGTGCGCGCCTCGCCCGACCCGCTCGACTTGCTGCGCCGGCAGGGTGTCGAGTGGCTCGCGTTGGCGCTGGCGATCTTCATCGTCGCCTTCCTCGGCCCCCAACACACCAGCGTCAAGGTCTGCCTGTTCGTACGCTTGCTGGTGCACATGTCGCGCGAGACGCTCGCCACCCGCGCCGGCGCCGCGCTGGCTGGTTTCTTCAGCGAGCAGGCGGCGCGGCTGCTCGTATTCAGCTTCCTGGCGGTGATCGCCATCGGCACGCTGGCGCTGACGTTCCCGCGCGCCACCAGCGACGGCCAGGGCGCGAGCTTTCTCGACGCCCTGTTCACCTCGGTGTCGGCCACCTGCGTCACGGGGCTGATCGTGCGCGACACCGGCAGCTACTTCTCGTCGTTCGGCCAGGGCGTGATCCTGGTGCTGATCCAAGTCGGCGCGCTCGGCATGATGACCATCTCCGCGTCAGCGGCAGTGATGTTCGGCCGGCGGCTGGGTCTGCGCAGCCGCTCGGTGCTCGCCGAGGTCCTCGGCCAGGGTGACCTGCAGACGATGCACAGGCTGGTCTCGTACATCGTCAAAATGACGTTTCTGATCGAGCTCGCCGGCGCGCTGCTGCTCTATCTGCGCTTTCGCGCCGACATGCCGTCGGGCGCGGCCGCCTATCAAGCCATCTTTCACGCCATCAGCGCGTTCGCCAACGCCGGCTTCTCGCTCAACGCCGACAGCCTGGTCGGCTACCGCGCCGACCTGGTGGTCAACACCGTCATCTCGGCGCTGATCGTGCTCGGCGGCTTCGGCTTCACCGTCATCGCCGCGCTGACCAGCCGCGACAGCTGGCGACGCACGCGGCGCAGCCGCTGGGCGAGCAGCTCGGCACACACGCGCATGGTGCTGATCGTCAGCGGCGGGCTGCTCGCCTTCGGCGCGGTGGCCTTCTACTTCCTCGAGTACCGCAACACGCTGGCGGGCCTGCCGCTCGGCGACAAGCTCTTCGCCTCGGGCTTCGCGTCGGTCTCCGCGCGCACGGCAGGCTTCAACACCGTCGACCTGGCGCAGCTCGGCCCCGCGATGCTGATGCTGACGCTGGCGCTGATGTTCATCGGCGGCGCGCCGGGCGGCACCGCCGGCGGCGTGAAGGTCACCACCGTGGCGGTGCTGACCCTCGCCGTGCGCAGCTACGTGCTCGGCCGCTCCGAGGTCGAGGTCTTCGGGCGCACGATCCCCAAGACCGTCGTCTACAAGGCGGTGGCGATCGTCGTGATCAGCTTCGGGCTGCTGATGCTGATCTTCACCGCGCTGCTGGCGACACAGGACGGGCTGCCCTTCGAGCGGCTGCTCTTCGAATCGGTGTCGGCCTATGGCACGGTGGGGCTCTCGATGGGCCTCACCGACAAGCTCGACGCCGTCGGACGCGTGTTGATCGCCGTGCTGATGTTCATCGGGCGCACCGGACCGCTGGCGATGGCGCTGCTGATCGCCAGCCGCGGCGGGCGCACCGCCCCCTACAAGCTTCCGCACGAGAGCGTGCTGGTAGGATAGCGAGACGCTGATGCGAGAATACGCGGTCATCGGCCTGGGACAGTTCGGCGCCACGGTGGCGCGCACTTTGGTCGAGCTCGGCGGCGTCGTGATCGGCATCGACGCCGACATGGACATCGTCGAGCGCTACAAGGACGACCTCGGCCAGACGATCTGCCTCGACGCCACCGACGAGGCCGCGCTGCGCGCCGCCGGCGTGGCCGACGTCGACACCGCCGTGGTGGCGCTCGGCGAGTCTACCGAGGCGGCGATCCTCGCCACGGCCAACCTCAAGAACCTCGGCGTGGGGCAGATCGTCGCCCGCGCCAACTCGGCCCTTCACGAACGCGTGCTCAAGCTCGTCGGAGCACGCCGCACCTACAACCCGGAGGAGCGCATGGCGAGCCACGTCGCGCGCGCGATCATCTCGCCCGACGTGCACGAGGTCATCCCGCTGTCGTCGGGCCACAGCCTCGTCGAGGTCGAGGCGCCGCGGCCGTGGATCGGCAAGACCCTCTCGCAGCTGAGCGTCCGCGGCGAGCACAAGATCAACATCGTCGGCATCAAGCACCGGCGCCTCGCCGTCGACGACCGCGGCCGCTCGGTGGTCGCTTACGACCTCAATGACCTGCCCGCCGCCGACGACCGCATCGCCGAAGGTGACGTGCTGCTGGTCGTCGGCAGCGACGAGCGCATCCGGGCGCTGGAGAAGCTGCGCTGATGAGCGCTCCGCGCGCGCTGACGCTGCGCAGCAAGCTGACGCTGGTCTTCGCGTTGGCGACGCTGCTGGTGGTGCCGCCCAGCGTGGCGACCATCGTGCACCTCTATCGGCTGCAGCAGATCAACAGGGAGCTGGCCAAGCTCGACAAGCGCTATCGCGCGCTCGGCGCCGACGGCGGCGTCGCCACGCGCAACGACATCGAGAAGCGCATGATGGCGCTCAACGCGCGCGAGGTGCGCGTGGGTGACGCCGCCTATCGCGACGTGATCACCATCGGCACGCTGAGCGTGCTGCTGCTGCTGGCGATCACCTTCGTGCTGCCGGCGCGCATCGTGCGCCCCATACGCCGCCTCGCCGCGCTGACGCGACAGGCCGAAGGAGGACGGCTCGACGTGCCGCCAGCGGAGGTGACGCCCGACGAGATCGGCGACCTCGCGCAGCGCCTCAACCGACTGTTCGCCGATCTCGAGCGCTTCGACGGGCTCAAGACGGCGCGCATCGCCGAGCTCGCCGACCAGCGCACCACGCTGCTGACGGCGCTGACGCACAACCAGCCGGGAAGCGGCGCCGCGCTGCTCGACGACCACGACCGCACGGTGGCGCTCAGTCAAGGGCTGCGCGTGCTGCTCGAGCTCGACGACGACGAGGAGCCGCCCGTCGATCTGGTGCTGGCGCTCGGCTGGCAGGACACGCCGCTCGTCGAGGACCTGCAGGAGCGGGCCGGCGTGTTCGGCGGCGTCAAGCTCGAGCGCGACGGCACGCAGTACGCCGTGACGTGGCATCGCTCGCGCACGGGGTACAAGGTGATCGTGCTGAGGCCAGCGCAGTAGCGGCCGGGCCTCGGGCCAGCTAGCGAACGCGCTCGGCGCTGATGTTGCGCCGCTCGAGCAGCGCCAGCACGCCCTGATCTCCGAGCAGGTGGGCGAAGCCGACGGCGACAAACCAGCCGCCTTCGTCGGCGGCCTTGGCGATGGCGTCGAGCCAGCGCTGGTTGCGGTCGGCGATGAAGCGCTGGTAGAGCGGCGTGCCGAGCGCCGGCATGGCGCCGGCTTCGGGTGCGAGCTGCCACAAGCGCGTGTCGTCGCCGCCGAGATAGGCGCTGCGCAGCTTCGCGTAAGCGGCGAGCACGGCGTCGATGCCGTCGACGAGCTGCAGCAGCGAGGCCACGCCGTCGGCGATGGGCACGGCGTTGAGCGGGTCGACCTGGGCACGCCAGTGCTCGAGGTAGATCACGGTGCTGCCGCTGTCGCGCGCGCGCGCCTCGAGCGTCGGATCGATGGGGCGTTTGGTGGCGAAGCGATCCTGGAAAATCGCGGTGCCCGCGGCCCAGGGCCGCAGCGCGGAGAGCTCGGTGGGCGCAGCGTCGGGCAGCAGCGCGCGCAGCTTGGCCCACGCTTCGGCGCCGAGCAGCGCCTCGAGCGTCTTCTCGCCGGCCGGCAGTCGGGTCGCCTCGCGAAAGAGACTCTGCTCGGACGCGGGCACCGTCGACTCGAAGGCAGCGCTGGCGCTGGCGTCGAGGGCGTCGAGCACGCCCCCGGGCAGCTCGTCGGTCTCCACGCCGAGGTGCAGCGTGCCGTAGATGTAGGTCGTGCCCGCCGCGCCAGCGATGCGATAGAGCGGCGGCAGCGGCCCGGACGAGTCGTCGCCACCGCAGGCGCCGAGCGCGACGAGCGCGCCGAGCGCGACGAGCGTGGCGAGCGTGGTCGTCGCCCGGCGGCGAGCGCGCCTCATCAGGGCAGCCTGTGGCAGACGTAGTCGAGCTGCATGCCGCGGCGCACGACGATGTGCAACGCGCGCTGGGTGAAGGCCGCGTGCACGTCGGCGATCGACGCGGCGCTCGCCGGCAACACCACCGCTGGCGGCATCGTCCAGCTGCCGCCCGCGTCGAGACGAAGGAACGTGAGCTGCGGGCCGGCGTTAGCCAGCACGTATTGTGTGCCGCTGCTGTCGTCGAGCGCGGAGATGGCGACGGGGTCGTCGAGCGGCTGCGACGGCGGCCGCGCCAGCGGGCCGAGGCTGTTGAGGCCGGCGCTGTCGAGGTAGTAGGCGTTGAAGCTCGACGCGCTGACCGCCGTGACCGCCACGGGCGATGGCCCGTTGGTGTTCTGTGCCTCGGTGCGGTTGGCGCCGGCGCACCACTGCGCGTGCGTGCCCTGCTCGAGCACGATCGTCGACGGCACCACGGCGGTGCTGTGGGCCAAGCCGAAGTGCGAAGGTGTCACGCGCAACGCCAGCGACGCCGGCTCGTCGACTTGCTGTCGCGAGCAGAACGCGGGCGGTCCGCTCTGCCCTGGCGCGAGCCGAAGCAGCCGCAGCGTGCCCGCGCTCCAGGCGGCGCCGAACGTGCCCGCGCTGCTGTGGTCTACGGCGAGCGCGTCGGCGGCCGGGCTGCTGCTGCCGAGCACCCTCGGCGCGCCAGTGGCGGCGATGCCGTAGATCAGCACGCGGTCGAGCCCGTTGACGAGCAGCACGTCCATGGTCGCGGTAGCGACCAGCGCCAGCGGCCCGATCTGCGCGTCTGGCAGGCTCAGCGAAAAGACGCTCCCGTCGTCGCCGCGCCAGCGATCGATGACCAAGTGCGTCTGCGGCACGCTCTGGCTGGGCGAGGCAAAGTAGGCCAGGCGCACCTCGGGACCAGCGGCGACGACGGCGAACTCGCCGATGGTGCTGCTCCAGCTGCGGCGATTGACCAGGCCGCAGGTGCTCGGGGTCGTCGACGCGTCACCATCGGGCTGCGCGATGCCGGCGTCCACGGGCGCCCAGGCATCGGCGTCACTGCCCACGGCCGCGACGGCTACGTCGAAGCCCTGGCGCACGCAAGCGCCCGTGCCCAGCGCCAGCGCCAGCGCCAGCGCTGCGAGTGTTCTACTTGAGGCAGGCACGCTCGATCGCCTGCGCCACCACGTCGAGCGCGGGAGCGAGATCGCCATCGCAGAGGCTCTGCTGCACGCCGCGCTGTCCGAACGCCTCGACGAGCTGTGCGAAGCGATTGCCGGGGGCCGCGTCGCCGAGCTCGGTGGAGCTGCAGGCTGGCTTGACGCCCCCTGGCACGGAAGGATCGATCGTGACCGGCGCCTTGGGACCGGTGATCGCCGCGACGACGACGCGATCGGGGTTGGACGCCTTGAGCTGCTTGAAGGCGTTGACGTAGCGCGAGACGGCGTGGAGCTTGTCGGTGTGCGCGACGCAGCGCGTGCGCAGATCACCGAGGGTGATGTCGTCGGGATCGTATATTTTGGGGTCGGCGGCCGAGCAGTCGTCCTCGTCGGTGATGAAGATCACGGCCAGCGGCGCGTTGGCGCGCAGAAAGCCCGCGTTCTGCGGCTGCGCGGTGAGCGCCACCAGCGCCGCCTCCATCTGCTGCTCGTAGCCGCAACCGCCCACGCCGAGCTCGGCGATGCAGGCGAAATCGCTCGCCACGTTGGGGCCCGGTCCGGTGAGGTACGCGGGGAACGTCTTGCCAGCGCAGGCCGGCGATGCCGCGTTCTGCAGCAGGCCGTTATCACCGGGTGCGACGCAGTTCATCGCCGGTCGATACGGCCCTGCGCCGAGGTCGGTGGAGACGACGCCAACGTGATAGCTCTTGATCGGCGGATCGATGGCCTCGATGCGCTGGATGAACTTCGAGAAGTTGGCGATCAGGTTCTTCTGCTCCTGCTCCATCGAGTTGGAGTTGTCGATGACGAACAGGATGTCGACGGTGTCACAGGCGAAGACCACCGGCACATCGGTGACGCGCTGGTCGACGGGCACGCCATCGACTCGTTGCGCGTCGCCGCCGTCGCCCGGCGTGAAGTTGTTGGTGCCTGCACAGCCTGCCAAGCCTGCCACTAGCAGCGCCAGGGCGGCCGCGAGCATCGAGCGCGCGCGGTAAGACATAGTCGCTATACTTTACTGCATGCGGAACGCCTTCTCTTACCTAACCCTTACCCTCGCCATCCTGGGGCTTGGCGGCGCCACGATGCTCGGGGCGTGCGCGAGCAGCTCCGCGCCGCCCGCCAAAGTCGACGGGCGCGGCACCGACGGTGGGCTCGACGGCCAGCCCGACGCCGATCCTTGCGCCGGCAAGAGCTGCGACGACAAGCTCTCGTGTACCGAGGACACGTGCGTCGCGGGCAAGTGCGAAAACACGCTCAAGGCCGACGCCTGCCTCATCGATGGCAAGTGCTACGCCAAGGGTCAGGGCGACAACGCCACCAACAGCTGCTACGTCTGCGATCCGAGTCAGTCGAGCAGCGCCTGGAGCGACGACACGAGCCTCTGCGCTGATGACGGAAAGAGCTGCACCGACGCCAAGTGCGTCTCCGGCAAGTGCGAGCACGAGGTGCAGCTCGGCTACTGTCTGGTCAGCGGCAGCTGCTATCAGGACGGCGCCGCCGACCCCAACAACGAATGTCAGGTCTGCGACAGCGGCAGCAAGAGCGATGGGTTCTCGGCCAAGAGCAACGGCGCCGCCTGCGCTGCCGACGCGCTGAGCTGCACCGACGACGTCTGCGACGCCGGCAGCTGCACGCATCCCGTCAAGAGCGGCAGCTGTCTGATCAGCGGCGCCTGCTACGCCGACGGCGAGGTCAACCCCACCAGCGACTGTCAGGGCTGCGACGCCAGCGCCGAGCAGCTCGCCTGGACCACGCGCGCCGATGGCAGCGCGTGCGCCGACGACGGCCTGACCTGCACCGAAGACAAGTGCCAGAGCGGCGCTTGCTCGCACCCGCTCAAGGCCAACACGTGCTTGATCACCGGCTCGTGCTTCGCGGCCAACGACACCAATCCGCAGGCGGAGTGTCAGCTCTGCAACCCGGCCACGTCGACCAGCGCGTGGACCAACAAGGCGGGCGGCACGCCGTGCACCAGCGACGGCCTGGCGTGCACCAACGACGTGTGCGGCGCTGGCGTCTGCACGCACCCTGTCGCCGCCAACACGTGTCTGATCAGCGGCAGCTGCTACAACGACGGCGACAATCACCCCGGCGTTCAGTGCAGGCGCTGTATCGCCTCGCAGTCCAACACGCAGTGGTCGGTGACGCCCGACGGCGTTGCCTGCGCGGATGACTCGCTGTCGTGCACCGACGACGTGTGCGGCGCGGGCATCTGCACGCACCCGATCCGCAGCGGCCAGTGCTTGATCAACAACGCCTGCTACGCCGCGGACGCGCAGGTTGGCGCGTCGACAAGCTGCAACTCGTGCGTGCCTTCGGTCTCGCAGATCGCCGCGACGCTCACCGACGGGCGCTCCTGCGACGACAACGACAGCGGCACGGGCGCCGACATGTGCCTCGCCGGCATCTGCCGCGGCTTCAACGGCTGGACGTGGGAGTGGTCGGGCACCGACACCGACACGGCGCTTCACGACGTGGTGCGCGCATCCGACGGCAACATCTGGGTCGCAGGCAGCTTCGTCAACGGCTTCAGCGAAAACCGCGGCCTGATGGCGCGCCTCTCGCAGGGCACGGTCAGCAACCTGACGCTGGTGACGGCGCCGATGCGCTCGCTGCACCATCGCGTCGCCGTCGGCGACAACGGCACCACGCGCTGGTTCAACGGCATCGCCTGGGTCAACCCGACCATCGGCAACTTCGGCGGGGCCAACCTCACCGGCGTGTGGGGCCGCACGTTCGCCTCGACCTCGGCGCACTACATCTCCGGCGACGGCGTGCTGCAGCTCTGCGAGACCATCGACAACGGCGCCAACTTCGCCTGTGGAACGTACTCCGGCTTCGGCACGGACAACCTGCGGCGTGTGGTCGGCACGGTGATGCCGAGCGGCGCGCCCGATCGCCTGTGGGCGGCGCGCGGCAGCGTGGCCGAGGACATCTTCAGCGCGCAGGGCGGCTCGACGGTGCTCTCCAAGGCGGCACCGGAGGGCTGCACCGACAGCGCCGGCTCGCCGTGCGGCAACTCGCCGGGACCGCTTCTCGACCTGTGGGCGCGCGACGCCAACGAGGTCTGGGCGGTGGGCAACGCCGGGCTGGTGCTGCGCTACGACGGCGCGGGCTGGACCAGCGTGCAGATCCCGACCATCACCGGCCCCGAGGCACCGCAGGTCAACTACGTCTTCCGCGGCGTGCACGGCGACGGTGACCTGGTGATCCTCGTCGGCGAGCGCACCTGGGGCGGCCTCTTCTACGACCTGATCATGGTCGTCTACAACCGCGCGCTCGACCGCTGGTTCGACGTGCGCGCGGTGGACTTCACCAACATCACCGACCCGCGCCTCGCCTCGTGGCGGCTCAACGCCGTCGGCGGCCCGCTGACCAACCTCTACATCGTGGGCAGCAAGTGGGTCATCGGCGAGACGCAGCAGAAGGCGCTTCACATCGCGCGCCCCTAGAGCGCTAGCGCTGCGCGTCGCGCTTGCGCTTCTCGCGCAGCCCCATCAGGCCCGGCAGCGTATAGGTCGCCGCGACGAAGATGCACGCCAGGCCGATGATCGCGAGCTGGCCTAGCGAGCGCAGGCCGGGGTGGTCGGCGAGCGCCATATTGCCGAAGCCGACGATGGACGTGCAGGCGCAGAAGAAGAGCACCCAGTAGAGCGCGCCGCGCACGAGCGCCACCGACTCCTTGCCCTCCTCGAAGCGGTGGATGAAGTGCACGCCGTAGTCGATGCCGATGCCGACGAGCGCCGGCAGCACGACGAAGTTGAACATGTTGAGCTTGATGCCGAGCACGTACATCACGCCGAACGTCCAAAGGAACCCGATGCCCAGCGGAACGCAGGCGAGGCCCGCCAGCTTGATGCTGCGAAAGTCGACCCAGCAGGCGACAAAGACCACCAGCAGCGCGACGACGAAGGCGATCTTGCCGTCGTGCAGCATCACGTCGACCACCTCGGCGATGACCAGCTCGCCGCTCGATGCCGAAAAGTGGCCCGACGGCGTGACGGCGGCGGCGAGCTTGGGCTGCACCGGCACGAGGCCGGGACGCGCGATGGCGAGCAGGTCGCCGCGCAGGCCGCCTTCGACGGCGAGCTTCTTGGCCACCGCCTGCGCGTTGCCGAGCACCTGCGCGAAGACGGGCTTGCCGTCGTAGGCGAGCGCGACGAGCTTGGCGCGACAGGCGGCGACGGCCTTGGCCTCGCCGCCGCAGCCGACCTCGACGCGCTGCCCCTCGACGAAGACCTTCGCGTCGGGCAGCAGGTGCGCGACGCTGACCATCGGGCTGCCTTCGAACTTGCCGACCTGGTTTTTGAGGCGCCGCGCCTGGCGGCTGTCGCTGATGTTGATGCCGTAATAGACCATGCCGAGCCACGAGTCGCCGTAGCCCGGGCCGTGAAACGCGCGCCGCACGCTGGGCGGCAGATCGCGCACGCCGAAGGGCGTGGCTTTGGACATGGCGCGCAGCTTCTCGAGGCGGATCTTCTTTTTCGACTTGTCGGGCACCAGGCGCCAGCGGCGGCTGTGCAAGAGCTTCGAGATGCCGGCGATCAGCACGCGCTTTTCGGCCTGCCGCTGCGGTACGGCGGCGAGGATCGACGACGCGCGGCGCACAGCGCTCTTGTCGCCGAGGCGCCGGCGCGTGCGCTCGACGGCATCTAGCGCCGCGCGCAGGCGATGGCGCGACCCGGTGGCCATCACCGTAGGCGTGAACGACTGACCGAAGCAGTGATCGGAGCGGTGCAGGATCTCGCTGCGCTCGCCGGTGGGGCGCAGCACGCGGTGGTTGTACTCGAACGACAGCTGCGTGGTGCCGACGACGCCGAAGACGGCCGCCGCGGCTGAAACGACGAGCACCACGCGCGCCGCGCGCAGCGGAGCGCTGGGCTGCTTCTTTTGCGCGTCGGAGGCGGCCGCGAGGCGCAGCAGGCCGAAGCGCTCGGCGAGCACCAGCAGCGCCGGCTGCACGCACAAAAAGCTCACCAGCGCGAAGAGCACGCCGAGGCCCGAGATGAAGCCGAACTCGGAGAAGCCGCGAAAGTCGGTGATCAGCAGCGTCAGCAGCGCCGCGGCGCTGGTCAGCGCGGACGTCGTCGTCGCGCGGCCGGTGCCGAGGATCATCTGGTCGAGGGCCTCCTCGCGCGGCAGCCCCAAGACGCGCACCTCGCGATAGCGGCCGTAGAGCTGGATGCCGTAATCGATGCCGACGCCGAAGATCACGGCGAACAGAAAACCCGTGACCATGTTGAGCGTGCCGATGGTCAACGCCGTCAGGCCGAACGTCCACGTCAGGCTCATCGCCAGCGGCAGCAGCACGAAGAGCAGCGCCAGCAGGCGCCGCATGTAGAGCACCAGCACGAGCACGATGCCGGCCACTGCGAGCCAGGCGAGGCCCGTGATGTCCTCGATGGTGGCCTCGTACTCGGCGATCTTGGCTACGCCGTCGCCGCCGATGTCGACGCGCAGCAGCGGGTCCACCGCGTGGTAGTTGCTCTTGTCGATGATCGCGCGCAGCTCGCGGCGCAGGCGGCGCAAGCTGGCGATGTCGGAGCCGCCCTTCTTGGGGAACACCAGCACGCCGACGGAGGCGCCGTCGTAGTGCTGGTAGTGCTCGCTGCGCTGCGCGGCGCTCGCGCGGTACTTGCGAATGAGCTCGGCGACCTCGTCCTTGTCTTTCTTCTTGTCCTTGTCGTCGTCGTCGAGGTCGACGTAGAGACCGGTGGCGCGCGCGGTCTCGCGCTCGAGCCGGTCGGCGAGGTATTTGTGGATCTTGTGCAGGTCGGCGATGGACGCGTAGTAGAAGGCGCGGTCGATGAAGAACTGCACCGGCTTGCGGTATTCGACGCGCCCCACGAGCTTGCTCGCGAGCAGCGTCTTGGCCAGCCGCGGCAGAAAGTCGATGATCGCCTTCATCTTGTTGGGCGGGCGCCAGACGGCGCTGTAGGCGCGCGTGCAGGGCTTTTTCGGCGCGAGGAAGGCGGGCGGCCAGGCGCTCTTCTTTTCCTTCTTGGAGTCCACCGGCCC
Source organism: Myxococcales bacterium (assembly GCA_020431405.1). GTDB lineage: Bacteria > Myxococcota_A > Polyangia > JAGQIK01. The sequence goes on from JAGQIK010000479.1 coordinate 28,632, forward strand.
GTCCCACCAGTTGACCATCATCCACTTCTTCTGCGGGCCGCGCTCGCGCCGCACGGGCGTCGTGCGGCGCTCGAGCGAGCAGTGGCGGCCGACGGCCCAGATGCGGTCGGCGCGCAGGCCGTGCAGCGCGCGCATGTCGTCGTCGATGCGGAAGATCTCCTTGACCACGCGCTTGCCGTCGAAGCGCAGCGCCGTGCCGCGGTCGCCGACGGCGAAGACGGCGTCGGGCCGCTCGCCCCACACCGCGTTAAGGTTGGCGCGCGTGCCGCTGTCGAGCGCACGCCAGCGCTGCTTGCCGTCGTAGTGCAGCAGCGTGCCGCCGTCGCCGGCGATGAAGACCTGCCCGTCCTTGGCGACCCAAACGCCGCGCAGTCGCTGCTTGCTGGGCACCGCGACAGCTGTCAGCACGCCGCCCTTGTCTACGCGCAGCACGGTGCCGCCGTCGCCGACGGCATACAGCACCGAGCCGTTGCCCGAGACCGCGCGCAGCGTGGCCTTGCTGGAGGAGGCCACGCGATGCCACTTCTTGTCCGCGCCGCGGCGCAGCACGGCGCCGCCGCCGCCCACCGCGTAGAGCTCGCCCGCGCTGCGGCCCCACAGCCCGCGCAGCGTAACGTCGCTGCCGCTCGACTCGCGCTGCCACGTCTTGCCGTCCCAGTGAAAGACGCGCCCCTTGGCGCCGGCGGCGAACACGTCGCGCACGGCGAAGCCCCACAGCGCGTAGAGCGGCGCGCCGGTGGGCGTGGCCTTCCAGCGCATGCCGTCGTGCACCAGCGCGTGGCCCTGCTCGTCGGTGGCGTAGAGGAAGTTGCGGCTGAGCAGCACCATGAATCCGGTGTCGCTGGGCTGCTTCTTCTGGATGCGGCGCAGCTCGACCAGGTCGGGGTGATCGGCGGGCAGCAGATCGGCGAGGTCGGTGTTGAAACGCAGCCGCCCGACGAGCATCACGCTCGCCACCGTGGCGACCGTGGCCACCAGCAGCGTCAGCAGCGGGCGCCGCGTCGTTCGTCGCGCCAGCGCCGTCAGGCGAGAGAGGATGTCCATCGATCGGGTCTATCTACCACGCTCCTTGCGAAACGTGACATCGGAAGGCTATAAGCGCAGAGCTCATGCGCAAGCGACGCGTCTTCTATCTGATCTCCTCGTTCGCCCAGGGAGGCGCCGAGCGCCACCTGCTCGAGCTTCTGCGCTGGCTCGACCACGACCGTTTCGAGCCGATGGTCTGCGTGCTGCGCGACAACGTGCACTACACCGGTGACCTCGGCGATCAGCCGCGCTACCGACTAGGCGCCAACCAGTGGTACTGGCCGGGCCCGCTGACGCGCCTGGTCAGCGCGCTGCGCGACAGCCGCGCCGACATCGTGCACACCTACCTCAACGACGCCAACCTGTGGGGCCGGCTGGCGATGCAGCTCGCCCCTAGTGTGCCGATGATCACGTCGGTACACCTCGACGACATGTCGGCCTTCTATCGCGGCGCCGAGCGGCTGCTGCATCCGCTCAGCGATCGCATCGTGGCGCACTCGGAGAGCATCCGGCGCTTTCTCACCGGTCGCCTCGGCGTGCCCGATCATCGCGTGCACGTGATCGTCAACGGCGTCGATCCTCAGCGCTTCGCCGTCGCCGACGAGGCGCAGCGCGCCGCCGCGCGCGCCGCCTTCGACATCGAGCCGGGACAGTTCATCGCGCTGATGCCGGCCCGCATCGCGGCGCAGAAGAACCAGGACCTCGTCGTCGCGACCCTCGCCGAGATGCGCGAGGCGGGGCGCCTGCCGGCCAACTTTCGCCTGCTGCTCGCCGGGCGCGTCTCCGAGCGCTGGGTCGACATCAAGACGCGCTACCTGATCCGCCGTCATAGCCTCGGCGACGTGGTGCGCTTTCTCGGTGCCGTACGCGACATGCAGTCGCTGCTCTGGGCGGCTGACGTGGTGCTCTTGCCGTCGCGCACCGAGGCGTCGCCCATCGCGGCGCTCGAGGGGCTCAGCGCAGGTCTGCCGGTGGTCATCTCCGACACGTCCAACACCGACACGGTGGTGGTCGACGGCGAGCACGGCTTCGAAGTGCCGAGCGGCGACCGCGGCGCGCTGGCCGACGCGATCAGCCGCACGCTGGCGCTGACGCACGCCGAGCGCGCCGCCATGGGCCGCGCCGGGCGTCAGCACATCGAGGCCCACTTCACCACCGAGCGCGTGGGCCGCGACTTCATGGCGCTCTACGACGAGCTCACGCTGGCATCGCGCGCCGCGAGCGGGAATACTTGAATAGTCCAGCCGGTTGCCCCGTCTGGAACACCGCTCGAAAACTATGACGCGCGCGCTTCGATGGACAGCCGCGGCAGGCCTCGTGCTCGCCGCGGTCGGCTGCACCGGCTCCGGCACGCTCGCGCCCGCAGCGGGCGGCGGCGGCGGCGGAGCAAAGGACCGCTGCGTGACATCGCGCGACCTATCGTGCGCCGAGCAGCGCGCCGTGCTCGCGATCCGACGCGCTGCCCAGGCCAGCCGCCACGTCTGGGGCGGCCAATTCCGACTGTCCAACCTTCCGATCCTGCTCGTCTCCACCGCCAACCCGGGCGGCCGCGCGCGCGGCATTCTGATCAACGCGGCGCGCGCGCCTCGCGACGCCCAGCGGGTCGCGACCGAAGCCGTCGCGGGGGCGGAGGTCTATCGCCTCGATCGCGCGGCGCGCGCGGCCCAGCGCGCGATCCGCAAGGCCAACGGACGGTTCGACAACTTCTTCCGCTTCGAGGGCGCCGAGCTGGTCGCCATGCGCTACACGCCGCGCGACGCGCGCGGGGTGGCGTCGGCGCGATCGGACTGGCTCGACCTGCTGGTGCACGAGAGCTTCCACGTCTATCAGCAGCGCTGGGAGCAGCCACCCGACGGCTCGCAGGACGAGTCGCGCTACCCCAAAAACCACGAGGTGCTCGCGCTGGGGCTGCTCGAGGCGAGCATCGCCCTCGACGCGCTGCGCACGCGTGACGCCGCGCGCTGCCGGCGCTACCTCGGCCAGCTCGTCTCGGCGCGCACGGCCAAGGCCCGCGCCGAGCCTGGGCGGCGTCGCATGGTCGCGCGCATGGACGGGCTGCAGGAGACGCTCGAGGGCAGCGCCGAGCACTTCGAGCGTCGCGTGCGCGAGCGGCTGGCGCCGCGCCGCACCGCCGCCTGCGTCTCGGAGCGGGCCGACATCGTCGACGGGATCATCGCGGGCAGCATCCGCGGCGCGCGCGCACGTCAGTTCTTCAGCTGGGAGCTGTTCTACCTGACCGGCGCCGCGTGGCTGTCGCTGCTCGAGTGCACCAACACGCCCTACCGCCAGGCCATCGAGTCCGGCGCCACGCCCTTCGAGGTCGCGCGCCGGGTGGTCGCGCCTTCGGGCGAGGCGCTCGCTGCCGCCAAGCGTGCGCAACACTTCGCCAAGCTGCGCCGCGTGACGCGCCGCTTCGCCATCGACTGATCTCTGGCCACCTCGGAGGCCACGGTGGGGGCTGAGACCCACTGGCAGTGTCGCGCGCGGCCCCCCAGCAGGGATCTTCCAGGCGAAAAAACCTTTCAATTACAAAGCGAAAAGATGGCCCATGGGTTGCTCTAACAGCTGACATGAGCCGTCGTTCCGCCGCCCTCCTCACCGCCCTCCCGCTCTTCATCACCGCTGCCTGCGCCCCCGACCTCGACGGTCAGGGCGGCGAGCGTACGCCCTACGTGGTCAACGGCCAGACGCACTCGGGACACCCGTCGGCTGGCAAGCTGACGCACTCGGGCAGCCTCTGCACGGCGACCCTCGTGGGCAAGCGCACCGTGCTGACGGCCGGTCACTGCGTGACGCCCGGCGCCCCGCACACGTTCACCCTCGACGGCGTGGCCTACCAGTCGGCGCAAGTGATCCGCCATCCGCAGTACAACTCGGCGCAGATCTCCAACGACATCGCGATAATCATCCTCGCCAGCGAGCCGCCGGTGCAGCCCGCCGCGGTCAACACCACGGTGCCCACGGTCGGCACCGAGATCACCATCGTCGGCTACGGCAAGACCAGCGAGAACAACTCCAACGCCGGCACCAAGCGCATGGCCAAGAGCACCATCGCCGAGGTCACGCCGACGCGCATCCGCATTCCGCAGTCCACCAGCAACACCATGGGCAATGTCTGCAACGGCGACTCGGGCGGCCCCAGCTACGCCATCGTCAACGGCCAGGAAGTGCACATCGGCATCCACTCGACCAAGTCGGGTGCCTGCGGCGCCGGCGGCCACGATGTTCGCGTCGACGCCTTCATGCAGTGGATCGAGCAGAACGCCGGCGGCGACCTCAACAAGGCCGGCGGCAGCACCACGCCGCCGCCGGGCGGCAACACCCCGCCCGATCCCGGCACGCCGCCCACGCCTCCGCCCGGTGGCACGACCCCCGGCGACACCACCGCGCCGCGCGTGGTCGTGACCTACCCCGCCGCGCTGGCCAAGATCCCGGCGCAGGTCGTGATCAAGTCGCAGATCACCGACGACGTCGGTGTGGTTCGCGCCGAGCTGCTCGTCGATGGCCACATCGTCTCCACCGCCAGCGGCACGACCTTCGACTTCCCGGTCACGCTGCAGCCGGGCGCGCGCATGCTGCAGATCGTCGCCTACGACGCGGCCAACAACAAAGGCCAGGCCAGCGTCGCCGTCACCGTCGAGAGCAGCGCCACGCCGCCGCCGACCACGCCGCAGCAGCCGAGCGAGCCGAGCCAGCCGCAGACGCCGCAGGCGCCGCCGCAGGCGCAGGGCACCTTCGGCCAGGTCTGCAGCAACGGACAGGCCTGCCAGAGCGGCATGTGCGGCTTCGATCCCGACACGCAGCAGAACTACTGCACGCAGCAGTGCAGCGGCGGGCAGATCAACGACTGTCCCAGCGGCGCGCAGTGCTTCGCCAGCAACACCCCCGGCACCTTCGTCTGCGGTCCGCCCTCGTCAGGTCCCGCTCCGCTGGCCCCGAATCCGAGCCCGCAGAACCCGCAGCTCGATGGAAGCCAGCTGGTGGGCGGATGCTCGGTGGCGCACGGCGGCGCAGACCTCGGCGTGATGTTCCTCTTGCTCCTCGGCCTCGCGATCATCTCTCGCCGCTTTCGATAGATAGATAGACAACTAGCCTGACGGTCGAGCGACCGTCCTGTTGGCTCTGCTCCGCCGGGAACGAAGCATTGCCATGCGCAAGACCCTTCTCAGCATCCTCGGCCTCGGCGCCGCCCTCGGCCTCGCGGCCTGCGCTCCCGACGACGTGCTCGTGCACTTCGGCAGCGAGTCCTCGGCCATCACCGACGGCACCCCGCACAGCGGCCACCCCTCGGTGGGCCAACACACCGCCGGCGGTGGCCTATGCACGGCGACGCTGATCGGCCCGCGCACCGTGCTGACCGCAGCGCACTGCGGCGCGGGCAGCGGCAACTACTTCGAAGTCGGCGGCCAGCGCATCGCCGCCTCGCAGCGCATCGTTCACCCGCAGTACAGCGCCTACGGCAACGCCAACGACATCTCGATCCTGATCCTCTCGCAGGCGGTGACGAGCGTACAGCCGACGCCGATCAACATCGCCACGCCCACCGTCGGACAGCCGATCACCCTCGTGGGCTACGGCGTGACGAGTGAAAACGGCAGCGACTCGGGCACCAAACGCATCGCCAAGAACTCCATCGCCACCGTGCGCGCCACGACGATCTCCTTTCTCGGCTCGGGCAACGGCACGGGCAACACGTGCTACGGCGACTCCGGCGGGCCGGCCTTCGTCACCGTCAACGGCGTGGAGGTCGTCGCCGGCGTGACGTCCTACGGCACGCCGCCCTGCGGCGTCGACGGCGTCGACACGCGCGTGGACGCCTACAAGGACTGGATCGCACAGGTCTCCAACAACGACGCGCTGATGGGCGAGCCGCCCAAGCCTGCCGACTCGACCGCGCCCACGGTTCGCATCGTCAGCCCGACGCCCGGCGGCAAGGTCGCGACGTCGCTGACGCTCTCGGTGGACGCGCGCGACGACACCGGTGTCGCGCGCGTCGAGGTCGCATACGGCGGCGCCATCGCCGCGGTGCGCGACACGGCGCCCTACGACTTCCAGCTGCAGCTCCAGCCCGGCCAGCACCGCATCGACGTGCGCGCGCTCGATGGCGCGGGCAACCAGGGCACGGCCTCGGTCACCGTGACCGTCGACGCCGGCGCGACGCCCACGCCGACGCCGTCACCGGGCACCTACGGCGCGTCGTGCAGCGTCGGCGACAACTGCCAATCCAAGATGTGCGCCGAGGACCCCGACTACCTCGGTCAGAAGTACTGCACGCAAGCGTGCACCGTGCAGACGGGCTGTCCCAACGGCGGGCAGTGCTACCGCACGGCCGACCCGAGCCTTCACGTCTGCGGCAAACCGCCCGTGGGCCAAGGCGGCGGCAACAACAGCGGCGGTGGTGGCGGCGGCAGCACACCCGGCACCAACCCCGACGCGCCGAGACCGCTCGACGGCGGCTTGACGTGCGCCATGGGCAGCGAGATCGCTGCGCCCCCTCTCGCCTCGCTGCTCGCGCTCGCGCTGCTGCTGCTGCTAGCGCGCCGCCGCCGGCGCTAGGATCCTTCGGCGTGGGCTAGCGCCTCGTTGATGCGCGCCACGAGCGTGCCCACGACAAATGGCTTGCACAGCCAGCCAGCGGCGTTGGCGCTGTCGAGATCAACTTCGGGCGGCAGATGCCCGGACATGATCAGCACGCTGCGCGCGCAACCGAGCTCGGCGAGCTGCTTCGCCACGTCGATGCCGCTCATGTCGGGCATCGTCAGGTCTGTCAGCAGCACGTCGAAGCGAGCACCTTCGCGCGCCAGCGCGAGCGCGTCGCTGCCGCAGCCGACGGACTCGACGTGGTAGCCCGCGATGCGCAGCGCACGCGCCACACCTCGGCGCACCAGCTCGTCGTCCTCGACCACCAGAACCCGGGGGGGCTCGTCCGCCATCAGTCGTTCAAGATACCACTCTTTGATAGACTGCGGGTGGCTCTACTGGAGGAGGCAACGCGATGGCGCAGGCTGTGATCAAGTCGTTCAAGAAAGAGCAAGGGTTTGGCTACATCGATCACCCCGAGCACGGAGATCTGCTCTTCGACTTCGAGGCGTGCAACTTCGAGCCCGAGGTCGGCGACGTGGTCGAGGTGACCCAGATCGGCAAGCGCTACGACGGCTCGCCCAAGGCCAAGGCCGTCATCTGCCCGAGCAAGCCTCCGAAGAAGTAGCCGCTGCTACCCGCTGCTACCCGTCGCTGCCGTCGTTGGCGACGTAGACCACCACGCAGGTGATGTTGTCCTCGCCGCCGAGCTGGTTGGCGCCGTCGACCAGCAAGCGCGGCAGCTCGCTGTAGTAGTTGCCCTGCATGTAGGTGCGCAGCTCGCGCTCGTCGATGTAGTTGGAGAGGCCGTCGCTGCAGAGCACGAAGCAGTCGCCCATCAGCGTCGGCATCGCCAGACGGTCGACGCGCACGTCGCGCTCGTAGCCCACCGAGCGCGTGACGATGTGGCGCAGGTCGCTGTTGGAGGCCTCTTCGGGGGTCATGAAGCCGGCGCGCACCTGCTCTTCGATCCAGGTGTGATCCACCGACAGCTGCTCGAGACGGTCGTCGCGGTAGAGGTACGCGCGGCTGTCGCCGACGTGCGCCAAGTAGAGCCGCCCGCCGAAGATCAACATCGCCGTCAGCGTGGTGCCCATGCCCGCGAGGGACGTGTCGGCGTTGGCGGCGTCGTAGATCGCGCGCCCCGCCGCGCGCGCCGCGCGCTCGAGCGCCTGTCCGGGTGGGTCGTCGCCGTCGGGGCCGAGCCCGGCGCCGCTGGCGGCGAGGCTCGCCATGTCGACCTTGCGCATCTCGCGCTCGAGGATCTCCACCGCCATGCCGCTGGCGCGGTCGCCGCCGGTGTGGCCGCCCATGCCGTCGGCCACCGCGAAGAGCCCAACGTCCTCGAGGACAAGCAGCGAGTCCTCGTTGTGCTCGCGTTTTTGGCCGACGTCGGTCAGCCCCCACGCACGCAGCTTCATCTATTGCTCGCCCCCGCGGCGACAGAGCGGCATCAGTAACGCTCAGTTGTTCGTCTCGACGGTCTTTTCCGAGTGGTCCTTGCCGTCGAAGCGCAAGATCTTACCGGTCTCGTCGAAGACCGACTGCAGGTTCACGGGCCGCCGCCAGACGCGGTAGACGTTGACGAGCGTGTCCTGCGCCCAGTCGACGCGCAGGTCGGTGCCCTCGTGGCGATGCGATAGCAAAAGCTCGCCGCGGTTTTCGAAGTTGCCGTCCTCGACCGAGATAAACGGGTTGCCGAAGTTGGTCAGCATGCCGAGCAGCTGGTCTTTGATCTGGCGGAACTGACGCGACTGGATCTCCCAGTGCGTCGAGCGTTCGTTCCAGCCGTAGGCGTAGAAGAGCTGCTCGCGGCAGAAGTCCTCGGTGAAGAACTCGTCGATGAAGGTCACGTCGTTGAAGATCTTGCGCACCTGGAAGATCTTCTCCAGGCCGAGGCCGAGCTGGCGGTCCCAGCTGCGTTTGATCGCCAGGTCGTCGCACTCCTCCCACTCTTTGCCGAAGCGCCCGGAGTCCCAGCGCTCCTCGATGTTGCGAAACAGCTCGACGCCGATCTTGTAGGGGTTGAACGGGAAGCCGCCCGACAGCACGCCCGCGTTGAGGTCGGCGTAGTCGATGATCTCCGACGAGTCGAGCAGGTCGCGCGTCATCATCTTCGAGTGCCAGTAGACGGCCCAGCCCTCGTTCATGATCTTGGTCATGCCCTGCGGCGCGAAGTAGTAGGCCTCCTCGCGCACGATCTCCATCACGTCGCGCTGCCAGCTCTCGAGCGGGGCGTGCTCGATGAGGAACTTGACCACGTCGCGCTCGGGACGCAGCGGGAACTTGGGCGGCTTCTCGAGCTCCGGCTCCGCCTGCGGGTCCTTCGGCTCCTCGCCCTTGAACAGCTCGGGCGGGTTGATGTAGCGCTCCATGTACGACGAGGCGACCTTGAGACGGATCGGCCCGCTGTGCTCCTCGACCTCTTCGCTGCCCTCGCGCGGCTCGCGGCGGATGTACATCGACATCGGATCGATGAGGTTGTCGATGGAGAGGCAGACGTCGATGAACGACTCGACCTTGTCGACGCCGAAGCGCTCCATCAGCCGCCGCACGCGCGTGGCGTGGTTGGCCATCTCGTCGATCATGCGGCGGTTGGTCTTCGAGAAGTAGTAGTTGTTCTTGAAGAAGTCGTTGTGGCCGCAGACGTGCGCCATCACCAGCTTCTGCTCGACGAGGCTGTTGCCCTCGAGCAGATAGCCGTAACAAGGGTCGTTGTTGATGACGAGCTCGTAGATCTTCGACAGGCCGTAGGTGTAGCTCTTGGAGAGGCGCTCGTACTCCATGCCGAAGCGCCAGTGTGGGTAGCGCGTCGGGAAGCCGCCGTAGGCCGCGACCTCGTTCATGGTCTTGTAGTCGAGCAGCTCGTAGACCTGCTTGAACATGTCGAGGCCGTAGTGCGACCGCGCCTTCTCCTCGATGCCAAGCTGCAGCTCGTACAGGTAGCTGGGAAGCGTCGCCATGCGGCTACTTACCCTTCCCGAGAAACGTCTTGATCGAGTCGACGATGGCCTCGCGTCCGGCGATCTCGCTCGTGATCACGCCGTCCTTCTCCTCGTTGAAGTGCTCGCGCAGGTCTTTGATGAACTGCCCGCTGCCGTAGGGGCTCTCGACCTGCCCGTAGCAGAACACGTTGGCCGCCGGCAGCACCTTCTCGCGCAGCAGACGGATACACAGCGCCGTGTCGTCCACCGACCAGTTGTCGCCGTCCGAGAAGTGGAACGGATAGATGTTCCAGTCCGAGGGTGGGTACTCCTGCTCGATGATCTGCGCGCAGAGCTTGTAGACGCTCGAGATCATCGTGCCGCCGCTCTCGCGCGTGCGGAAGAACGTGTCGCGGTCGACCTCCTTGGCCGTGGCGTCGTGGATCAGAAAGCGCGTCTCGAGGCCGTCGTACTGCGAGCGCAGCCAGGTATCGATCCAGAACGACTCGATGCGCACGATCTCTTTCTGCTCGTCACCCATCGAGCCCGAGACGTCCATCATGTAGACGATGACGGCGTTGGTCTCGGGCAGCGGCTCGACCTTCCACGAGCGGTAGCGCATGTCATCGGGCACCGGCACGATGACGGGCTTGTCGAAGTTGTAGGCGCCCATCGAGATCTGGCGCTTGAGCGCGGTGCGGTAGGTGCGCTTGAAGTGCCGCAGCGAGTTGGGGCCCGTGCGCCGGATCGAGCTGTACTTGAGGCGCTGGCTGACGATGCGGTCGGTGCCGCGCGGCTCGATGCGCGGCAGCTCGAGCTCCTCGCCGAGGATCTCGGCCAGCTCTTCGAAGCTGACGTCGACCTCGAGCACGTGCTCGCCAGGCGAATCGCCCGCCTCGCCGGCGCCGCCCTCGCCTTCACCCGGCGCGAGCTGATCGCCAACGTCGCCCTCGCCTTGCCCGACGCCGCCCTGATCGCGCGGACCGAAGCGAAAGCGAGGGATGTCGATCTGCGGCAAGGGGATCGAGACCTTCTCCTTGCCTTGCCGACCCATCAGGTCGCCGTTGGAGATGTACTTGCGCAGGTTCTGCTTGATCTTGCCGCGGACGATCTTGCGGAACCGGCTGTGGTCTTGATCGATCTTCTGCGACATCTGTTGCTACCGAGCTATTCCTTCGTGTCGCCGCGCGCGAAGATCGACGCGACGAAGTTGAGCGCGTCCGTCGAGCAGATCTCGCAGTAGTGGTAGTTGCGGATCAGGCGCGTCTTGACGAGGTCGATCTTCTCCTGCGTGTCCTTGTCGACGACGGCCGAGACGATCGACGTCAGCTTGATCGAGTCCTTCTGATCCTCGAAGAGCTTGAGCTCGAGCGCCTTGTGCAGCCGCTCGTTGGTGCGGTAGTCGAAGGACTTGCCGTCGATGGCCAGGGCGCCGATGTAGTTCATGATCTCGCGCCGGAAGTCGTCCTTGCGCGACTCGGGGATCTCGATCTTCTCCTCGATGGAGCGCATCAGGCGCTCGTCCGGCTCTTCGTCCTGGCCGGTGAACTTGTTTTTGACCTTTTCCTTCTGCGTGTACGCCTTGACGTTGTCGATGTAGTTGGCGCACAGCTTGGCGATCGCGTCCTCGTCGGCGGAGATGGCGCGCTGCACGTCGTTTTTGACCAGGTCTTCGTACTCCTGGCGCACGACGCCGATGATCTCCTGATAGCGCTTGCGCGCTTCGGGGTTGCTCGACAGGTGGCTGCGTAGGCCGGCTTCGAGCTCGTTGAGCACGAGGAACGGCGAGATGCAGCCGTGGTTCTTCTCGCTGACGAGCGAGTTGGAGATCTTGTCCTGCACGTAGCGCGGCGAGATGCCGTCCATGCCCTCGCGCTCGGCCTCTTTGCGCAGCTCTTTGATGTTGTCCTGGGTGAAGCCGGGCAGCGTCTTGCCGTCGTAGAGCTTGAGCTTCTGCAGCAGCGTGAGGTTGTGCTTCTTGGGCTCTTCGAGGCGCGTCAGCACGGCCCACATGGCGGCCATCTCGAGGGTGTGCGGTGCGATGTGCGTCGAGGGCACCGACTCCTGGTTGTAGTCGCGCGTGTAGATGCGCACTTCCTCGGAGAGGCGCGAGATGTACGGCACGTCGACCTTGATCGTGCGGTCGCGGAAGGCCTCCATGAACTCGTTGTTGAGGAGCTTCTTGAACTCGGCCTCGTTGGTGTGGCCGATGATGACCTCGTCGATGTCGGTCTGCGCGAACTTCTTGGGCTTGATCTTGCGCTCTTGGGTGGCGCCGAGCAGGTCGTAGAGGAAGGCCACGTCGAGCTTGAGGATCTCGATGAACTCGATGATGCCGCGGTTGGCGATGTTGAACTCGCCGTCGAAGTTGAACGCGCGCGGATCGGAGTCCGAGCCGTAGATCGCGATCTTGCGGTAGTTGATGTCGCCGGTGAGCTCGGTGGAGTCCTGGTTCTTTTCGTCTTTGGGCTGGAAGGTGCCGATGCCGACGCGGTCCTGCTCGGAGAGAAGCAGCCGCTTGACGTGCACGTGCTTGGTGACCTTGGCGAAGTCACCTTTGTAGCAGGACATCAGGTGGTTGAAGATGAAGCGGCACTGCGGGTTGAGCTCGCCGGGGATGTGCAGCGGATACTTGCCGCTCTTGAGGCCGAGCTTGCCGAAGGCGTCTTTACGCCAGGTCTTGGGGATGATCTTGAGCGGCTCGTCGTTCATCGGGCACGGGTAGACCTCGGTCTCGCGCTCGGTGTCCATGCGCGTGTCGCCGGTCAGCCGCCACTCGTAGGTGTAGATCGCGCCGTCGGGCGTGCGCGAGTAGCGCTCGAGGCCCTTCTTGAGCAGGCGCGCGATGGTCGACTTGGACGAGCCCACCGGTCCGTGCAGCAGGATGACGCGCTTTTCGGGGCCGTAACCCTGCGCGGCGCTGCGCAGGATGTTGACGAGCTTCATCAGCGGGATGTCGAGGCCGAAGATCGCGTCGGCGCCGTCACCGTCTTCGTCGCGGAAGAACGGGTAGCGCACGAGCTTCTTCTTGGCGTCCATGTACTCCTCGCGCCCGTACGAGAGCACCATGTCGTAGAGGCGCTGGAACGCGTTGCGCGTGCAGTCGGGGCGATCGCGCACGATCTGCAGGTAGTCTTCGAACGAGCCCTCCCAATGCAGGTCAGCGTACTGATCGAAGTCCTGAAGGTCGGCGATCTTCTGGACGAGCGAGCCGGGCTCGACAGTGCTGGTCATGAGCGCATTTCTCCTGAGCAGTCGAAACGTGCACCTGGCGGCACAACGAACCAGGCGCATGGCTGGGGAAGAAGATGCCAAGCGTACCACGCTGCGCAGGGATGCAACATCTCGGGGTTTCGCCCAGAGATTTACGGCGCTTGGCGCCCTCGATCACGCACCAGAAGACTCACGGCGAGGCCGCACAGCAGCGCGGCGAAGCCGACGAAGACCAGCAGCACGCCCCAGCCGAAGGCGCTCTGCGGCGTGCCGACGAGCTCGCGCTGGTAGAGCGTGGAGAGACCCAGCGCGATGGCGGCGGCCGCCGGCGAAAGCGCCCGGCGCCACAGCGCGGCGACGAGGCCGGCCGCGACCAGCGGCAGGGCGACGACGAGCAGGTGCGGCGGCAGCGGGCCGCCAGCGTAGTCGGCGAGGCCGAGCCACAGCGCGGCGTAGGCGAAGCAGGCGGCGGCCGTGTACATGGCGACGTCGTGGCGGGCGAGCAGTGGGGTGTCGTGCACCTGCTCCTCGAGGCGATAGGGTGACGCCCCCTCGGCGTGGGGCGAGCGCTCGAGGCGGCGGCCGACGACGCGCTCGCGGCGCGCGGCGAGCAGCAGCGCGACGGCGGCCATCGCCGAGACACACCATAGATGGTGCGGCTCGCCGAAGGCGACTGGCAGCACCGACGCGGCGACCAGCACCCACACCGAGCGCGCGAGCTGGGCACGGGCCGCGAAGAGGAACCCCGCGACGGCGAGCGGCAGCGTCGGCGAGAACAGCTTGTAGCTGTAGCTCCACCACATCATGTGGCCGAGCACGGCGGCGCCGAGGATCGCCCAGCTGGCGAGACGCGCGCGGGCGAGCACCGTCTTGCCCCAGTCGTCGAGCGCCGCGTCTTCGCTGTCGACGCGCGGAGGCAAGAGCTGCGCGACGAGGCCGAGGCCGAAGGCGAACAGCGCGACGGCGGCGCTGCCGTAGGGGCCGAGCAGGCCGCGCGCCAGCAGCTGGGGCATCAGCACCAGCCCGCCTGCGCCCAGGGCGACGAGCGCGTAGCCGCTGCGCGAGATGCGAAGCTCCATCGCCCAGGCGAGCGCGCGCAGCTTGACGAGCGTGAGCGCGAGCCAGATCAGCGCGAAGACGAGGCCGACGTCGCCGCGAAGCGCCGCGACCTGCGTCTCGAAGGTCAGGTCGCAGAAGTAGGCCACGGCGATCAGCGCCAGCATCAGCGCCGGACGGCGCAAGCCGCGCCTCCGGTAGAGCAGCGCCGCGCAGGCGATCAGCGCGAACTGGTAGCCCTCGGTGAAGAAGCTGATCCAATGGTCGGCGGCCTGTCCGCTCTGCTCGCTGAGGTCGCGCGAGATGAGATACAGGCCGGCCAGCACCGCGGCGGCGCTGATCAGGTAGAGCGGGTTGTACTGGACGAACCAGCGCGTGACGAGACGCGTGGCCGCGGTGGGCTGGGGTCGGTTCATCGGCAATGTCCTCCGCGCTGGCCTGAGAGCAATGGGCGTGCCTGCACGAATCCCCGGCCCACGAAGACAAAAGCGCGATCGCTCGCGTCAGGACGCGCCAAGTTGACAGGCGCGGCGCAGAACGTGAGACAACGGGACAGCGATGAAGATCGTGATCGTAGGCGCAGGCGCCGTGGGCGGCGTGATCGCGGCGCGGCTGGCGCAGATCGGCGCGGACGTGGTCTGCGTCGCGCGCGGCGAGCACGGGCGCGTGCTGCGCGAGCGCGGGCGCATCGAGCTTTCGGACGAGCGCGGGCGCTTTCGCGTCGCCCTGCCCTGCGTCGAGCGCGTCGCCGAGTGTGCGGGCGACGTCTACCTCGTGGCGGTCAAGTCCAACGACACGGCGGGCGTGCTCGCCGAGCTGCCGCGCGGCGCCGCGGTGGTCTGCGCGCAGAACGGCGTGAGCAACGAGGCGCTGGCGCAGGCGGCGGGCATGTCGACCTACGGCATGATGGTCTGGATGCCCGCGCAGCACCTCGAGCCAGGCGTGGTCGAGATCTTCAGCGAGCCGCCGGGCTTTTTGCGCGTGGGGCGCTGGCCGCGCGGCGCCGACGACACGGCCGAGGCGCTGGCCAGCCGTCTGGCGCGCGCTGGCTTCGCCGCCGCCGCGGTGGACGACGTGGCGCGTTGGAAGTGGAGCAAGCTGGTGAGCAACCTGCGCAACGCCGTCGACGCCTACTTCGCGCGCGAGGTCAAACGCGCCAGCATGGATGCGGTGATGGCCGAAGGCCGCGCCGTGCTCGACGCGGCGGGCATCGACTACCGCGATCCCGAGCAGCTAATGCGCGAGGCTTCGGCGCAGACGCCGAGCCGCAGCGCGCGCGTGCGCGCCGGCAGCTCCATGTGGCAGAGCGTCGCCCGCGGAAAGCCGACCGAGGTCGAAGCGCTCAACGGCACCATCGTCGCCCTCGCCGCCGAGCACGGAGTGGCGGCGCCGCTCAACCAGGCGCTGCTCGCGCTGGCGCGTGATCCGCCGAGCGAGCCCATCGTGCGTCCGCTCGCGGAGCTGGCGAGGAGATAGTCGCTCGCTCGTCCGTCCGCCGTGTGGCGCGGCCGAAGGCCACAGGCCACGGGCCACAGGCCACAGGATCGCTGAGCTTGCCCCCGCGCCTCGTACCGTCGGCAGGCGTCGATGGCCACGAGGAACTCTGTTTCAGTCGACGCGATGCAACTCCGACTGCGAAGCGCGAAGCGCGAGCCTACGGCGCGACCTGTGGCCTGTGGCCCGAGGCCCGAGGCCCGAGGCCCGAGGCCCGAGGCCTCCGCTGCTCAGGGGCGCTTGACCGTGACCCACGAGATCTCCGGCGGGCAGTTGAAGCGGATGCGCGGCGCGCTGTTTCCGCGCAGGCCGATGCCGCGCGAGATCAGCAGCGGGATTCCGTGCAGCACGTGCTTGCCGCCGGCGAGGCCGAGCTTGCTGTGCGTGATCAGCGCGCCGAGGCCGGGCAGCACGACCTGACCGCCGTGGGTATGGCCGACGAGGACGAGGTCGGCCTCGCCGCGGCGTAGCAGCGCGGCGGCGCGATCGGGGTGGTGCGTGATCACCAGGCGCAGCCCTGGCCGGCTGCTGTTGGTCGGCCGCACGGGATGACTGCCTGGGCCGCCGCCGACGCCGAAGAGCGCCACGTGGCCGCCGCCAGGAACCTCGATGTCGACCGTCTCGCCGCGCAGCACGCGAAGCGATCCGCCCGCGAGCACCTTCTGGAGCTGCGCTGGCCAGCGTTTGCCCCAGCCATCCCAGTCGCCGAGCACGGCGAAGACGCCGAGCGGCGCGTGCAGCGCGCGCACGAAGCGGTTGGCCGACGCGGCCACCACCGCGGCGCGCTCGTCGTCGCCATCGTCGTTCATGAAGTCGCCGGTGAAGACGACGAGATCGGGGTGGCCGCGCTTGATCGCTTCGATGGCGAGGCGCTCGCGGCGACAGGGGCCGTCGGTCTGCAGATCGGAGACGTGCAGGATCGTCAGCGGGCGGACCGGCGCGCGCGGCGTGACGATCACGTAGTGACGCTCGGCGAGCAGCGCCGGCTCCAGCAGCCAGGCCCAGCTGCCCAGGCCGACGAGCGCGAGCGCGAGCAGCGCACCGAGGGGCGCCAGGCGCGGCCGGCGCCGACGCGCGAGCAGACACAGCAGCGCGTAGCCTGCCGGCAGCGTCAGCGTCCCCCCGAAGAACCCCATCGAGACGAGCCACATGGCGGGATCGGGGATGTACGGTCCGACGACATGCCGGCGCAGCAGCAGCGCGCCGAGCGCGAGCGCCGCGTAGATCGGCAGCGGCGCGAAGAAGGCCAGCGCGCCGACGCGTCGGTCACGCCAGATGCGCGCCAGCGGCCAAGCCAACGCCACGGCGGCGATGGCGAGCGAGATCAGAAAGCGGCTCATGCCTGCACGGCGCGACCTTACACCAACGTGCTATAAACGCGCGCGCATGAGCGCGCCCGCCAAGAGCCGCGGCATCATCATCGCCGTCATCGTCGCGGCGCTGGTGCTGGTGGTCGGCGGCGTGCTGCTGTTGCGCGAGATGCTGCGGCCCAAGCCCGCGCTGCGCATGGTCTACCGCATGACCCCGCTCGCCGGCGTGAAGCTCGACGAGCGCAGCAAGCAAGCCTGCCTCGCGCGAGTCAAGGCGCGCCTCGAGCAGCTCGGCGTCGACGGCGCCGTCGTCACGCGCCGAGGTGACGAGCTCGATGTCGACGTCCCCGCGCTCGAGGCGGCGACCATGCGCGACGTCAAGCGCGTGCTCGCGCGCGGCGGGCGGCTGGAGCTGACGTTCATCAACGACGCCGGTGACCCGCTGCGCGCCCTTGCACGCGAGCTCGGGCGCGGTGGGCTCGTCGAACCGCGACCGCGCAGCTACTCGGGGCGCGACGGGCGCACCGTGCGCTACACGGCGCTCGTCGGTCGCGACCGCGCGGCGCTGCAGCGGCTGGCGCACGAGCACGCGCGACACGTCGCGGGGCGGCTGCTGGTGGGCGCGAGCTTCGAGGTCCAGCGACGCGGCGCGCCGCTCTACGAGCTGTTCCTGCTCGAGCGCGAGACGGGGCTGACCAGCAACGACGTCACTAGCGCGCGCGCCATCATCGACGACCACACCGGGCGCGCGCAGGTCGCGATGCGCCTCGGCGAGGTGGGCGCGCGCCGGTTCGGGGAGATGACCGCACGCAACGTGGGCCGGCGGCTCGCCATCGTCGTCGACGGTCACGTGATGTCGGCGCCGGTGGTGCAGAGCGCGATCCGCGGCGGTCGCGCGGTGATCGACCTGGGCGGCGCGGCGCGCAGCGCGGTGGCGCTTTTGCACGAGGCCAAGACGTTGGCCGCCGTGTTGCGCGCCGGCGCGATGCCCGCGCGGCTGCAGCCGCTCAGCGAGTCGCAGCTGCAGCCGAAGTAGCCGTCGATCCCGGCCGCGGCTAGGGCAGCAGCACCTTGTCGATGACGTGGATGACGCCGTTGGTGACGTTGATGTCGAACGGACCGATAGCCGCACCGGCGGTGCCCGCGCTGCTCACGCTCGGGCCTCCGGCGTTGAAGGACAGCTGCTCGCCGCTGAGCAGCGTGTCGACCGGCGTGCTGGGCAGGCCGCTGGAGAGCACCGGCGCCGCCGCCTCGACCACGTGAAGCAGCAGCACATCGCGCAGCACGGCGGGATCGGTGGGCGGCGTGATGGCGCCGAACGCCGCGTTGGTTGGCGCGAACACCGTGTACGGCTTGTCCGCGGCGAGCGCGTCGGCGACCTTGGTCGGTCCCGGCAGGTCGGCGGCAGCGCCGACGGCACCGAGCAGCTCGCTGAAGCCGGCGATGGTCGCCATGTCGACGATGTTGGGCGGCAGCAGCACCTTGTCGATGACGTGCACGACGCCGTTGGTGGCCTTGAGGTCGGCGATCACGACCGACGCGTCGTTGACCTTGGCGCCGCTCGAGGTGTCGAAGAGCAGCGTGACGCCGTTGCCCCACTTGTTTTGCAGCAGCGAGTCGGCCTTGGGCGGGATCGCGTCCGACGCGACGCTCGCGCCGATGGCGTGATAGAGCAGCACGTCGCGCAATGCGTCCGGATCCGTCGGCGCCGCGATGGCCTTGAAGGCGTCGTCAGTGGGTGCGAAGACGGTGAAAGGACCTGCGCCCTTGAGCACGTCGACGAGCTTGTCGTTGCCGACATTGCCCGCTGCGACGACGGCGTTGACCAGCTCGCCGAGGCCGCCGTAGGTCGCCAGCGTCGGGATGTCCGGCGGCAGCATCACCCGATCGATGACGTGGATAACGCCATTGCTGGCCTCGATGTCGGTGGCCACCACGTTGGCGCCGCCGCTGACCGCGTTGCCGCCGTTGATCGTCACGCCGGAGTCTGTGCCGATGAAGAACGTCAGGTCGGCGGCGCTTGTCACGGGTCCCGCCTTGACGTCCGCCGCCTTGACGGTGGCGCCCTGGATCACGTGATAGAGGATGATCTGCTGCAGCTGCTCTTTGGTGAAGCCGTCGAGGCTGGTGATGCCGGCGTCCTCGAAGGCCTTGTTGTTGGGCGCGAAGACCGTGAATGGGCCCGCGCCGCTGATCACGTCGACGAGCTCGGCCTTCTGCACCGCCGCGACGAGGGTCGAGAAGTCTGGGTTGCCGATGGCGATCTCGGCGATGGTCTGCAGCCCGCTCGGCCCATCGCCGGTGCCGGCCTCGATGCCGGCGTCGGGTGTGTTGCTCGGGCTGCTGTCGCCGCACCCTGCGAGCAGCCCCAGCGCGACAAGGGTCGAAACGATGACGGTCAGTCTCTTCAGATTAAGCGTTTGCATGAGCCCTCCATGGTTCTGGAGGGGTTTAGCAAACCATAAACAAACGTCATCAAACTTTCTACAAACCATGCTCCGGAGTGCCCAAAATAATACCTACTGATATGGTATTAATTGACGCGGCCCGATGTGTGCCCTAGCGTGTTCGCCGGGAGGCACCGCCGGCAGAGCCATGGTTCGTGACGACGAAGCAACGCGCCGAGCGCCGCTGCACGCGCTCTATGGCGGCAGCGCCAGCGACGCGTTGGGCCTCACGGTGCCGTTCTACTCGCCGCACGACCACGCGTATGCGCCCGTCACCGAGCACGAGCCGGCTGACGATCTAGTGCTGGCGTTCTCGGCGTCGACGCTGCCGAGGCCGCGCGTGCAAACCCCGCCGCCGCCGCTGCCGCCGGTGCCCGTCGTCGCGCCGCGCAGCCGCGCGCCGAGACGAGCGGTCGAGCTGCCGACGATCCCGTTCGCGCCTCGGTCGCGTCGCGCCGTGCCAATCGACGATGCCGACGCGGCGATCGATGTGGCGCGCGCCGTCCGCACACAACCCGAGCCCGTGCCGCAGTGGGCCTGGATCAGCGGCGCGCTGATCGCCGCCGTGGCGGTCGGCTTTCTCACCGCCGCCCTGCTCTCCCTCGTCCTCTAGCGAGCAACGCGCTCGGTTCGCGCTAGGGCTGCGGCGGCGGCTTGGGACCGCGATTGCGCTGATAGAAGTCGACCGCGCGCTCGTGCAGCGCTTTGGTGGCAGAGAAGTAGTGCGTGCCGTCGTTGCGCGAGACGAAGTAGAGATAACGCGATCGCTCGGGTTTGAAGACGGCCTCGATAGCGGCCTTGCCCGGGTTGGAGATCGGCGTTGGCGGCAGGCCGCTGTGCGTGTAGGTGTTCCACGCGTTGTCTCTGTCGCGCAGGTGGATGGTGCGGATGCGGCCGTTGAACTTCTTGCACGCGTCGGACTTCTCGAGCGGCACGGTGCAGCCGTAGATGATCGTCGGATCGGTCTGCAGCACCTTCGGGTTGAAGCCGGGCAGGCGCAGGCGGTTGAGAAAGACCGACGCGATGCGCGGGCGCTCGTGCTTCTTGCCGGTTTCCTTTTCGACGATGCTCGCCAGCGTCACGATCTCTTTGTGGCCCCAACCGAAGCTGGTGCGCAGGCGCTTGAGCGCGCCCGAATACTTGGCGGCGAGCGCGTAGTAGACGCGGCGGTGCGCGAGAAAGAGCCGCCGCAGCACCTCCTTGGGGTGCGTCGGGGCCTTGAGCTTGTAGGTGTCGGGGAACAGAAAGCCCTCGATGGTCTTCGACGGCACGCCGAGACGCCGCAGAAACGGGCGGTCGTACATCAGCTTGATCAGCGCCGCGGCGCTGGTGACGATCTTCTTGTCGGCGAGGATCTGCGCCACCTCGAGCATGGTCTTGCCGGGCGGGATGGTGACCTTGACCGACGGCGCGGGCACGCCCTTGACGAGGATCTCGAGCAGCTTGGCGGGCGTCCACGACGTGTCGATCGTGTACTTGCCGGCGCGGATCTTCGAGGCCTTGCCTTTGACGTTGGCGAAGATGCGAAACGCCAGCGGGCTCGGGACGACGTTGTGCTGCTCGAGCAGCCCGAGCACCTTGGAGAAGTTGCTGCCGTGCGGGATGACGAGCTTCACCGAACGCCCCGGCTTTTGCAGCGGTCGGTCGGGATAGGCCTTGGCGTAGCCATAGACCCACAGCGCCACCACGACGAGCGTCACGACGGTGACCGCGAAGACGACCAGCGCGGCGCGAAACGAGCGCTTGCTCACGGCTGGCCTCTCGCGGCGGCCGCGGCGCGCGCGGCGTCGAGGAAGGTCTGCAGGATCAGCGTCGCGGCGACGTGGTCGACGACCTGCTTGCGGCGCGCGCGGCTGACGTCGGCCTCGAGCAGCGCGCGCTCGGCTGCAACGGTGCTGAAGCGCTCGTCTGCGTAATGCACGGGCAGCTCGAGCGCGGCTGCGAGCGCGTCACCGAAGCGGCGCACGCGGCGCGCCATCAGGCCCTCGCTGCCCTCCATCGTCAGCGGCAGCCCGAGCACCAGCGCGTCGGCGCCCGCCTCGGCGGCCGCTGTGCGTACGGCCTCGATGTCGCGCGCGCCGCCGTGGCGCTCGAGCGTCGACAGCGGCGTGGCAACTGCGCTGTCGGCGTCACCCACGGCGAGGCCGATGGTCTTGCTGCCGACGTCTAGGCCGAGATATCGCATCACCGTGTGGTGTACCATACGGACGAAAGGGGGTCATTTTGGGTCAGCAGGTGGCAGTGTCGGTGCGCTATCGCGACGTACCGCTGATGCGGCGCGCAGTGGTCGACGACGTCGACAATGAAGGTGGCTTTCTACACACCGACGTACCCATGCCGGTGGGCAGCGTCATCGAGCTGGCGCCCGCGGACAGCGAGCAGCCCGAAGACACGCTCGAGCGCGTGACGGCGCGCGTCGAGCGGGTCGTCGAGCAACCGCGCCGCCAGCAACAGCAGGCCGAGACCACGCGGCCCGGAATGCGGCTGCGCTTCACGTCCGAGGCGGGGGTCGAGGCTCTGCTCGCCACCGCCGGAGAGCTCGCCATCGAGATGGCCGAGCCCGAGGCCATCGGCGGCAAGCACCGAGCCTTCAACGCCAACGCGCCAGCGTTTCGTACCGCCTCGCGCGCCGAAGCGGCGGCCCTTCGACACATCGCCACGGCCGAGGCGCAGGCCGAGCTGCTGCGTCAGACCGCCACCGACACGACCGCCAGCGAAAGCGG
Organism: Myxococcales bacterium; assembly: GCA_020431405.1. GTDB lineage: Bacteria > Myxococcota_A > Polyangia > JAGQIK01. Next base: position 50,405 of record JAGQIK010000479.1, read on the forward strand.
CGAGACCGATGCGGCGAGCGCCGATGCGTCCAACGCCGAGACCGTCGTTCACGCGGCCGCCCAGCGCGAGGACACCGAGCGCATCGACGGGAGCTACGGCGGCGGCGACACCGAGGTGGCGCAGCAGCCCGGTGGGCTCGACGAGTCGGCGACGGTGATCGACAGCGCGCCTGCCGGCGAGTACGTGTTCGAAGCCGACACGCCGGACGGTGGCGACGCGCCGCCGCCCGACATGATGCGCTTCGGCCGCGCGCCGACGGGCGACACGCAGTCGCTGCAAGCGACCAGCGGCGAGATCAGCGCAGCCCCACCGCAGCGCGAGGACACCGAGCGCATCGAGGCCGAAGAGCTGGCGCGCGAAGCCGAGGCAGAGGGCGACAGCGACAGTGACATCGACGGCGGCGGCGAAGGCGGCGGCGACGACGACGAAGGCGTCGTGCAGGAGCTGCGCGCGCGCCGCAAGACGGCGTTCTACGGCGCCGTCGACGTCGAGAAGAAAGACGACGAAGACAGCGGCGACGACGACGACAGCAGCTCGGACGACGGCGACGCTGACAGCGACAGTGACAGCGATGGCGACGGCGACGGCGACGGCGAAGCGGAGACGACGTCGTCCAAGCGCCGACGCAAACGGCGCGGCGGCCGCAAGCGCCGCAAGTGACCTTCAGGCCGCTCGCCGAGCACGAGACCATCGTGATCATGGCGCCTGCCGGGCCGGCGCCTGACGAGCGCGTCGTGCGCGGGCTCGCCGTGCTGCGCGCGCACCACCCCCACGTAGACCTGCGCTACGTGCCCGAGCGCGGCGGCCCGCTGCCCTACCTGGCAGCGGACGATCACGCGCGCGCCGCCGCCTTCGAACGCGCGCTCGGCGAGCCGCGGGCGGGCGCGGTCCTCTTCGTCCGTGGCGGCTACGGCTGCGCGCGTCTGCTCGGCGCCCTCGGCCCTGGCGCCGGCAAGACGCTGCAGGCGCGCCGGCTACCGCTGGCCGGTTTCTCCGACATCACAGCCCTTCACTGCTGGGCCGCGCGCCTCGGCGTGCCGAGCGTGCACGGCCCCGTGCTGACGCAGCTCGGCGACCTCGATCACGCCGACGCCGCCGCGCTGGTCGCCACGCTGCGCGGCTCGCCCCCCGCCCTCGACGATCTCACGCGCCTCGTCGAAGGCGATGTCGACGGCCGTCTCGTGGGCGGCAACCTCACCGTGCTGGCCAGCCTCGCCGGCACGGCGCACGCGCTCGACGCGCGGGACGCCATCGTCGTGCTCGAAGACGTGGGCGAGTCGCCCTACCGCCTCGACCGCTGCGTGACGCAGCTCGTGCAGGCGGGCTGTCTCGACGGCGCGCGCGCGATCGTGCTCGGCGACTTCACCCGCTGCGACACCGAAGAACCGACCCCACACCGCGCCATCGACGCGCTGCGCGAGCGCCTGCTGCCCCTCGACCTGCCGCTAGCGATCGATGCCCCCATCGGCCACGGCGCACGCAACACACCCGTCGTGCTAGGGGCTAGGTATCGTCTCGAGGGGAGCTACCTGAGGCCCGAGGCCTGAGGCCCGAGGCCCGCTACGGCTGCGGCGTGTTCGCGACGTAGCTTTCGTTGAACGTCGTGCAGACGTCCGCCACGCCCTCGGGCGTGAAGTCGCCACAGGTGGCCGGCGGCTGATAGGTCGGGATCACGAACGGCACGCCGGGACACATGCAGGTAAACGGCATCACGTCGCCGCGCGCCTGACACTGGGTGTAGGCGTCGGCCCACGTCTTGAGGTTGACCTTGATCGTGTTACCGGTGTCGATGACGAAGTCGACGCCATCCTGGCAGGGGCCGTTCCACTGCAGCTTGGGCACGCCGAAGACGTCTTGGCGGTCAGCTGACGCGCAGCCGTTCCACAGCTCGACCGCGGCCTGGCAGGGCGGCGTGCGTCGCTCGTCGCTGCCAGCGCAGCTCGTCACGAGGCCCGAGGCAGCGACGACGAGGACCAGGATGGAGAGGGAGGTACGCATCGGACCGCTTAGAGGCTCACACACTTGCTGCCGAGGCAGGCCTGGCCACCGCTGCAGTCGCTGTTGAGCGTGCACTCGGCGTTGACCTCTTGCTCGGTCATGCAGAAGCCGCCGGCGCCGCACACCGGTCCGTCGTTGCAACTGGCGCAGTCGACCGCGCGGCTGCAGACCGTGCGGCAGATACCGCTCACGCAGGTCTCGCTGGAGTCGCAGTCCTTGGTGATCTTGCACTCGAGGCGCGCCGACGTGTCGGGACGGCAGACGCGGATCGTCGCGTCGCTGAGCGCCATGCCGGTGCCGCAGATGTCGTTGGTGTTGGCGCAGGCGCCGGTGGCCGTGCACGTCGCCATGCAGCTGTTGTTGACGCACGCCAGCGAGCCGCCGCAGTCGTCGGCCTTGTCGCAGTAGGTGCCGATGTTGTCGACGGGGTCGGTGATGTCGCCGGCGGCGGCGGTCACGCACACGCTGCTCTTGCAGACCTGACCGCTGCCACAGTCGCCGTTGCCCTGGCAACCGGCAACGCACTGGCCGTCGAGGCAGCGGCGGCCGGTGCCGCAGTGCACATCGAGCTGACAGGTCTTGGCGCCGCCGCAGTCACCCGAGCAGGTGGCGCACTGGTTGTTGACGCAGAGCTTGCTCGAGCACTGCGCCGCGGTCGTGCAGGCGGGGCCCGGCGTGACGGGCGTGCCGAGCACGCAGCTGCCGGACTTGCAGTCGTAGTTGCTGCCGTACTTGTCGCAGTCGCTCTTGACCGTGCAGGCGCCCGTGTTCTGGCACGTTCCGTTGTTGCAGGTGGCGCCGATGCCGCAGTCGTCGTTGCTCTGACAGCCGCTGACGGGGCCGGGCACGCACTGGCCGATCTTGCAGATGAAGCCGCTGTTGCACTCGCCGGAGACCTGACACTGTTGGTCGGGGGTGCGGCAGATGCCGCGGTCGCCGCAGACGAGGCCTTCGGGGCACTGCGCATTGTCTACGCAGTAGGAGTCGGGGAGCTCGCAGCCCGCCGCCGTGCAGCGATAGCAGCCGGTGGCGTCGCAGTAGTGCCACCATCCGCCCCGGGATTGATCGTCCTCGTTGTCGACGAAGATGTGACAGCCCGCGAGGGCGATCGGGACCAACAGGGTGGCGAGCAAAATCGAGCGCTTCATATCGAGACTCCCATGGAGTAGATCGTGTGGTCGCGCTTCAAGGCAGCAAGAGCTATGCCGCCATAGGCATCGCTGCCACCACATCTATCCACCTGTTATCACAGGGCACTCTTGGATTGGAGATCCACCGCACAAGGCCGCCTGTGAACATCGGTTAACGCTCGGAACGTCGCGCCATGTTCACGCCGCCTCAGCGCGCCGCCAGCGCCGCCTGCACGGCCTCGCGCAGGGTTCGGCGCGGGTGGTAGCCGAGCTCTTCGCGGGCGCGGCTGTCGTCGACCATCGCGCTGAAGCGAATGTGCAAGAGCTCGGGCACCGGGTAGTGCGTCAGGCGCAGCCGCCACAGCGCGCCGAGCCCGAGCCGCATCGCCGAGTACGGGATCGTCAGCGTGGGCGCGCCTGTCTCGGCGACCACGCGCGAGAGCGGCACCTCGGCCGGCCCGGCGACGTTGAAGATGCCGTGCACGCCAGGCTCGAGCGCCCTGATCATCACGTCGACGACGTCGAGCTCGTGGATCACCTGCACCATCGGATCGAAGCCCATCAGCACCGGGATGCGCTCCAGCCGCAGATAGTTGGACGGCGCGTTGCGCACACTGCCGAGGATGTGCACAGGCCGGAGGATCACCGTGTCCACGTCGCTGCCGCGCGCGCGCCAGAAGAACGACTGCGCGCTCATGTCGACGGCGACGAGATCGCGCACCGCCGGAAAGTCCGCCGCCGCCAGCAGCGGCGCGTCCTCGCGCAGAAACTGATCGTTGTCGGCGCGCGGGCCATACAGCGAAGCGCTCGAGAGCAGGATCACCTTGCGCACGGACTGTTCGAGACACATCTCGAGCAGCCGCGCGGTGCCGGCCACGTTCCACTCGTGCTGCTTGCTCGCCTGCCCGCTGCGCAGACCGTGCAGCAGCCCGAGGTGGATCAGCGCGCCGACGTCGCGGCGGCGAAACACGTCGACGGCGCGCTTGGAGCGTAGGTCGACGCGCAGGTGCTCGACGTCTTTGGGCAGGTCGTCGATGGGGCGCGCGTCGATGCCGATGATGGTGTGGCCGGCGCGATGCAGCGCCCGCACCACCAGCCGCCCGAAGCGCCCACCGATGCCGGTGACGACGATGGTCTTGGCTTCGCTCATGAAAACACGCCGCGCCGCAAGATGCGGCTCGAGCGCATCTGCGACTCGAGCGCGAGCCGCACCTGGCGGATGTTCTCCGCGAGCAGCTCGTCGTCGTCGGGGTCGCCCTCGAAGCAGCGCGGCTCGCCGAAGTGGATGTGGTAGCGCACCGGCAGCGGCAAGAGCGGGACGAACGGCGGCACCAACATCAACGGCACCGAGGGTGTGTTGAGCAGCCGCGCCAGCGGCTTGACGTTGATCGCCGGCGCCTGCTCTTCGGAGCCGACGATCGAGACAGGCACCACCGGCGCGCTCGCCGCCAGCGCCAGCCGCATGAAGCCGGTGCCGAAGTCCTGCAGCTGGTAGCGCCGCGTGAGCGGCTTCGAGATGCCGCGCGCGCCCTCGGGAAAGACGAGCAGCACCTCCTCGTCTTCGAGCAAGCGCAGGCAGTTGTCGGGGGTGCCGACGACCTGGCCGATGCGCGAGAAGAAGTAGCTGAAGTACGGCACCGTGGCGACGAACCGCTCGACCATCGCGCGCGGCAGTCGCGGCGGCTTGCCGTCGAAGAGCAGCGCCGCGCCGATCATCGCGCCGTCGAAGGGCAGCTGCCCGGCGTGGTTGGCGACGAGCATCACGCGACCGTCGGGCACGTTCTCGAGCCCGCTGACGTGACAGCGGAAGTAGTAACGGTAGAGGAAGCGGACGATCAGGCCGGCGACCTTGAGGCCGTCACGGTGGAAGCCAAAGGGATCGTAGCCGTATTCATTGGTGCGGGTGGGGACGCTCTCGAGCCGCTCGCGATCTTGCGCGCCGAGAGCCAGGTCGACGAGCCGCATGAGGTTCGAGCGGAGCATCTCTGGGGCACATGGCTACGCCATCGCCGACGGGCTGTAAAGGCTCCAGATGACTCGCGGGCTTACGCCTTGCTCATCTGTCGAGCGTGGCTATGATGCACGGGTTGCGCACCCGGGCGCGACCTAAAGGCCGGCAATCACGATGATCAAATTCTTGATGGACAAGATCGTGGGCAGCAAGAACGCCCGCGAGATCAAAAAAATGCAGCCTCGCGTGGCTCAGATCGCCGAGCTCGAGCCGGCGATGAAGGACAAGAGCGACGCCGAGCTGCAGGCCTACACGCCGGCCTTCAAACAGCGCATCGCCAACGGCGAAGCCCTCGACTCGATCCTCCCGGAAGCGTTCGCGTTGGTGCGCGAGGTCGGACGCCGCCGCCTCGGCATGCGCCACTACGACGTGCAGATGATCGGCGGCATGGTGCTGCACCGCGGCACCATCGCCGAGATGAAAACCGGTGAGGGCAAGACGCTCGTCGCGACGCTGCCGATCTACCTCAACGCGCTCGAAGAGCGCGGCGCCCACCTCGTCACCGTCAACGACTACCTCGCCCGACGCGACGCCGACTGGATGAGCGGCATCTACAACTTCCTCGGCATGAGCGTGGGCGTCATCTACCACGACATGCCCGACCGCGAGCGCCAGGAAGCCTACCGCTCCGACATCACCTACGGGCAGAACAACGAGTTCGGCTTCGACTACCTGCGCGACAACATGAAGGACTCGATCGAGCTCTACGCGCAGCGCGAGCTTCACTACGCCATCGTCGACGAGGTCGACTCGATCCTCATCGACGAGGCGCGCACGCCGCTGATCATCAGCGGCCCCGCCGAAGAGAGCGCCGGCCTCTACCACCGCTGCAACGACGTGGTGCTGCGCCTCAAGAAGGACGTCGACTACTCGGTCGACGAGAAGGCCTTCTCCGCGATGCTCACCGACACCGGCGTCGAGCGCGTGGAAAAGGAGCTCAAGGTCGGCAACCTCTACGACCCGCAGAACATCTCCTGGCTGCACCACATCACCCAGGCGCTGCAGGCCCACGCGCTCTACAAGCGCGACGTCAAGTATGTCGTCGAGGAGAGCAAGGTCCTCATCATCGACGAGCACACCGGCCGCAAGATGCCCGGTCGCCGCTGGTCCGACGGCCTGCACCAGGCTATCGAAGCCAAAGAGAACGTCGAGATCGAGGAGGAGAACCAAACCCTCGCGACGATCACGTTCCAGAACTTCTTCCGCATGTACAACAAGCTCGCGGGCATGACGGGCACCGCCGAGACGGAAGCGGAGGAGTTCTACAAGATCTACAAGCTCGAGTGCCTCGTCATCCCGACCAACAAGCCGGTGATCCGCAAGGACCACCACGACGTGATCTACAACTCCGAGAAGGCCAAGTTCAAATGGGCCATCGAGGAGATCATCGAGTGTCACGAGGCGGGCCAGCCCGTGCTTGTCGGCACGGCGTCGGTCGAAAAGTCGGAGGTGCTCTCCAAGCTGCTCAAGAAGCGCGGCATCAAGCACCACGTGCTCAACGCCAAGCATCATCAGCGCGAGGCTGAGATCGTGGCGCAGGCCGGCCGCAAGGGCTCGGTCACGATCTCGACGAGCATGGCCGGTCGCGGCACCGACATCGTGCTCGGCGGCAACGCCGAGGCGCTCGCCAAGCAAGAAGCCAACCCTGACGCGCAGCCCGACAAGTACGAGGCGGCGTTCGAGAAGTACAAGAAGCAGTGCTCGGCCGAGCGCGAGGAAGTGCTCGCCGCCGGCGGCCTGCACATCTTGTCTACCGAGCGACACGAGTCGCGCCGCATCGACAACCAGCTGCGCGGCCGCTCGGGCCGCCAAGGTGACCCTGGCTCGTCACGCTTCTACCTGTCGCTCGAAGACGACCTGCTGCGCATCTTCGGCGCCGAGCGCATCCAGGGCCTGATGTCGAAGCTCGGCATGAAAGAAGACGAGCCGATCGAGCATCGCTTCGTCAACAAGGCCATCGAGAACGCGCAGAAGAAGGTCGAAGGACACAACTTCGACATCCGCAAGCACCTGCTGGATTACGACGACGTGATGAACCAGCAGCGCAAGACGATCTACAAGCTGCGCAAAGAGGTGCTCGAGGGCATCTACACCCTCGACGACGGCGACGATGACGAGGGCGAAGCCGAAAAGGCCGCGCCGCCGATCAAGTCCGGCGAGTGGACGGTGGAGTCGCTCGGCGAGAAGCTGCGCCCGCGCGTGACGCAGATCGTCGAGACGTTCTTCGAGGGCGTCGGCGCGCACCCGTATCGGCTCGACCCCAAGCCGGAAGACTACGAAGCCGAGGACAGCGGCGACGGCGACGGAAAAGAGAAGAAGGCCAAGCTCGTCGGCGAGGTCGACAACGAGGCGCTGACGCACGAGCTCTACCGCTACTTCGGCGCCGTGGTGAACCTGCGCGCCGAGCGCAACGACGCCAAGAAGTGCATCGCCAAGGCGATCCGCGAGGTCGCTGTCTCGCTGATCCAGCAGCGCGAGCGCATCCTCGACCTCTGCGACCAGGCCATCGGCGCCAAGATCGACGAGCACTGCCCCGAGAAGGTGCGCGCCGACGAGTGGAACATCAAGGCGCTCGAGGACGCCCTCGAGCAGGTCTTCGCGATCCGTATCGACCTCAACGAGCTCGCCCTCGACCGGCAAGTGCTCGCCGAGAAGGCCTGGGAGCAGGTGGAGAAGGTCATCGAGGCGAGAGAGACCGAGCTCGGCCCGATCTACTTCCTCTACTTCGCGCGCCACTTCTATCTCGACGAGATCGACACGCAGTGGATCGACCACCTGCGCGCGATGGACTACCTGCGCCAGGGCATCGGGCTCGAAGGCTATGGCCAGCGCGACCCGAAGCAAATCTACAAGCAGCGCGGCTTCGACATGTTCTCCGAGATGATGGAGCGCATTCACGCCAACGTGATCTCCAAGCTCTTCCGCATCCAGGTGCAGGAAGAGGATCAGGACCTGCCGCAGTACCGCCACAAGAAGCGAAAGATGAGCATGGGCCGCGGCGACATGATGTCGATGGACGGCGACGGCGAAGAGCACGTCGAGGTCACCAAGACGATCCGCCGCGCCACGCCGCGCGTCGGCCGCAACGACCCGTGTCCGTGCGGCAGCGGCAAGAAGTACAAGAAGTGCCACGGGGCAAACCCCGGCGCGCACGCCTGATAGCGGTGCCTGCACACCGGGCATGACGAGCGTCATGCCCGCCTAACAGCCAGCGTGGTAGTGCCAGGGCGCGGGGGTGGCGATGCAGCGGCGACAAACATGGCGAGCGCTGCTCGGACTCTCGGCGGCCGCCCTGCTCGCCGGCTGCGCCGGTGCCGGCGCGCAGGTGACGGCCAAGAGCGCCGCCTATCCGCTCTCGCTTTCAGCCTCGCTGCCCGACGGTGACGGCCGGGTACACACCCTCGGCGAGACGCTGCAGCCCGTCGGCGCGCTCGAGATCCACGCCACGCAGTACGGCATCTTCTACGGCGCGATGCGCGGCGTGTTGGACATCTCGAGCGCGGTCAACGAGCGCGTGCGCGCCGCCGGCGGCGAAGGCGTGGTGCGCCTGGCGATCCGAGCGCAGAACTGCGCGTTGAACTGGTTCTTCCCGTTCACGATCCTGCCCTTCTGGCCGGGCTGTCACACCATCGAGGTCACCGGTGTGATCGTGCGCCGGCGGCAAGGCGCAGGCGCGCCAAAACCAGCGGCCGAGGTGCCACGTGCGCGCTGAGCGGCGCAGCACGACGCGCGCGCTGGCGCCTGTCTCGCTGGCTGTGCTGGTGCTGGGGCTGCTCGGCGCCGGCGCCGCGGGCTGCCGGCCGTGGACACCCTCTTCGCTGAGAGCGAGCCGGCCGGTGCTGCTGCTTCCGCGCAGCCTCGAGTCACACGCGATCACCGCGCGGCAGTGCGCCTTCCGCTCGCTGGTCGGCTCGGTGTGTTACTTGTGCGCGCGAAAACACCACACCTACAATCCGCTCACTTACATGCGTTGGAGCGCGGATTTTCGCGGCGCCAACGTCGTCGTGATGGTCGCCTCGGCGTCGAGGATCTCGCGCTACAACAACGTGACCTCGCGCAGCGCTCGGCTGACCGGAAAAGCCGTCTTCTGCTCGGCGTCCGTGATCAAACGTCTCAGCCGCCTTCCCGGCGCCGACGGGCCGCGCCGATGAGGACCGCACGTCTACTGGCTGTCGCCCTCGCCACGGCGAGCGTGTCGAGCGCCTGCACGCCTTCGACGCTCACCGCGCGCTACACCATCAGCCCCGTGCTGCTCGGTCCGGTCAAGACGCTCGACCGCCGCCCGCTGCAGCACGGCACGCGTCGCGCCGAGAACGTCTACCTGCGCGCGTCGAACTTTCGCGAGAGCTCGACCTACAGTGTTGGCAACACGCAGTACACGGAAACCGTGGTGCGACAGACGGGGCCATCGCAAGCGGACGTCACGCTGCTGATCAACGCGAAAGACAACTACCGGCGCCCCGTCGTCGTCGACCGCATCGACTGTTCAGGCTACGCCCTCTTCGCGATCACCTGGGCGCGCACGCGCACTCGATGCGTCGCCAAGACGCGCCTGCTCGACGAGCCCGATAACGCCCCGGCCTGTCCGCCCGCGCTGCACCAGGCAGCCGAGCGCGGCGACGCCGCGGCGATCCGGCAGGCCGCGACGGGCGGCGTCGATATCGACTGCCGCCGCGACGGCATGACGCCGCTCTTTCGCGCTGCGCGACGCGGCCACGTCGACGCCGTGCGCGCCCTGCTCGCGCGCGGCGCGGACGCACGCAAGACGAGCGCGCTCGACAGGACGCCGCAGCTGCGCCGCGTGCCGACGCTTCTCGTCGCGCTGCCACACCCCAAGGTGGTGGTGCTGCTGCTCGCCGCGGGATCGAAATGGATCGACTGGTGGGCGGGCGGCGCGGTGCGCTGCGCGCTCCCAGGCCAGCGCTTCTGTCGGCCCAGAGCGCGCGCGCTCGTGCAGCAGCTGATCCGCGAGGGCAAGCTCAGCGGCGACGCGCACGCCGAGACCATCGCGCACGCCAAGACGTGGCGGGTGCGCCGGCCGCCGCTCGAGCTGCTCGACGACAAGTAGCGCGAACGCGGCTCGTCGCGCGACAAGACGCGACTCGGCGCGACACGCACACGGCCATCCCAATCCACACGCCGACTTGGCGCCGTCGTAGAGGCTGGCACGACCGATGCTCCGTCCTCCTTCAGCAACCACGCGAAGGAGGCTGCCATGCAAGCGAAGGGATGGATGTCAGTGCGCCTGGGTTTGCTGCTCTTGGCGCTCGTGGCCTGGGGGTGCGGCGATGAGACGGTCGCGCCCGACGGTGGCACGCCGGCCGACGGCGGCGGCGACACGCAGCCGGACGCCGCGACGGGCCCCTCGTCGTTCACGGTACGTGTGTTCGAGCTCGTCGGCGCAGGAGGCCAATCGCAGTCGCTGATCTTCGACGCGATGGTCGCGCTCGACCAGGCTGACGGGACTCGCCTCGAAAAGCTTACCGGGAGCGACGGCAGAGTGACGTTCAGCGAGGTGGACTGGAGCGCCGGTCCGATCGCGCTGACCGTCGGCAAGCAAGGCTACGGGCTGGTGTCGAGCGTCAACATCGACGGCACATACCTCGCGTCCGTCGACGAGCTGCCGGTGATTCTCACGGCGCTGAAGAGCCCCGCCCATGTGGCGATTACCGGTACCGCGACCAACACCGACCCGTCGGCGACCTATCTGACCGTCACGTCGAACCGCGCGCAGGTGAGCTCTCAACGCAACGACCTGAGCTTTGGCCTCTCCGTCGACAAGGGCGAGCCGTTCACGCTGATCGGCCTGCAATGGACCGAGGGGCCCAAACCTTCCGGCGCGCGCGACTTCGCCGAGACGTTGCTCGGCTGGACGGAGCTGGCCCAGCCCGCGGCGCAAGAAAGCCAGAGCGTGACGCTCGACTTCGCCAACGCGCTGGCGCCCGAGACGCACAGCGGCACCATCACGCTGCCAGCGAACACGAGCCTGGTCGCCACCGCCTCGCGCGCCTTTGTCCGCGTCAGCGACCTGTCGAGCGGCTTGTTCCTCGGGGCGGTGACCGTGTCGAGCTGCGGCGCCACGAGCTGCACGTTCGAGGCCGAGCACGTCGAGACCCAAGCCGCGCTGTCCCCGGTGACGAGCTACATCCTGCTCGTCTTCGACGGGATCACGTCGCTGGTACGGCGGCAGGGCTACCCCAAAGCGGGTGCCTCGGTCACGGTCGACGGGTTTCTCGTCGAGCCGCGTCTCATCGCCCCCACAAACACGAAACAAGCGGTACCCCTGCGCGACCGCATCTCGTGGGAGTGCGGCCCCGACGCGGAGGGATCGGGCCTCGTCATCGGCGGCGGCATCTGGACAGTCACTGCACGCGCCGGTCGCAACGATGTGACGGTGCCTCTCGCGCCGACGGGCATCGACGAACGCGCGCTGCTGGGGGTCGGTCTGCATTCGGCGCAGGTGCAGTGCATCGCTGGCAACGACAAGGCCGGCGCCCTGCGCGCCTCGACGTCGCGTACCTTCATCCTCCAGCTCTGACCCAAGGCTAGGGCGAAAACATCGCGCTGCAGCTGGTCTGCCCGCTGGGTGCGTCTTCCACCCGCAGCAGCACGCGATGACGCCCGCGGGCGATGACCTGCGCCGGCGCGCCGTCGCTGCCGGCGCAGGGCACCGGGCCGATGTCGACGCCGCCATCGACCACCAGCCGGCAGCGCGTGCCGCTCGAGGCCCAGCGCAGCGTGGTGGCGTCCACGGCGTCGATGCTGCACGAGGCGCCCGTCGCCGCGCCGGAGACCTGGTAGGTCGTGCCGCAGGAGCGCCCGCCGCCGGCGCGCGCCACGCGCAGGGCGATGTAGTGGCGGCCGCGGCCTTGGTCGACCATCGCCTCGCCCTTGTCGCAGCTGACGGACTGTTCCTTGCCGTCGACGGCGAGTGTGCAGGTGCAGCTGCTGCACTCGGGCACGGCCCAGCGCGCGCGACCGCCCGAGTCGACGCCCACGCGGCAGCTGCCCGGCGCGGGGCACGGGGCGCTGCTCGCCGAGGCGGCGTTGAAGGCCGCCGAGCCGCTGTCGCCGATCTGCGCGCGGTAGGCGTCGAGCGCGTAAGCCTGGCCCGGCTCGCGGTGGCCGAACATCTGTACGTCGGCGTCGGGCGTGGCGCTGGGGGCGAAGCCCTCGGCGGCGCAGAAGACGTTGTCGCGCGAGCGCATGCCGTTGGCCGCAGGGCCCGTGGGGTTCACGTCGCGGTAGTACATCATCATCACCGGGCCGCCGACGGCGTTCTTCTTGCCGGCGGCGAGCAGGTTGCGCTCCAGACGCAGGTCGCGGGTCGGCAGCAGGCCCGGGTTGTGCGCTTCGCAGCGCGGCCCCGGACAGACGTCGCCGATCAGCAGCAACGCAGGCACCTCGCCACCGCCAACGACGTAGTTGCCGTAGAAGCGGC
>JAGQIK010000480.1 GCA_020431405.1 Myxococcales bacterium
CAAGTCGATCTTCATCATGGGCAGCACGGGCTTTCTCGGCAAAGTCTGCCTGGCGATGCTGCTCGACAGCTTTCCCAACATCCGCCGCGTCTACGTCATGGTGCGTGCCGGTTCGGGCACCACCAGCGAGAAGCGCTTCCACAAAGACGTTGTCGGATCGCCGGTGTTCGATCCGCTGCGCGAGCGCTTTGGCGAGGCGACGCTCGAGGGGCTGGTCGCCGAGAAGGTGCGCGTTGTCGGCGGCGACATCACGCACGACAACCTCGGCTACAGCGACGAAGAAGCGCAGGCCATCGCGCAAGACATCGACATCATCATCAACTCGTCGGGCAAGGTGACCTTCAACCCGGCGCTCGATCAGTCGCTGCGCACCAACGTCAACGGCACCAAGAACGTGCTGGCCTTCGCCAAGCGCATGAAGGTGCCGCGCCTCGTGCACGTCTCGACCTGCTTCGTCGCCGGCAACAAGTCGGGGCCGATCTGGGAGAACGTGCCTGTCGAGGGCTACTTCCCGCGCCAGGACGACCTCGAGGGTGCGAGCTTCTCGGCCGAGCAGGAGATCGCCGACTGCGCCAATCTCGCCGAGCGCGTGCGCGAAGAAGCCAAGGACTCCGTGCTCTCCGCCGAGCTGCGCCTCGCGGCGCGCGTGCGGCTGCGCGAGGAAGGCCGCGACCCGGACAACGATCGCTATCAGCGGCTGGCGCAGGCGCGCGAGCGCAAGAACTGGGTTCGCTCGCGGCTGACCGACCTCGGCATCGAGCGCGCCGAACGCTGGGGCTGGCCCAACATCTACTGCTACGCCAAGAGCCTTGCCGAGCAGCTTGTCGCCGCCGAGGAAGGCATCGTCCGCACGATCATTCGCCCCTCGATCGTCGAGAGCTCGCTGTCGTTCCCCTTCCCCGGCTGGAACGAAGGTTTCACCACCAGCGCACCGATCATCTTCCTCGCGCTCAAGGGCCAGAACATCGTGCCCTGCTCGCAGAAGCTGATCCTCGACATCATCCCGGTGGACTACGTCTCCGGCGGCGTGCTGATGGCCGCCGCGCAGGCGATGGTCGAGCAGCCGCCGCTCGTCTACCAGCTCGCCAGCGGCGACGCCAACCCGCTGCGCATGCAGCAGATGGTCACGCTGCTCGGCCTGCACAAGCGCGAGCACTTCCAGAAGAAGGCCGACGAGGGCGAAGGCAACTCCGTGCTCAACGAGGCCATCGCGCGCATGGAGGTGCAGACCAAGACCTTCGAAGAGTTCGAGCGCTCGAGCGTGCCGATGTTTCGGCGCATGGCAGAGCGCACCACGCGCTTTCTCGACAAGCTGCGTCCCTCGTGGGGCGGGCCGACCGTCGCCGACATTCTCGACCGCGCCAAGTCGCGCGTCGAGCGCGTCGAGCAGGTCACCAAGGGCGTCGAAGACGTCTTCGAGATGTATCGCCCCTTCATCGGCGAGAACCACTACGTCTTCCGTTGCGACAACGTGCGCGCCGCGCAGGAGCGCGTGCCGCCCGAGGAGCGCCACCTCGCGCCGTGGGCCCCCGATACCCTCGACTGGCATCACTACATGATGCGCGTGCACTTCGAGGGCCTTCACAAATGGGTGCTGCCCGAGCTCGAGGCCGACTTCGCCGCGCAACCCAAGCACGTCTACACGTACAACCACTTGGTCGAGCTGTTCGAGACGTCGTCGAAGCTTCACGCCACGCGCGTCGCGATGCGCATGGAGCGCGGCGGGCACCGCGACCAGTACACCTACGCGGAGGTGCACGAGCTCGCCACGCGCGCCGCAGGTTTTCTGCGCGAGCGCGGCATCGAGCACGGCGACCGCGTGATGCTGCTCTCCGAGAATCGCCCCGAGTGGGCCATGACCTACTTCGGCGTGCTCAAGGCGGGCGGCATCTGCGTGCCGATCGACAAGGAGTCCACCGCCGGCGAGGTTGAAAACCTCGCGCGTGCCGGCCACGTCAAGGCGCTGTGTGTCAGCGAGAAGCAGCTCGACGAGCGCGAAGGTCTGCGCGCGGCGCTCGAAGCGAGCGGTGTCGCGGTCTATCCGTTCGCCGAGCTTTACGAGCTGCC
>JAGQIK010000481.1 GCA_020431405.1 Myxococcales bacterium
CGCCGCGCTCGACGCTGCGCTGCGTGCCGCCGGTGGCGCGCGCGCGGCGGGGCTCGTGCCGTCGCTCGTCGAGATGCTCTCCGACCGGCGCTGTCGCCCGCGCGCCGCCGAGGCGCTGCGCGACATCGGCCAACCTTCGATGGAGCAGCTCTCGGCGCTGGCGATGGATGACGGCGCCTCGGTGGACGCGCGCATCGCCGCCGTGCGCGTGCTCGGCAGCGGCGATGCCACGCGCGGCAAGCACCTGCTCGCCCTGCTCGACGCCGAGGACCCGCGTCTCTCCTACGCGGCGCTGCGCGCGCTGGTGCGCCTGCGCAGCCGCACCGGAGACCTGGCGGTGGACGCCGAGCAGGTCAACACGCGCGTGCGCGCGGCGCTCGACGACATCTACGCCAACCTGCTGGCGCTCGAGCTCGGCTCGTGGCCGGAGGTGCAGTCCGCCGAGACGCCCGCGGGGCTGCTCGAGCGCACGCTGATGGAGGACGCCGGCGAGCAGCTCGACCGCGCCTTCAGCCTACTCAGCCTCACGCACGACATCGACGACCTGCGCGCGGCGCGCAAAGGCGCGACCAGCCCGCTCAAGTCGACGCGCGCCAGCAGCATCGAGTTTCTCGACAACGTGCTCGACAAGACGGTCAAGCAGCCGCTGCTGCCGCTGCTCGAGTCGGCCGACGCCGGGCAGTTCGAGGCGGCGGCGGGGCGCGAGGGTGTGCAGAAAGAGACGCGCGAGGGCACGCTGGGGCGGCTGCTCGAGTCCGGCAACCCGTGGCTGCGCAGCGTGGCCTGCTGGACGGTGGGTACGGAGCTGACCGAGTCGCTCGGCGAGCGCGTCAAGGCGCTGGCTGATGGCGACGACGATACCGCGGCGGTGGCGAAGCTGGCCGTGGAGGCGCTTGCCAAGGGCAGCGCGCTGGAGGCACGCAAGATGGGACTGACCGTGATCGAAAAGGCGCTCAAGCTGCAGACGGTCGACGTGCTGCAGCGCGCCTCGAGCGAGGACCTCGGTCACGTGGCGCAGATCGCGCAAGAGGTCGAGCTGAGCCCCGGCACCGAGATCTACGCCGAGGGCGACTCGGCCGACGCGCTGTTTGTCGTGATCTCCGGCTCGGTGAAGCTGCTGCGCGGCAAGGACGAGATCGGCACCGTGCGCGAAGGCGAGGCGTTCGGCACGTGGGCGCTCTTCGACGAGGCGCCGCGCGTGGCGACGGCCAAGGCCAACGAGGACACGCTGCTGCTCAAGGTCGACCGCGACGAGTTCCTCGAGCTGCTCGCCGACCGCGTCGACATCGTGCAGGCGGTGTTCCGCGCGATGGTCTCGCGTTTGCGCCAGCTAGCCGACGTGGTACAGAGCTCGATCTAAGGGGGCTCCATCTGAGGGGGCTCCATCTGACCGTAGCAACGCCAGCCCATAGAGGTTAGAGTCGAGGGCTCGGGGATACCGACGGGATAGCGACCGGCGATGACAGAAACCAACTCCAATCCGTTCACGTTGAGCGAGGACGACATCGCGGAGTCTCGCGTCGTCGTGGTCGACGACGACCCGCTCGTTACGAGCAGCTTGAAGAACTTTCTGTCGCTCGAGATGGAGATCGATCCGATCACCTTCAACGACTCGCGCGAAGCCAAGTCGTACGTCGAAGGCAACGAGATCGACCTCATCATCAGCGACTTCCTGATGCCCGAGCTCGACGGCATCCAGCTGCTGACGGCGGCGCGCGCTGCGCAGCCCGAAGTGCCGCGTGTCCTGCTCACCGGCTACGCCGACAAAGAAAACGCGATCAAGGCGATCAACGAGGTGCAGCTGTTCCAGTACGTCGAAAAGCCCTGGGACAACTCGCAGCTGCGCCACATCGTCATCGCGGGCCTCGAACGGCAGAACCTGCTGCGCCTGCTCACCAAGCGCATGGACGAGCTCACCGAGACGCGAAAAGACCTCGAAGGCCTGCGCCGCGCGCTGGTGCGGGCGTTTGCGTAGGGCAGATCGCGCCTAGCGCACGACAAAGCCAACATGAGAATCGCGCTTCTCGTCGCTGTCGCGCTGTACCTCGCGCCGACCGTCGTGCGGGCGCAGCCTTACGATCCCAACGCCGCCGAGCCCGACAAGCCGAGGCCCAAGGCGTCGCCCGCGCCGAAGAAGAGCTCCGGCAAGGCGGGCGCCGCTGCCAGTCAACCGGCGTCACAGCCTTCGCGTGCGGGATCGGGCGCGGCCCGGGCGCCGGCGTCGACTGACGCCGATCGTCGTGCGGCCGGCGACGCGGCTGCCCGCAGCGCCGCGGCGCGCAAGCTCGACCCCTACGACCCGCGGCTAGACAGCACGGGGACGCCGCCGCTACCGCCGCGCGAAAACCGCCTGCCACCGCCCTCGGCAAAGCGCGACCAGGCGCGCCCGCAGCCCAACTACCGCGGGCGGCCCGCCAAAGGCACGACCGCCGGAGACGTGCTGATCTGGATCCCGCGCGTGGTCTTCTTCCCCGCGCACGTGGTGCTCGAGTACGTCGTGCGCCGCCCGATCGTCTGGACGATGACGCGCATGGAAGAGCACAACGTCTTCGCGCGCATCCAGCGCTTCTTTTCGTTTCGCGACGGCAAGACCTCGATCTACCCGACCGCCTTCATCGACTTCGGCCTCAACCCCACCGTCGGCTTTCTCAACCTCAACAACGACGTCTTCTTCAAGGGCCACAGCCTGACCTTCCAGGGCGGTTTCTGGGCGGGCTGGATCAACCTGCAGGCGACGAGCAGCTTCCCCGTCTTTCGCAACGACACGGGCCAGCTGACGCTTCGCGGCCAGTTTTACACGCGCCCCGATCAGGTCTTCACCGGCGTCGGCCCTGGCACGCGCTTCGAGGACGAGACCTTCTACCGCAACCGCACCGGCGAGGTGGAGCTGCGCCTGCGCGGCGTGCTCAAGGACCTCTCGCGCGTCAACTTGGGCGTGCTCTATCGCGACACGTCGCTGTCGGACGGCTTCGGCCCGTCGATCGAGACGCTCTTCGACACCAACAACGACCAGGTGGTGCCGGGCTTCGGCCACTACCGGCTGCTGCAGATCGCGGCCAAGCTCGAGCTCGACTCGCGCAGCCCCGACGTGGTCTTCACGCCCGGCTCCGGCGTGCGGCTCGAGGCCTGGGGCGCGTTCAACTTCGACCCCAGCCAGCTCGACCGCAACTTCTTCCGCTGGGGCGGCGAGCTGGCCGGCTTCTGGGACGTCAGCGGCATCAACCACGTGCTGGCGCTGCGCGTCTATGTCGACTTCATCGAGAAGACCGGCGAGCTGTCGGTGCCCGTCTCGGAGCTCATCGCCCTCGGCGGTCCCGAGTACATGCGCGGCTTTCTGCTCGGTCGGCTGCGCGGTCAGAGCGCCTTCGTCATGACGGCGTCGTATCAGTATCCGATCTGGACCTTCCTCGACGCCAACCTCTTCATCGGCGTCGGCAACACGTTCAACGGCCGCTACGAAGACTTTCACTTCAAGCGCATGTACCTCAACTTCGGTTTTGGCCTGCGCTCGAACTTCACGCGCGACGCCGCGATCGAGCTGGCGTTTGCCTTCGGCAGCAACCGCTTCGACTCGGACGACTACAAGCTCGAGACGTTCCGCTTCGTCTTCGGCGTCAATCAGGGGTTCTAGCGATGACACCACGACACGCGAGATACACGTGGTGGCTGTTTGTCGCGGCCGTGGCCGTGCTGCAGCTGTCGTGCAGCTCGACGCAGGTGCGGCGCTTCGCGCTCGCCGATCCGCTCTGGGAAGACAGCGACCGCAACGCCGTGAGCAAGCGGCCCGGCGAGTACTACACCGGCCTGGCCAGCGACGTCGCCGACAAGACGGTCTTTCGCCCGCTCTCGCGGCTGTTTCTGTTCGACTTCCCCGGCGACGCCAAGAACGTCAACGCCATCGACGAGGTGCCCAACAGCTCGTGGTTCACCAACCGCATCGGCCTGTTCAACATCTCGCCCGAGCGCGCGGCGCAGGGGGCGTGCGAGAAGCCGCAGCTGACGGCGGCCAAGGGCCCGTGGATGGTGATCAACGCCAAGCCCAACGGCGCCAACCCAGGCTTTTTCATCAAGACGCCGCAGGGGCGCTTCCTGCTCAAGTTCGACGGGCCCGTGCAGCCGCAACGCGCGACGGCCGCCGACGTGATCGGCTCGCGCATCTACTGGACGGCCGGCTACTGGGCGCCGTGCAACCAGATCGTCTACTTCCCGCGCGGCGTGCTGAAGATCTCGCCCAAGGCGACGGCCACCAACGCGTACGGCGAGAAGAAGCCGATCACGCAGGCCGACGTCGACAAGGTGCTCTCGATGGCGTGGCGCACCAAGGGCGGCATCCTGCGCGCCTCGGCGAGCGCCTTTCTGCCGGGGCGGCCCATCGGGCCGTTCATGTACAACGACACGCACAGCGGCGACCCCAACGACATCATCCGTCACGACGAGCGGCGCGAGCTGCGCGGCGCGCGCGTGCTCGCTGCGTGGCTCAACCACTTCGACGCGCGCGAGCAGAACACGCTCGACATCTGGGTCAAGGCCGGCAAGGACAAGAAGCGCACGTACATCCGCCACTACTACATCGACTTCGGCGACTGCTTCGGCAGCCGCTGGCCGTGGGATGGCATCAGCCGCCGGCTCGGCTACTCGTACTACATGGACTTCGAGCACCTGCTCGGTGACCTGGTAACGCTCGGCGCGTGGCCGCGTCCCTGGAACAAGGCCAAGATCAACGACAAGGCCGAGATCTTCGGCTACTTCGGCGTCGAGCGCTTCGAGCCGTCCAAGTGGCGGGTGGCCTATCCCAACCCGTCGTTCGACCGCATGCAGCTGCAGGACGCGCTGTGGATGACGCGCATCATCGAGCGCTTCACGCGCGCGCACATCACAGCGATGGTCAAGCAGGGCAAGCTCACCAACAAGCGCGCCGAGAAGACGCTCATCGACGTGCTGATGGCGCGCCGGCGCAAGATCCTCGCCGAGTACCTCACCAAAGGCTCTCCGCTCGACAAGTTCCGCATCGTGCGGCGCGTGCCGGGCGACCTGACGCAGTCGCTGTGCTTCAAGGACCTCGCGGTGAAGCACAAGATCGTCGACTACCGCAACGTGCTCTACAAGTTCCGCTTCATGGGCGGCAAGAAGCTCGACCAGCGCCTCGGCTGGCTGCAGTTCGAGCCTGACCGCGAGCACCCCGACCGAAGCTGCGTGCGCCTGCCCCTCGGCGACAAGCGCCCGGCGGAGCTGGCGCCCAAGGGCGCGCCCGACAACCACCCGCTGCGCTACGGCATGCTCGAGATCTTCGTGCACCAGAAGCCGACGCTGCCGCCGAGCTCTTCGATCAAGCTGCACTTCTACGACCTCGGCCCGACCAAGGGCTTCCGGTTGGTGGGCATCGAGCGCCCCGACAAGCCGGTGATGCCCGATCTGTATTAGTCCTAGCTGTTACGCGCAGGTCGCACCGGCGCAACGGCGCCTTCCAGTAGGCGGCGAGCGGCTGGACCGAGCGTCTACGGCCGTCGCCGACCGCTGCCCCGATTTCCATGACCTAGCCGCGTCGCGACGGACCGCGCGTCTATTGGCGCGAACCGTGCTCTATCTCGCTCCGAGCAGGAGAAGTGATATGAGCCGACTTCCGAAGGTCACCATCACCATCACGCTGGGCCTTTTTCTGGTCGCGAGCAGCGCGCGCGCCGACCGCGTCACGCTCGATGTGCCGTCGCAGAAGCTGACGGGCCTGATGCCCTTCGCCACCAAGGACGGCTCGCCGGCGCTGGTGCAGGTGGAGCTCTTCTCCGGAGTGCGCGGCAGCGCGGCGCGCGACGCGATCGTGGCGCGCCTGCGCAAGATGACGCCCGTCGACGCGTCGGCCCCGCCGCTCGATCCCAAGGGGCGCGTGCTGCCCAACGGCGACTGGGTCGGCGAGCAGGCGCTCAAGACGCACGGCCTGCGCATCCCGGTGACCAAGGTCCGCAAGAGCGGGACGCACCTCGATCTATCGGCCTACACGCTGCCGCTCGGCTGGGCCGGCGCGGTCGCCGACCCCACGCTCAAGGTCGTCTTCGAGGACCGCGTGCTGCTCGTCAAAGAGGCGCGCCGCGACACGCGGCTGGCCAAGGCGCTGGCGGGGCTGCCCGGCGACGCCGTGCTCGCCGTGCGCGTGGCCACCAACAACCCGCTGATGGGCTTTTCGCACCTCAAAGACTCGTCGCTGAGCCTCAAGGGGCTCGTCGTGCCGGGCGCAGCGGTGGACCACACCGTGGTCGGACCGAAGAAAGCGCCGCCGCTGTTCGAGCTCGGCGCGCTGGCCAAGGGCCTGCTCGGCGCGCCCAAGCACCTGCCGAAAGCCACCGCGAAGACGGCCTTCGAAGAGGGCGCCAAGATCGCCGGCCACGGCCTCAAGGCGATGGGACACATGATGACGCTGCGTCCCGATCGCGCCGTCAAGGAGACGGTGCGCGGCATGTTCCGCTTCTGGGGCGCACCGCTTCGCGCGGTCAATCGCGCCGCCTACGGCCGCCGCTCACACGCGCGCCGCCGTTAGCTGATCCTCCCCAGCGCCGAGGAATATCAGACGGCTTACGCTGTCGAATTCCATCAAGTTTGCCACTGCGCGTTGCGGTATCCTTGAATGCCGTGAGTCGCGACCCATTTCAGCTCATCGGAACCACGCTCGACGGCAACGTGACCGTCGAGAGCGTGGTTGGCGAGGGCGGCTTTGGTGTGGTCTATCGCGGCCAGCACACGGCCTTTGGCGAGCCCGTCGCGATCAAGGTCTTGAAGCTGCCGGCGTCGCTCGACCCGTCGCAGCGCGACGTGTTCCTCAACAAGTTCCAGCTCGAAGCGCGCATCCTCTACAAGCTGTCGCAGAACACGCTCAACGTGGTGCGGCCGATCCACTTCGGCTCGACGGAGACGGCGGTGGGCTGGGCGCCCTACTGCGTGATGGAGTGGCTCGAAGGCAACTCGCTCGAGGACGCGCAGCGTGCGCGCGCCCAGGCGATCGCCGCCGGGCAGATTCGGCCGGGGCGCTCCGTCGGCGAGATCGCGCCGCTCATCGATCCGCTGGTCAAGGCGCTCGACGCGGCGCACGCCATGGGCGTGGTTCATCGCGATATCAAGCCGCCCAACGTGTTTCTGGCCGGCCAGAGCGTCAAGCTGCTCGACTTCGGCATCGCCAAGATCGTCGACATGAGCGGCGACGCGGCGGGCAGCGCGACGTTTTCGTCGGGCACGCTGCTTGCGCTGACGCCTGAATACGCGGCGCCCGAGCAGTGGGATCGCGCCATCGGCGAGATCGGCCCTGCCACCGACATCTTCGCGCTGGCTTTGATGGTCATCGAGCTGCTCGGTGATCGGCACCCGCTGGCCGACCTCTCGCCGAGCCAGCGCATGTTCGCGGCGTGCAATCCGGATAAGCGGCCGACGCCGATGGGTGTCGGCCTGCAGGTGCCGCCCGCCGTGGAGGCGGCCTTCGCGCCCGCGGTGGCGGTGCAGCCGCAGGCGCGCCCCGCCTCGGCGAGCCAGTGGTGGGCGAGCGTCGTTCAGGCAGCGAGCGGCCAGGCGATGCCGGCCACGCGACAGAACGTGGCGCTGGCGCAGACGCTCTATCAGGGCGGGCAGGCCGGCGTGGCGCCGGAAGAGCAGGTCACCGGGCCGCACATGCCGGGCCCGCAAGGACCGCCGCAAGGACAGCCGGGCGCGGGCTACGCGATGACCGGGCCGGCGCCGCACGCGATGGGTGGCCCGACCGGTCCGCAGCAGCAGGGCGGATGGCAGCAGGGCGGATGGCACGGCGGGCCGGCGGCAGCGACGGGACCGCGCACGCCGATGATGGGTCAGCCGCAGCCCGGCTACGGCTACCAAACCGGACCGGCGGCGCCCGGACAGGTCGCCTACGCCCCGACCCACACGCCGGCGACCGGACCGCGCACAGGCCCCGGGATGCCGCCCACGCGCGTGCAGCCGGGCGGCGCTGGCGGCGGCGGCGGCGGCAAGGGCAAGCTGCTGCTCTTCATCCTGCTCGGCGTCGTGCTGGTTGGCGGCGCTGGCACCGCGACCGTGCTGCTGCTGATGCGCGACAGCGGGCCGTGCTCGAAGTTCGAGGACGTGCGGGCCTGCGCCAAGGCGATCGAGTCGCCGTTTCGCGACGAGAACTACGCGGTGTCGCTGCCGCTGGCCAAAGACAGCTGCAAGCGCGGCAACGCGCTCGGCTGCAACGATCTCGGCATGCATTACGCGCGTGGCGCCGGCGTCAAACAGGACGACGCGCGCGCCCACGCGCTCTACAAGGAAGCCTGCGACGGCGGCGAAGGCGACGGCTGCTTCAACCTCGCCTTCGCCAACGATCGCGGTGAGGTCGAGGGTGGCAGCAAGGCCAAGGCCGACGAGCTCTACGGCCAGGCGCGCGCGCAGTACAAGAAGGCCTGCGAGGCGGGCGACGCCGAGGCCTGCTCTTCGCTCGGCTACCTGGTGGCCATCGGCCGCGGTGGCAAGCCCGACCGCGACAAGGCGCGCTCGCTCTACAAGCGCGCCTGCAAGGCGGGCAGCGACGCCGGCTGCACGCGGCTCGGCGGTCTCGAGTACGCCGATCGCGAGTACGCCTCGGCGCTGCCGCGTTTCAGCAAGGCGTGCAAGAACGGCTACCAGGGTGCCTGCGCCTGGCTCGCCACGCTCTATCAACAAGGTCAGGGCGTGGCCAAGGACCAGAAGAAGGCCGCCAAGCTGTTCGAGGACGCCTGCGAAAAACACGACCGCTCGGCCTGCGCGTCGCTGGGCTACGCCTACCTGCGCGGCGTCGGCGTCGACGCCAACAAGAAGACCGCGCGCGAGCTGTTCGCCAAGGCCTGCGTCACCTGGGAAGTCTCCGGCTGCGCCGCGCTCGGTCTGCGCTACGAGCGCGGCGAGGGCGGCGACAAAGACCTCGAGAAAGCGCGCGCCGCTTACGCCCTCGGCTGTAAGGAGCACGACGGCGTCAGCTGCAACAACCTCGGCGTGCTCTACGCTATGGGCAGCGGCGTGGGCAAGGACGAGGACAAGGCCAAGAAGCTCTACACCAAGGGCTGCAAGCTCAAGGTCGGCACCAGCTGCTGGCAGCTGGGCCTGCGCGCGCGCAAGGAAGGCAAGCACGACGAGGCCAAGCAGCTCATCGCCAAGGCTTGCAGCCTCGGTCACCAGCGCGCCTGCGCCGACGGCGGCGCTGCTGGCGGGGGCGATCCCGGTGGACGTGGCGCATCGCCCGGTTCAGGCAGCGGCTCGCCGGGCGGCGCCGGACCGCCCGCGTCGAGCGGCTCGTGGCTGACCTCGCGCGTCATCGGGCGCGACAACGGCGGCGTGGGCATGGGCTACGCCCGCGTCAGCCGCAGCGGCAGCGGCCTGCGCGTCTATATCCGCAACCGCCTGGGGCTCTCCTGCCGGCTCGAGCTCGACGGCGCCGGCAGCCCCCGCGCCGTGCGCTACTGCGTGCCCGCGCGCGCCTCGCGCTTCGGTCGCTCGCTGATCCGCATCCCCTCGTACATCGGTCTGCGCTGCAGCCGCAGCGCGACGCACGAGACGTGCTCGGGCTGGTACACCATGCAGGCAGGTTGGTTCAATCGACGTCAGCGCTTGGTGTTGATGCGCAAGCTCTGATCAAGTCTGACAGCGCAAGTCTAGTAGGATGGGTGAATGGGCGACGACGGCCACAGCGAAGACGACAAGCCAACCGTCGAGGTGAGCAAGCTCGCCATCGCGTCGCTAGGCAAGCCGCGCCTCGACGTCATCGAGCGTGCTGCGGAGGATGGCGCGGGGCGAACGCTCGAGGTCGACGCGGCGCAGGTCGTCTCGGTCGAGCGGCGCGCCCACAAGCGCGTGCCCTACGACGCGACCGTGCGCTGCATCATCGGCGACGACACCCCGCTGCGCTGCGAGTCGCTCGACCTCAGCGCCGGCGGCATGCTGCTGCGCGTGCGAGAAGAGGGCAACGCGTGCCCGGCGCTGCAGTCGCTGATCGAGGTCTGCCTGATGCAGAGCGGCGACCGCGTGATGACGCTCGAGGCCGACGTGGTGCGCCACGTCGACGAGCGCACCTTCGGTGTGCGCTTCATCGATCTCGACAAGCGACGGCGCGCCTTCGTCGCGCGCCTGGTCAACGTCGTCGCGGTGGTGCAGACCGGCGAGTACGGCGCGGCCACCAGCGTCGACGCGACCGACGTCGAGATGGAGACGCACATCGAGATCGACCTCGAGCTCGAGCCGCCCGAGGAGGCGCGCGCCAGCGCGGCGACGCTCGACGCGATGCCTACCGCGAGGCCACCATCAGCCTCGCTCGACGAGCTCGGCGCGGCCGACGACGTGCCGAGGATGGTGCGCAGCGAGAGCATCGACTGGCACCAGCTCGACTACCGTATGGTCTACCTGCTGTCGCTGATCACGCCGGCGCAGCTGACCTACCGCGAGCTGATCGCGCAGGCTGCGCCGCTGGCCAAGCTGACCGAAGGCGAGATCGTGGGCTTCCTTGCGGAGCTCGCGCGCCGCGGCATCATAGAGAACACCCCTAGGACGACATAATGGAACCATCCGAGCTGCAAGAGATCTTCGAAGCCTTCGATCGCGACAACAACGGCAAGATCGACTACGACGAGTTCGGGCAGCTGATGGAGGCGCTCGGCGCCGAGCTCAGCGAGCAAGAAAAGCGCATCGGCTTCGACGCGATCGACCTCAACAAGAACGCGTTGATCGAGTTTCGCGAGTTCGCCGCCTGGTGGGGTGACCGCTAGCCATGGCGCGTGTCGTACGTGTCGTCGTGCTGCTGTGCGTGTGCGCGTTGTGGCCGCTGTGGCCGAGCTGCAATAGCGGCGATGTCGGCAACAGCGGCAGCGACGGCCCGGGCAGCGGCGGCGACGGCTTGACGTTCACCGACGGCGGCGACAGCGCGTCGGGACGGCTGGTGATCACGCCGGCCAACGCGACGATCACGGTCAAGAGCGGTCAGCCGCTGCCCACGCTGCAGTACAAGGCCAAGCTCGACGACGTCGACGTCACCGCGCAGTGGACGCTGGACCGCGGCGAGCTCGGCACGTTGACCACCGCCGGCCTGCTCACGGCGAGCGGCGACGTGGCGGGCGTTGGCAAGGTCACCGCCAGCGCGGGCGGCATCGAGGCCTCCACGCAGGTCACGATCAAGATCGAGACGACGCAGAACGGCGCCACCACGCAGAACGGCAACCCGGGGCCAGGCGGCTTTGGCGGCGTGGGCGGCGAAGGGCTCGGGCCGGCAGCCGACGCGGCGGTTGTCGCCGTGCTCAACAGCACGCCGCAGGCCGACGCCAGCATGAAGATGCTCTACCCCTACGACGCGACGGTGTGGCCGCTCGGCGTGCTGGCGCCGCTGATGCAGTGGAACAGCGTGCCCGGCGGCGGAAACGGCGACGGGGTGCGCATCGAGCTCTCCAGCGACCACTACTCGTTTGTCGGCACCTTCGGCCGTCCCACGGCCCTGGCGGCCAACGCGCCGCTGGTTCGCCATCCGATCCCGCAAGATGTATGGAAGGCGGCCACGCGCTCGGCAGCGGGCGGCAAGCTCACCGTCAAGGTCATTGTCGCCTCGGGCGGCACGGCCTACGGGCCGCTCAGCGAGACGTGGACGATCGCCACCTCGGGCTTGCGCGGGACGGTCTACTACCAGTCCTACGGCACCAAGCTGGCCAAGAACTACTCCGGCGCCAAGGGCGGCGACGGGCGCTTCGGCGGCGCGACGCTGGCGATCAAGGGCGGCTCGAGCGATCCGGTGCTCGTCGCCGGCCAGTCATCGTCCGACCACAGCGGATGTCGCGTCTGTCACTCGGTGGCCGCCGACGGTGGCCGCATGATCGTGCAGCACGGCACCAACTACGCGCGCAGCAGCAGCTACGACCTGCTCGGCGGCTACGCCGAGTCTGTCTACGCGGCGAGCACCGACGGCAAGCTGGGCTGGATCGGCATGACGCCCGACGGCAAGCTCGGGCTCGGCAACGCCGCGCCGATCCCGGGCAACGCCAACACCGGCGACACCGCGCTCTACGACATGACCAACGGCGACGTGGTGCAGACCACGGGTCTGACCGCGTTTGTCACACGCGCGGGCTTCCCGATGTTCTCCGCCGACGGCAAGCGCGTCGCCTTCAACCTCATCGGCGGCCCCGGCGACACGGCCACCGGCGCGGGCGACGGCACGCAGCTGGTGGTGATGGACTTCGATCGCACCAACAACGCCTTCTCCAACCCGAAGCTGCTCTACAAGGGCACCGCGGACAAACGCCCCGGCTGGCCCGCCTTCTGGCCTACCGGCGATGCGTTGCTCTTCCAGCGCGAGATCGCCGCCAACCCCGGCGGCGAGTTCTTCGCCACGCGCAACGGCGCCCGCGCCGAGCTGTGGTGGGTCGACCTCGCCAGCGCCACGGCGCAGCCACTGCACGCGCTCAACGGCCGCAACGCCGGCGGCACGGCGCTGACCATCCCCACCGGCCCCAACAACCACGACGACGACGCGACGCTCAACTACGAGCCCACCGTCAGCCCTATCGCCTCCGGCGGCTACGCCTGGGTGGTGTTCGTCAGCCGCCGCCTGTACGGCAACGTCGCGACCATCGACCCGTGGGCCAGCGACCCGCGCGACCACGACCTGACGCAGACGGCGACCACCAAGAAGCTCTGGATCGCCGCGCTCGACCTCAACGCCAAGCCCGGCACCGACCCGAGCCATCCGCCGTTCTACCTGCCCGGCCAAGAGCTCTTCGCCGGCAACTCGCGCGGCTTCTGGGTCGCCGATCCGTGCAAGGCCGACGGCGAGTCATGCGAAGGCGGCGACGAGTGCTGCGGCGGCTTCTGCAGCCGCGTCGGCAATGGCCCGCTGCAGTGCGGCTCGGTCAAGATCGGCTGCGCCAAAGAGTTCGACAAGTGCACCGACTCGGCCGAGTGCTGCGACTATCCCAAGTACCAGTGTGTCAACGGGCGCTGCGCGCACGTCGTCATCAACTGATCCGTCAATAGAGGTGCAGGTCGGAGCCGTCGGTGACGGTGACGATCACGATCGTCTTGGCCTTGGTGGCGGCGTCGAGCTTGCCGTAGGCCGTCGCGATGGCGTCGGCATGCTGCGCGTCGAAGGCGATGATCGAGAGCATCGAGCGCGTCCAGGCAGACGCTGGTAGGGCGTTGGCCTCGGCGAGCGGGATGTCGCCCAGCTTGTCGGTGAGCAGCTTGGTCGCTTCGGCGTCGGTCAGCGGCTGGCCGTGCGGAAAGTGCACCGCGCGCGTGACGCTGACACCGATGCGGCGACCGTCGATCTCGACCACAAGGTCGGTCTTCTTGCCGTTGGGGTCGCTGTAGCCGACCGTCTTTTCGGTCTCGAGCAGCTTGGCCAGCTCGCAGCGGTAGAGCACCTCGAAGGCGAAGACCTCGCTGAGCAGCGAGCCCTGGTTGAGGTTGCCCGCGGCGAGGATCTTCTGGCCGTCGCCGCTGAGCTTGGTCTTGTCCTGCGTGACGTCGAAGCCGGCGCTGCCGAAGTCGAGCGCGTTGCGGAAGGTGAAGGGCGTGGCGGCGTTCCACTCGCCGTTATCGAGCACGTCGCAGTCGCCGCTGAGGCTGCCGAGCCCCGAGAGCGGCGCCATGGCGCCGTCGGCTGCGGCTTCGCTGCCCGCGTCGCCCGCGGTCGCCTCGCCAATGGCGCCATCGCGCGCGCCATCGCCGGCGTTCTCGCGGGCGCTGTCACGCGCGCCGAGCTCGGCGACGACGGTGTCCAGCGCGCTGTCGGCGGCTGGCCCGTCGTCGGAGCTGCAGGCGGCGAGCGCCAGCGCCAGCGCCGCGAGCAGCGCCAGCCACAGCGCGCGTTTCATCGGATCATCGAGCGGGCGGCCGAGCCCGAGTAGTTGATGAACACCGTCTTGATCTCGGTGAAGAAGTTGAGGCCTTCCCGGGCCATCTCGCGCTCGCCGACGCCGGTGGCCTTGGTGCCGCCGAATGGAAGCTGCGCTTCGCCGCCGATGGTCGGCTCGTTGACGTGCACCATGCCGACCTCGGCGCGCTCGACGAAGCGCATCGCCGAGGTGATGTCCTCGGTGAAGACCGAGGCGGTGAGGCCGAACTCGACGGCGTTGGCGTACTGGATCGCCTCGTCGAGGGTCTTGGCCTCGCACACCGAGAGCACCGGGCCAAAGACCTCTTCTTTGAAGATGCGCATCTCGGGCGTGACGTTGTCGAAGACGGTGGGCTTGACGAAGTAGCCCTTGCCGGCGTCCTCGGCACGACCGCCGCCGAGCACCAGGCGCGCGCCCTCGCGCTTGGCGACCTCGATGTACTCGAGATCGGTGTCGAGCTGCGAGCTGTCGACCGCGGGGCCCATGGTCACGCTCTCGTCGCGGCCGTCGCCGATCTTGATCGCCTTGGCGCGCTCGACGATGAGGTCGAGCAGCTCGGCCTTGCGATCGGGATGTACGATCACGCGGCTGGTCGCCGTGCAGCGCTGTCCGGTGGAGCCGAAGGCGCCGCCGTGGATCGCGGTGGCGGCCTTCTGCAGGTCGGCGTCACGCAGCACGACGACGGCGTTCTTGCCGCCCATCTCGCAGGTGACCTTGGCCCCGCGCTGCGCGGCGCTGACGTAGAGCGCGCTGCCGATCTGATTCGACCCGGTAAACGACAGCGCGCGTACGGCGGGGTGATCGACGATGGTCTGCCCGACGGACGAGCCGGGGCCGATCACGAGGTTCAGCACGCCGGCGGGAATGCCGGCCTCGGCGAAGATCTCGACCATCAGCGCGGCGGTGCCGGGCGTCAGCGCGGCCGGCTTGAAGACCACCGTGTTGCCGGCCACCAGCGCCGGCGCGACCTTCCACACCGGGATCGCCCACGGGAAGTTCCAGGGCGTGATCATGCCGACCACGCCGAGCGGGCGGCGGATCGTGCAGGTGAAGGTGTCGCGTGCCTCGGAGGGCAGGGTGCTGCCTTCGATGCGGAAGCCTTCGCCGGCGTAGAACTCGAGCACGTTGATGCCCTTGGTGACCTCGCCGCGCGCCTCGGCGATGATCTTGCCTTCCTCGCGCGTCAGGCACTGGGCGATCTCTTCGTGGCGCTTGCGCGCGATGTCGACGGCGCGCCACAGGATGCGCCCGCGCTCGGGCGGCGGCGTGTCGCGCCAGGCGGGGAAGGCCTCGCTGGCGACGTCGATGGCGCGCAACGTGTCTTCACGCGTCGCCGCGGGAAACTCGGCGATGACGTCATCGGTGTTGGCGGGGTTGACGTTGCGGATGGTGCGATCGGACTTGGGAGCGAACCACTTCCCAGCGACGTAGCTTCCGGTTTTCATGCCCCAAACGTACACCAGCGGCGCGATTTTCGGGAGCCAGGCCCCGTATAATGAAAGCGTGCGATACACGGTGGCAGCCAGCGTTCGACGGAGGGCTCGCTGGGGCTGGTTTGCCGTGGCCTTGCTGGTGCTGCTGCCGGTCTTCGCCATCGGCAGCTGCACCGTCGCCGACCTCAAGATTCGCCTCGGCGACTTCGTGGCCACCCACAGATGGTGGGCGGTCTCGCACTTCACCTGCCTCGTTGCGCGCACCTGTTTTCTCGTGCTCGGCGTGGCGGCGCTGTGCTGGATGTTCGCCAACGCGCTGCGCGGCGCGTTTCGGCTGCCCCCACGCACGTCGCGCCAACGCGCGTTTCGCATCGGTCAGATCGTGCTCGGCGTGGTCGTGGGCCTGGTGATCTGCGCCTGGTCCATCGACGAGAAGGGCGTGCGCCACATGACGTGGTCGCCGCTCGGCGCGCTCTTGTTGGGTCTGCTCTGGGCGCTGCCGCTGTACTACCGCGTGCCGGGTCTATTCGCTGGCATCGTCTCGGCGCTGCGCGAGCGCGCGCGCGTCGGCGGCGCGCTGGTCTCGCTCGAGCAGCTGCCGCCGTCGGGACGCGTGCGCACGGCGGGTGTGATCGTCGGCGCTGCCGACATCGACGCCAAGGGCGGCGACGTGGTCTACGAGCGCGATCTGTCGTCGGGTCGCGAGCTGGCGCGCAGCCTGCTTTTGCAGGACGGCAGCGCGCGCGTCTGGGTCGACGCGCCGCCCGGCGCGCTGCTGGTCGAAGCGGACGCCGAGACCGAGCCGCCAAATCCCGAGCCGCACGACACCAACTTCGTGGAGCTGGCGCGGCTGCGCGTCGGCGATCGCGTGCAGGTCATCGGGGAGGTCAGCGGCAGCGGCGAGCGCGGCTATCGCGACGCGCTGCCTCGCATCGGCGCGCACCGCGGGCAGCTCTATCTGCTCGCCGAGCCGTCGCGCCTGCGCAGCCGGCTGCTGCTGGCGGCGCTGGTGGAGTCGATGGCGGCGCTGGCGATGCTGATCGCGCCGCTGAGCTTCATCGCCTGGTGGTGGCAGGCGGGCGGCCATGCCTATCTCGACCCGCTCGCGCCGCTCTACTGAGCGCCGCTACGGGAAGAACAGGCAGTACTGGTCGGGCATGCGCACGTCCGGGTACTTGCCGCCGACGTACTTGGCGAGCCACTTGTAGACGTCGTCGAGCTGCGGGCTGAGGTCCTGCGGCTGCGAGTAACGAAGCTCGACGACGCTCAGCGCGCAGGGCTGATAGACGCACGGGTCGTAGTGAAAGACCGGGTAGCACTCGAGCTGCCCGGGGCTCGGGTGCGGCAGCCCGCCGTACGGCGTGGCGCGCAGCAGGGCGAAGATCTCGGTCGTCTGCGCGGCGCTGAGCTTGAGCTCGTAGTCCCACTTGCCGGTCTGGTGCGGCTGCATGGTTGGCGTCGAGCGCCACAGCCGCAGCGTGCCGTTGGACTGCAGCTCGAGCGCGGGGCCCGACCCGGCGAAGCCGCCGGGCGACTGCCACAGAAGGTACTGTTGGAAGCCGGTTGGCTTCGACGTGTCCGCTGCGGGCGACGTGTCGGCGGGCGTACTGCTGTCGCTGGTGGCGACGTCGGCCTGTGGTGTGCTGCTGTCGGCGCTCGGCAGGCCGTCTGTTCGGCCGCTGTCGTGCTCGCTCTGGGCGGGCCGCGCACCGCACGCGGCGAGCGTCAGCAGCGAGGCGAGCGCTGCGCTGCGCAGTAGATAAGATCGCATCAGAGTCTCCTAAGCGTTCGCGTGGCCGGCTGCGTGAGCAAGTGCCGCACCACTTGCGTAAGCTCGCGAAAGCGATGGAGGTGCTCGGCGTCTCGGTCGCCCACCACGGGCAGCGGCGCGACGTGGTCGCCTCGGCCCCCTCAGAGATCTGGGGTTCCCACGTTGGGCCGCTCGCGTGTTGTACGGGCAGAACGGGAGGACGAACCATGAAAGCTCGCCGACATCTCAAGGGGGCTGTTCCAGCCCCCCTCGCCTCGCGAAATGAATCCGCGCGGCTCACCCCCGAGGCGCTCGCTACGCTCGCCGGTGCACCTGACAGGTGCAGCGAGACGGCGCCGCCGTCAAGCGGCGCTCCGGGGCGGGCGGGCAGCCCTTTGGCAAGGCACCGACCATCCGCTGCACGTCAACCACGTCGCATCACGCTGCTCGCCCCGACCATCTGGCTCTGCGCCGTGCTGTGCGCCTGCGGATCGCGCGCGCCGATCGGAGACGACAGCGGCCCGCCCCTCGGTGACGCCGCGGCCGCCTGCGCTGGCAACACGCCGCCGCGATGCATCAAGCGTCGAGGCTGCAGCGCGCCCGAGCTCGTCGCGCCGCAGTGCGACGCCGCCAGCGGACAGTTCAGTTGTCCGGCCGGCGCGCAAGTCTACCAGCGCGCGCAGAGCAGCGGCAGCTGCCGGCCCTTCTACGGCGCGCCCGGCGTGTCGACGTTCGGCGCTGGCGTGACGGTCGAGGCAGCCGACGGCCGCTGCCTGTGGCTCTTCGGCGGTTCTGATGGCAGCGGGCCACATCACCCCGTTGCCGCCGTTGCCGGCGACTATGCGCCTGGCAGCTGCCCCACGGGTCCGCTCGTCACGCGACCCGACGGCACGGCGCTCGATAGCGTCGACCTGACCAACGCGGGCAGCGACAAGCTGGTCAGCCTGCTTCACAGCGTGCGCGTCGGCCAGCGCACCTACGTCTACTATCGGCTCTACGTCTGGGACGCCAACGCCGTCTTCGGCGTGCGGGGGCTCGGCGTAGGGGTGGCCCCGTTCGACGAGACGACGCTGCGCATCCCGATCTCGTCGCAGCTGCTGTGGCCTAACGCGCAAGACTTCGGCGACGCCGTGGTGCGCGACGCGAGCGACCAGCGCGTCTACCTCACCGGCTGCGGCCGCTCCAAGGGCCTCACCGGCGACTGCCACCTCGCGCGCATCGACGGCGCGGCCAACCTCGCTGACACGGGCGCCTACCAGTATTGGGTCGGCGGCGACCAGTGGACGCGCGACACCAGCAGCGCGCGCGTCGCGCTCTTCGACTCCGGTCCCGAACGTTCCGTGGTGCAGCGCCACGGCGGCGGCTACGTGCACATCTTCATCGCCGGCTTCGGCAGCACCATCGAGGTCCGCACGGCGCCCGCCATCGAAGGGCCGTGGACCAAGGCGCGCAACCTCGTGCGCTGCGATCTGCCCGAGGACGACCCCGACGCCTACTGCGCCGAGCCGATGCTGCACCCCGAGCTGTCCGATCCCACGCGCCCCGACGAGCTCGTCATCACGCACAACGTGCGCTCGCTGGCGAAAGACCAGGACGTGCGCCGCCGCCAGCGCCCGGCCGACTACACCCTGCGCCTCGTACGCGGCCAGCTCTAGTCGGCTACGGCTACTTCGAGCGCGCGGCTATCTCGGCGAGCGCCCGCTGCGCGCGCGATCGCCAGCCGTCGTTGCTGTTGTTGTACATGGTCAGGAACCTGCGCAGCAGCGTGCGGGCACGCTCGACGCGGCCGTTCTTATGCGCCGACATGCCCGCGTGATAAACCGCCATGAAGTTGCTCGGCTGGTATGCGATGACGAGCTCCATGGCGGGGCCCGCTGCGACCTCGTCGCCGCTATCAGCCACCGGGTGGATCAGACGAAACAGCGTGCCCGCGGCCTGCGGGCGCGCTCGCGCGGGCAGCGCGTCGATGGCGGCGCGCGCGTGGTCGAGCTTCCCGGCGAGGGCGTAGCAGGTCGCCAGGTGCGCCTGGCCATCGGTGCCGGCCGGCGGTGGGCGCCTTCGAATCGCGTTGCGGATCTCGACGGCGTTGCAGTGCGGCCGCAGCGCGCGAAACCAAAGCTCCGCGGGCGAGCCCGCTACCGCCGCCACGGCGGGTCTGGCCGGCGTAGGGCGGCGCGGCGCGCTGCGAACGAAGACATAGATCGACAGCGCGATCGCACACGCGAGCAGCCCGAGCAACACGCCGCGCGCCAGCGACATAGAGCTGAGCTGCTTGCCCATCTCCGAGCGCGCCAGCTCCTGCGTGCGCGCCTTCTCGAGCGCTTCGAGCTTGTGCGCGAGCTCGGCGCGCAGCCGCGCCTGCTCGGCGACGTCGCGGTCTTTGTCCTCTAGCTGCCGCCGCAGATTGTCGCACTGAGCCTGCAGCGCCTCGTGCTCGTCGCGATAGGCCACACCACAGTGTATCAGCGGGTGTATCGGTCTGCCCGCGCCTGCAGAAGCAGCGCAATTATCGGCAGCGCCGCCAGGTACGTGCCTTGCACACCGGGCGAGGCAACACCCGAGGAGCCCCGATGATACGCATCACCACGTTGCTCGCTGCCGCCGCCGCCGTTGTCGCGCTTCCAGCGTCCGCCGCCGCGCAGGCGCCGCCGCAGCTCCAGCCGCTGCACGCCGGCGACTACTGGATCTACCAGGCGCAGTCGATCAGCGGAGAGACGCAGCAACACGTCGTTCGGGTCACGGACGTCGCGGGCGGGTGGTACCGCGTCGATGGACACCCCATCGTCGGCGACGCGTGGATGGCGCACACCGCGGGATCGGTGGTCTACTTCGCCGGCGCGGTGCTGGTCGTGCTCGACGGCTCGGCGACTGTCGGGTCGAGCTGGACGTGTGCCGCGTCGCCTTACGACGTGACGCTGACGCTGCTCTCGACCAGCGCTGCCGTCAGCACGCCTGCTGGTGGCTTCGCCAACGCGCTCTTCTATGGCGCGGTCACGGCGGCAGCTGACGCCGGATTGACGAGCCTCGTCGTCGCGCCTGGTGTTGGCATCGTGAAGTACACGACCCTCACCACTGCCGGCGCGCTGACCTATCGTCTGTTGCGAGCGCGCGTGGACGGCGTTGACTATCCGCGCCCGCAGGTCAGTCGCTAACCCGCGGCGAAACGCGCGGTCGCGGCGCACTGCCGAACGTCGGTGGCGATCACTCGCCCGCGGGCAGCTTGCCGAGCTCGGCGCTCAGCTTGCGGCTCGGCCCGATGGCGCCCTTGCCGCCGTGCTCGGTGATCGCCTGGCCGGGGTGCGCGAGATCGACGCGCCAGCGCAGCTGCGCGTGGGCGCTCGAGCGCTTGAAGGTCTCGTGCGCGAGGCGCGGCA
Source organism: Myxococcales bacterium (assembly GCA_020431405.1). GTDB lineage: Bacteria > Myxococcota_A > Polyangia > JAGQIK01. Next base: position 20,414 of record JAGQIK010000481.1, read on the forward strand.
CGATGCCGTACCACACGCCGGCACGCAGCTGCCGCGCCAGCTTGGCTTCGGCGGCGGTGGCGCCGGTGAGCGCGAAGGCCGTCAGGTCGCGCGCGCCGCCGCGGCTGGTATCGAAGACGAGCAGCTCCGGTGGGGCGCTGCGCGAGAGCGGCTCGTCGTTGTCGGCGCCTGTGACGTCGTCGGCGCTCGCCGCGGCGGGGTCGATGCCGACGGCGATGGGCGGCGTGGTGACGAGCCCGAGCACCACGGCGCCGCGCGCGCGCGCCACGCTGCCCACGCGCAGCGTCTTGGCGCGTTGGCTGCGCCAGCGCAGGCTGCCCTGCTGCAGGTCGACGAGCAACACTTGGCGGCCGCGCGCCACCACGAACGGCTCGTAGCGCCCCTGATGCGCTCGCGAGCAGTCGGGGCGAAAGGACAGCGAGCGCCGCGACGAGATCTCGAGCTGCCAGACGGGCTCGCGTTTGCCATCGGCGTACGCGACGAGCCTCACGCCGCGCCGCCGGGCCTTCTTCTTCTTGTCGCCGCTCGCCTGTGTCGTGCGCCCGCGCCCTCTGCCGCCGCCGCGCACCCCGAGCTGCTTGTCACTGAGCTGCTTGCGCCCGCGGCGCATCGGCAGCGCCAGCATCACCACGCGCTCTCCGTCGATCCGCACCACGCGCCCGGGCGCCGCGCCCGCGGGGAGCACGCCGCGCGCCTTGCCAAACGTGCCCGTCTTGCTGTCGAAGCGATGCAGGTCGAGGCCGCTGGCCTTGCCGTCGGCGTAGCGCGCCAGCACGGCCTCGCCCGCGACCGCGCGGCACAGAGGCCCTGGGCCAGCACGCGCGCTGCGCTTGCCGTCGCGCGTGTCGATGATGCTCACGCCGAGGCCGGTGCTGATCAGCAGCCAGTGTGCTTGCAGCATCACCCGCAGGTCACGCCCCACCGCCAGCGTGACTGCCTCGCGCAGCGGCGGCGGCGGCTCGAGCGTGGGCGCGACCTCGTGGCGCCACTTCTGTTTGCCGTCGGCGGCGTCGTGACCGCTCGCGGCGACGGTCGCTTTGGCGAGCTCGCGCGTCAGCGCGACGAAGCGCGGCGCCGCGCTGGCCAACACGTAGGGCGAGACAAACGCGCGCTTGCCGAGCTCTTGCTGCCACAGCAGCTTGCCGTCGCTGGCGCGGCGCGCCTCGATCACCGCGCCGCGCCGCTGACCGATCATCGCCGCGTCCTTGTCTTGCCACGCGATGACGACGGTGCCTTCGCGCTGCACCGCCGCGATGAGGTGAGCGAAGCGCGCGCGCACGACGCGCCAGCGCGGCTTGTCGAAGCCGGCGTCGTAGGCCTCGAGCCAGTGGCTGTCGTCGCGGCGCTTCTGCGGCAGCAGGTAGTTGACCACCGCCGCGAGCTTGCCGTCGCCGTGCACCACGGCGAGGTTCTCGATGCCCGATCGTTCGGGCCCGCTCGCCGCGGCCTTGCCCTTGGCCGGGTTCTTCTTGCAGGCCGTCGCCAGCAGCGCGCAAGCGAGCATCGCAACGAGGCATAGCCAGCGCGCGCGCATCAGCCTCGCTGCGGCCAGCCGCGCTCGCTCACGGCGGGGTAGTGGCGCGCCCACTCGGCGCGCATCATGTCGTAGGGCAGTGTGTGAAAGACGCCATAGTCGTGCACGTACTGCATGAAGGCGCCGCCCGCGCGGTCGTACTGCTGAAAGATCGAATCGTGTCTGCCGTCGAACTCGAGCGGGTCGACGTTGAGCCGCTCGCACAGCTCGCGGTTGAAGGCCGGCGTCGCGGCGACCCAGCGCCCCTCGAGATGCAGCTCGACGTAGCCGTGAAACACGAGCAGGTCAGTGCCGAGCTTCTTTTCGAGCGCCGCCGTGCCGATGTGGTTGCGCACGTTGGCGAAATGAAGGCGTGCGCCGATCCCCTGCGCGCGCGCGCAGGCGCCGAGCAGCAGCGCCTTGTCGAGACAGTGGCCGTGGTCGCGCAGAGCGATCGCGCTCGCCTTATAGCCCTCGGGCTCCTCCGCGACGTTCCACGGGTCGTAGCGCCAGCCGTCGCGGATCGCGTAGTACATGCTCACCGCGCGCGTGACGGGGTCGGAGCTGTCGCCGGCGGCGCGCGCGGCGAGCTCGCGCACGGCGGTCGTGTTGGCGTCCATGAAGTAGCAGGGTTCGAGATACAGCGACACGGTGCTAGCGCTTGTTCGGTTTTTCAGGCCGCGGAGCGGTCGTCCGCGGCGACTTTGCTGGCCGCGGAGCGGTCGTCCGCGGCGGTTTTTCGAGCGCTGCGCGAAGCTTGTCGGCCATCGAGTTGAGCGGCTTGTCGGGCTTCTTCGGCGCGGGCGACGCATCGTCTGCGCCGCGGCGGCCGCCGCGTGCGGCGGGGGCTTCGTCGGCGCTGTCGCTGTGCTCGTCGCGAGCGCGTTCGCGCAGTGAAAGCGAGATGCGCTGCGCCCCGAGGTCGACCTTGAGCACCGTCGCCTCGACCTTTTGTCCGACGCTGACGACGTCGTTAGGGTGTGCCACGCGTCGATCGGCGAGCTCGGAAATGTGCAGCAGCCCGTCGACGCCAGGCGCGAGCTCGACAAACGCGCCGAAGGGTTTGATACGCACAACGGTGCCGCTGACGCGATCGCCTTCCTGCAGCGCGCTGGCGCCCTGCTGCCACGGGTCGCCGAGCAGCGCGCGCATGGAGAGCCCGATGCGCTCGCGATCGGGCCGCTTGGGATCGCGCTCGATCTTCTTGACGCGTACGCGCACGCGTTGACCGACGGAGAGCAGCTCGGCGGGGTCTTCGACGCGGGCGTGCGAGATCTCGGAGACGTGGAGCAGGCCTTCCACGCCGCCGATGTCGACGAAGGCGCCGAAGGGCTGCAAGCGCTTGACGACGCCGTCGATGTCGACGCCTTCCCGCAGCTGCTCGCGTGTCGCGGCGGCCTGCTCGGCGCGCTCTTCCTCGAGCAACGCGCGGCGGCTCACGACGACGTTGCGCCCATCTTGCTCGTAGCGTGCGATGCGGAAACGCAGCGTCTGATCGAGGTAGATCGAGGGGTCTTCGCAGTAGCCAGCCTCGATCTGCGACATCGGGCAGAAGGCGCGCGTGCCGCCGAGGCTCACCTCGAGGCCGCCCTTGTTGACGCCCGTGACCTTGCCTTCCACCGGAAGCGCCGCCTCGTAGGCATCCTGCAGGCGCCGCGCGTCGAGGTTCGCGCGAGCGATGCCGTAGGAGAGCACGATCTCCGGCTCGACCTCGACGACGCACGCGCGCAGCGCATCGCCGACGGAGACGGTGAGGTTGCCGTCGGCGTCGGTAACCTCTTTGGCGTCGATGACACCTTCGGACTTGGCGCCGATGTCGACGAAGACGTTGCCGTCACCCGCCGACACGACCACGCCGTCGACCATCTCGCCGACGGACAGGTCGCGGCGCGGCGGCATGCCGATGCTGCTCTCGCCGAAGGTGACGTCATCGACCTGTGGAACACGCTCGTTGCTCATGAGGCAAGCCTAGTACGTTGCGAAGCAAAGCGGCTACTGCACCTTTGTGACAGGTATCAGCGGAAGCTACGCTAGCCTTCTGTGCGGACGAGATCACTGCAATTTTTCCAGCGCCAAGCGGCACGTAGCTTGCGAGCAACAAGGGGTGATGCTCCGCTGCATGACGTTGCTTGTCGCCGCGCTCCTCGGCTTCGCCGTCGCGCCGGCGCGCGCACAGACGAGCGCCGCTGGCGCGCTCGCGCTGCCCGCGCCGACCGCACGGCGCGCGTCGTCGTCGCGCAGCATCAGACAGCGGCTCTCGCACACGCTGCAAGGGTTGCGGCAGCGACTGAGTCGCACGTTCCGCTCGCGCGCGCGTGGTCGCGCGGCCGACGGTATCAAGCCCACCGAGGTGCTGGTCGTCACCACCAAGAAGCCCGCCAAGAACGGTGGCAAGCCCGAGACCACGACCCACGTGCTGCTTCTCGAGCAGCAAGAGGTCGGCGATCTCTCGACGGCGTCGCTGCTGCTGGCGAGCGGCACGCGCCTGGCGCCCATCGCGGGCTCGCTGACCGGCGTTGGCTCGGTGGTGCTCGGCGTGCATTCGGGCTATCGCTTCCTTCACGCGCGCAACAACTCGCAGCGCGCCGAGGCGGCGCACGGCATCGCGTGGAGCCTGCAGGGCCTCGCAGCGCTGGGCAAGCTCGTCGCGCCGCACACGCCGGGCTGGCAGACCGCGGCCAAGAGCCTCGGCATCGCCGGCGGCGCGATCCAGGTGGGCCTCGGCTCCTATCGGCTGATCACCGGTGCCAAGCGTCGCGACAAGAAGCGCATGATCCTCGGCGGGCTCGATGTCGGCGCCGGGCTGTGTTGGGCGGCCTCGGCTTGCGCCATCGCCACGCCGGTGACGCTGGCTGGCTTCGCCGGCTTCACGCTGGCGCACATCGCCTACGAGCACCGCGACTCGCTGCGGGCCGCGGCGCGAAGGCTGTTCGGCGGTGAGCCGCGACGAGCGAAAGGCGAGGGCGCGAGCGATCAGAGCGGCCAGTAGAACTGCGGGTACGTGGCTTGGCTTCGTCGCCGGTCTATTGCTCTCGGCGCTGACGGCGCTGGTGCTGTACGTCGCGGCGCGCAATCCGGTCAGCCTTTCGGGTTGGCTCTACGCCGGCGCGCTGCTCGCCGCGTGCGTCGCGCTGCTGGTCAACCCGTGGGTGCGCTACCGGCGCTGGGTGCGACGCCTCGGTCTCGGCGCGCTGATGTCGCTGGTGCTGATCGGCGCTGGTCGCTGCACGATGGTGGGCAGCAGCTGGCGCGGCGGCATGTCGATGCAGACGTGGCCCGACGGCGACGACGCGCGCCTGCTCGACCGCATCATCGACGAGCGTGACCTCGCCTTCCTCGGGCTCGAGGTGCTGCCCTACACCGGCATGATCTTCGAGCAGGAGGCGCGCGGTGCGCGAGCGGCGTTCGCCAAGGTCTACGGCGAGCTCGCCGAGCGCCACGGCAACGTCGCGTCGCCTTTTGCCGCCACCTGGCTCGGCCTGCAGCGCGCCGCGGCCTACGACGTGGTGCTCTTCTCGTCGAAGCCGCGCGCCAGCCGCGCGGTGGTGCTGCTTCACGGCTCCACCGGCAACTACGTCTTCGAGTGTTTCTTGATGGCGCGCGCGCTGGCGTCGCTCGGCGTGCTGACCGTCTGCCCGTCCACCGGCGTCGAGGGCGCCTGGTGGAAAGGCGACGGCCCGGCGATCCTCGACAGCACGCTGCAGCAGCTGGCGCGCCGCGGCGTCAAGCGCGTGGTGCTCGCCGGCCTCTCCAACGGCGGCATCGGCGCCAGCCTGCTCGCGTCTCGCGTGGCTGGCGCGCGGCGCGGGCGAGCGCGCGTAGTCGGCTTGCTGCTGCTGTTCGGCCTCACGCCGCGTGCGCCGCGGACGTGGCTCCCGACGCTGGTGCTGCACGCCAGCGGCGACGCGCGCATGTCGGCGCGTGCGGCGCGCGGCTATGTCGCGCGCGCCAAGAACGCGCGGCTCGTCACGCTGCGCGGCGACCACTTCGCCATGGCCAAGCGGCCGCGCGCGGTGGGGCGCGTGGTGCGCGCTTTCGTCAAGCGACTGCTCGGCGGGCGCTAAGACGTCAGCAGGGCGTGGGGTTGGCGTAGCACTTGGAGCCGCAGCAGTTAGGCGTCACAGCGCCGCAGATCATGTTGCACTGGCCGCAGTGCTTGGGGTCGATGCGCGTGTCGACGCACCTGGCGTTGCAGCAGCGCAGCGGCATGCAGTCCGCGTCTTTGGTGCACGGCGTGACGAGCCCCTTGTCGACGCCGATGGTGGCGCCATCGCTCATCTGCAGCGTCGTATCGGTGGTGCTGAGCTTGCCGTCGCGCGCGGCCGCGTCACGCGCGCTCGCGTCGCGCGCGACGGTGTCGTCGACGGCATCGCGCGGCATGTCTACCGGCGCTATGTCCACCAGCTGGCCTGGCAGGTCAACGGGCCTTGCGGGCGCATCGGCGAGAGCATCCGGCAGCGCCGCGCCATCGGTGCTCTGATAGCCCGCGAGCGCGTGACAGCCAGCCAGTGCTGCGCACGTCAGCGCGACGAGTGGCAGCTGTCGTGCGCGAAGCATATCTGGCTATTGTGGCCCAGTGTCGAGTCGCTGGCCGGCCAAAGTGCTATCTTCGCCGCGTATGACGCGCAAGAAACGACCCGACATCGCCGCGGCGCTGCAGCAAGCGGGCGGCCTGCGCGAGGGTGCGTCGCGGCAGGTGGCCAAGGACAGCGGCGTCCCCGAGGCGCACGTCTACGGCGTGGGGAGCTTCTTTCACCTGCTCGCCGAACCGGATGTCGAGTTGCGCGTCTGCACGGGCCTGACCTGCCAGCTCGCTGGTGCCGACGCGCTGCTCGTCGCGGCGCGCGCGCAAGGCATCGAGGCCGTGGGCTGCTCGTGTCTGGCGGCGTGCGACGCGCCCGTGCCGCTGTTGCGCGGGCGCGAGGTGCTGCCCGCGATGACGCTCGATGACGTGCGTGGCGTGGCGCTCGAGGCGCTGCGCAGCCCGGCGGGCGAGCACTGGCAGCGCGCCGTCGGTCCCGAGCTCGAGCTCGACGCCTCGGCGAGCCGACTTCTGCACGCCCCGAGCTACGAGGGTGCGTCGTTCGCCAAGGCGCGCGCGCTCGGGCCGCAAGGCGTGATCGATCTGATCGCGCGCTCGGGCCTCCAGGGGCGCGGCGGCGCGGGCTTTCCTGCGGGTATCAAGTGGCGCTCGGTGGCCGCTCAAGCCGAGATGCAGCGCTACGTCGTGCTCAACGCCGACGAGGGCGAGCCCGGCACGTTCAAGGACCGCGAGGTGATGCTGCGCCGGCCCGACGCGGTGCTCGAGGGACTTGCCATCGCGGCGCTGACCGTGGGCGCCAAAGAGGTCTACCTCTACCTGCGCGGCGAGTTCGATCGGCCGTGGCGCGCCATGAGCGACGCTATCGCCGAGTTCGAGCGGCGCGGCACCTTCGGCGAGATCGCGTTTCACATGCACGCCGGCCACGGCGCCTATATCTGCGGCGAGGAGACGGCGCTGATCGAGGCGCTCGAGGGCAAGCGCGGCATGCCGCGCATCAAGCCGCCCTATCCCACCGAGAAGGGGCTCTGGGGCAAGCCGACGCTGGTGCACAACGTCGAGACCATCGGCTGCGTGCCGGCGATCCTCGAGCGCGGTGCCGAGTGGTTCGAAGCGCTGGGGCGTACGGGCGCGGGCACCAAGCTGTACTGCGTCAGCGGCCACGTGGTGCGGCCGGGCACCTACGAGCTGCCCCTCGGCGCGACCCTCGACGAGCTGGTCGAGGCGGCGGGCGGCTACACCGTCGGGCTCAAGGCCTTCTCGCCGGGCGGCGCCAGCTCGGGCTTTCTGCCCGCCGCCGAGCGCGGGCGGCCGCTCGACTTCAAGGCGCTCGCCGAGGTGGGCTCGATGCTCGGCTCGGCGGGCGTGGTGGTGCTCGGCGAGGGCGTCGACATGGCCTGGGCCGCGCGCCAGCAGCTGCTGTTCTTCGAGGAGGAGAGCTGCGGGCAGTGCGCGCCGTGCCGCATCGGGACACGCTTCGTGCGCGAACGGCTCGACGCCTACATCGCCGCGCGCGACGGCGGCGACGCGGCGGCGATGGCCAGCGCGCTGTCGCAGGTCGCCGATGTGGCCTGGGAGATGGACGAGGGCTCGATCTGCGGGCTCGGCATGACGGCGCCGCTGCCGCTGACGAGCGCCATGCGCCACTTTCCGAGTGATTTCCCGGGGAGCTCCACGGGCGACTTCCCTGGATCTGCTAAGCTCGGGTGATGACCGAGGTAAAGCCCGCGACGATCGTTCTCGACGGCCAAGAGGTCGCCATCGAAGAGGGCGAGACGCTGCTGGAGCTCGCCGCGCGCCGCGGCGTCGAGATCCCGACGCTCTGTCACGACCCGCGCCTCGTGCCGGCGGGCGCGTGCCGCACGTGCCTGGTCGAGATCGAGGGCTGGCGCCGGCTGGCGCCGTCGTGCACGACGGTGGCTGCCGACGGGATGGTCGTTCGCTCGGCCAACGAGCGCATCGAGCGCCACCGCAAGACGCTGATGGCGCTCTACCTCACCGATCACCCGGCGCCGGGCGAGATCGCGCCGCACATCGTCGACGGCAGCGAGGTGCATCGCATGGCCGTCGAGTGCGGTGCGCCCGACGACTGGCCGCGCATGGCGCCGATCCGCGTCGGGCGCGAGGACCACAACGCCTTCATCCAGTTCGAGCCCGAGCGCTGCATCCTCTGCGCGCGCTGCGTGCGCTACTGCGCCGAGGTCGAGGCGGTGAGCGCGATCACGCTCGCCGACCGCGGCTCGCGCACGACCATTGCCACGGCCGACGACCTCTCGCTGATGGAAGCCAGCTGCGAGCTGTGCGGCGGCTGCATCGACGTCTGCCCCACCGACGCGCTCACCGAGAAGCTGGCGCTGGCGCTGCCGGCGCCGATCCCCGACAAGCTCGAGCGCGTGCGCACCACGTGCAACTACTGCGGCGTTGGCTGCCAGATGGACCTCGAGGTCGAGCGCGAGGCCAACGAGGGGCGCGGCCGCGTGCGGCGCGTGCTCTCGCCGCCCGCTGGCACGACCACCAACGACGGCAACCTCTGCGTCAAGGGACGCTTCGCCTACCAGTTCATCGAGCACGAAGATCGGCTGACCAAGCCGATGGTGCGTCGCGAGGACGGCCTGCTTCACGAGACGAGCTGGGCCGAGGCGCTCGAGACGGCGGCGCGCGGGCTGCTCGGCGTCAAGGCGCGCCACGGCAGCGACGCGCTCGGATTTGTCTCGTCGTCGCGCTGTACGGGCGAAGAGAACTACCTGATGCAGAAGCTGGCGCGCGCGGCGTTCGGCACCAACAACTGCCATCAGTGCGCGGCCACCTGACACGCGCCGACCGTGGCCGGTCTGGTCACGACCTTTGGCGCCGGCGCGATGACCAACTCCATCGGCGAGATCCGCGACGCTGATTTTCTGTTCGTCATCGGCAGCAACACCACCGAGGCGCACCCGATCATCGCGATGGAGATGAAGCGCGCGGCGCTGCGCGGTGCCACGCTGGTGGTCGCCGATCCGCGCAACATCTGGCTCACGACCATCGCCGACAAGCACCTCGCGCTGCGCCCCGGCAGCGACGTGTGGCTGCTCAACGCGATGGCCAACGTGATCGTCAGCGAAGGGCTCGTCGACGAGGACTTCATCGCCAACAACACCGAGGGCTTCGAATCGGTCAAGCAGACCGTGGCGAGCTACACGCCCGAGGCGGCCGAAGAGGTCACCGGCATCGCGGCCGACGACATCCGCTGGGCTGCGCGCAAGTACGCCACCACCGAGCGTGCCGGCATCTACTACACGCTCGGCATCACCGAGCACGCCCACGGCACCGACAACGTCTACGCGCTGTCGAACCTGGTGCTGATGACGGGGCATCTCGGCAAGGCGTCCACCGGGCTCAACCCGCTGCGCGGGCAGAACAACGTGCAGGGCGCCAACGACGCCGGCGCGTCGCCGGTGTACTACCCCGGCTACCAGCGCGTCGATGACCCCGAGGCGCAGAAGAAGTACGAGGCCGCTTGGGGCTGCGAGCTGTCGCCGCGGCCGGGGCTCAACCTCAACGAGATGATGAAGGAGGTCGGCGAGCAGGTCCTCGGCCTCTACGTGATGGGCGAGGACATCGTGATCTCCGAGCCCAACGTCTCGCACCTCGAAGAGGGGCTCAACAAGATCGAGTTTCTCGTGGTGCAGGACATCTTCTCCAACGAGACGATGCGCTTTGCCGACGTGGTGCTGCCGGCGGCTTGCTTCGCCGAGAAGGACGGCGTCTTCACCAACTCGGAGCGCCGCGTGCAGCGCGTGCGCAAGGCCGTCGAGCCGCCGGGCGAGGCGCGCGCCGACTGGGAGATCATCGTCGAGCTGGCCAACCGCTGCGGCGCCGATTGGCAGTACCAGAGCCCGGCCGACGTGTACGCCGAGATGGCGCGCGATGCGCCGAAGTTCGCCGGCATCGATCACCAGCGCCTCGATCGCGAGGGCGGCCTGCAGTGGCCCTGTCCGAGCGCCGACCACCCTGGCACGCGCTACTTGCACGAGGGCGGTCAGATCTCGCGCGGCAAGGGCCAGTTTCAGGCGGTGGACTATCGCCCGCCGGCAGAGCCCGTCGACGACGACTATCCGCTGGTGCTCTCCACGGGGCGCACGCTCTACCACTACAACGCGGCCACGCAGACGCGCCGCATCGAAGGCCTCGACGCCAAGCAGCCGGTGCCGTTTCTCGAGATGCACCCGCGCGACGCCAAGAAACGCGGCATCGCCGACGGCGACCTCGTCACCCTGAGCTCGCGGCGCGGCACGATCCGCTGTCAGGCGCTCTTTTCGCGTCAGGTGCGCAAGGGCTGCGTCTGGATGTCGCTGCACTTCGCCGAGGCGCGCGCCAACCTGCTCACGGTCGACGCCGGCGATCTGGTCACCGGCACCGCCGAGTACAAGGTCTGCGCCGTGCAGGTCGAGCCGCTGCCCGCCGGCGAGCAGCCGCACCTGGACCTCACCTCACGCCTGCCGCGCCCCCGCCGCCGCGGCGCCGCCCACGGCAGCGTCCCCGGCGACGGCGACGCGGTAGAGCGCGGCCACTTCCCCGGCGCCTTCTACGGCGTAAACGGCCCCGCCGGCGGCTCCGCCGGCCGCCGCTAGCCACTAGCCACGTTCTGCGGTTTAGTCTGCTGAGCGCAGCGGAGCGGGAGGGGGCGCGAGCGTGGGAGGACGCCTCCTGCGTTGGTGGTTAGGGCGCGTTCGGGCGCGGCTGGGCTGGAGAGGGGAGAGGGAGGCTGGCGGCCTGCGGGCGTTTGGCGTGGTTGGGCGGGCGTGGGAGGCGCTGCGGGCGTGCGTTTCGCGGGCCGCGGCGAGACGCCTCTGGGCGTGTGCGTGGGCGGGCGTTTGGGGGCGCGGCGCTGATGGACTGTCGTCTTGGACTGCGCGCCGAGTTGCAGGCGTCGAGCGTGGCGGGCCCGCGTCGGTAGCATCTGCGCGATTCGCCGGCCGCGGAGCGGTCGTCCGCGGCACATTCGGGCGCGCGGGCAAATGGTATCTGCTTGCTTTGCCATCTTGAGTATGTTAGCCTATTCAAGATGGCTCGCCGCAGCAAACAGCTTCCAATC
>JAGQIK010000482.1 GCA_020431405.1 Myxococcales bacterium
CCGAAGCGCCCGCCGCCGCCCGCGGCCGTCGCCCGCGTGGTCCGTGCCGACATCGCGCACGCCGCCGACGATCTGCTGCGACGTCCGAGCGCGCAGCGCACCAACATCGGCGCCGCCCTCGCCTTCGACGGCTTCAGCGCCGGCGAGCGCCACCTCGGCGCCGACCTCTACTTCACCTACTGGCTCGCGCCGCTGGTCGGCCTCGAGCTGAGCGTCGGCGCCCGCCGCGGCCTCGCCGTCAGCTCGCGCAACGGCAGCATGCAAGCCACGGCGCTGGGCGGCGCCTTCGGCGTGCTGTTGCGCCCGCTGCGCTGGCAGCACGCCGCCATCGCCGCCGGCGCCTCGCTGCGCGTGGTCGGCGTCGTCTTTCGCGGCGCGGCAGTCGACGCCAGCGCCGCCCTCGCCTCGAGCGACACCGGGCTCGCGGTCAGCGCACGTGCCCGCGCTGGCGGCCTCTTTACCGTCGGGCGACTGCAGCTGCGCGTGTTCGGCGGCCTCGGCGCGCCCATCGCCGGTGTCGCCGGCACCGACGACGGCGAGCGCGTCAGCGCAGTCTCGGGGCTCGAGATCTTCGGTCAGCTCGGCGTGGGGTTCGCGCTGTGAGCCGCGCGCGCGCCCGACTCGTCGCGCTGCAGCTGCTGCTCGTGCTCGCCGCAGCGGGCGGCTGCGTCGACGACCTGGCGATCCTCGCGTCGCGCGCGCCGGGCCCCGATGCCGCGCGCGACGTCGTCCCTCCCGACGTCGCCAGCGACGTGGCGCAGCCCGACAGCAGCGCCGACGGGCCAGCGCCGCCCGAGCTGGTCGCGCCCGCGATCCTCTACCGCTTCGACGAAGGCGCCGGCGACCGCGTGCTCGACAGCTCGGGCAGCGGCACGCTGGTGCACCTGCGCATCGCCGACACCGCAAAGGTCACCTGGCTCTCGGACGCGCTGCGCATCGACAGCGCCGTGCTGATCCGCAGCGAGCAGCCGCCACGCGACTTCTACGACGCCTGCCGCGCCTCGGGCGAGCTGAGCATCGAGGCCTGGGTGCGTCCGGCGCAGACGGTCGTCGCCGGCACGCACCGCATCGTCTCGGCCTCTGCGAGCCCCTCGGTGCGCAACTTCCTGCTCGGCCAAGGCGGTCTCAACGCCCAGCCTGCCATCGACGCCTTCGTGCTGCGCGTGCGCACCAGCAGCACCGATAACAACGGCCTGCCGATGCTGAGCAGCGGCGTTGGCACCGCCACCACCAGCCTGCAGCACGTCGTCGCCGTGCGCGCCGCCGACGGCAGCGTCACGCTCTTCGTCGACGGCAAGGCCGTAGCGCAGGGCACGCGCGGCGGCGATCTCGCCAACTGGGCGCCCGATCTCCTGCTCGCCCTCGGCGACGAGATCGGCAGCAGCGATACGACCCGAGCGTGGCTCGGCGAGCTTCACCTCGTCGCGCTTTACGCCGTGGCGCTGACGCCGCAGCAGGTCGCTCGCCACCTCGCCGCAGGCCCCACGCGCAGCATCCAGTAACTGGCCCTAGCCTGCCTTTCGAGGCATGCTCAGATATATGCCGAAGGCTCCTAGCTCGGGCATCACGGCCCGACTCGCCCTCGCCACAGACGGCGCTCGCATCAGCTCCTTGCTCGAGGTCTTCCGCCGCGAGCTGGGATACACCGTCGAGACGACCGTACCGCTGCCGATCAGCCACGTCGGTCCGCTCTACTGCGTGCTCGCCGAAGACCACGAGCGCGACGATCTGGTCGTCGGCTTCCTCGCCGCCTACCGCTGCCACAACATGGTGCGCGGGGTTCAGTACGTGTTGATCACCGACGCCTACGTGCGCTCGGAGTACCGCCGCCGCGGCGTCGCCACGTTGCTGATGAACGAAGCGCTCGCCCTCGGTCGACGCCTCGGCTGCCAGCGCGTCAGCCTCATCGTCGACAAGAACAACGAAGGCATGCACGCCACGGCGGCGCGCGCCGGCTTCACCGAGCACAGCGACATGCTGCTCAGCTGCGAGCTCGAGGGCGGAGAGGCGGCGCGCTAGCGCCCGGCGAGGTGATCCTGGATCGCCTTGCCAATGCCTTGCAGGTCGGCGCCGTTGACCGCGTAGAAGATCTTCATCGTGTCGAGGTCGACGAGGAAGTTGAGCGGCGTGGCGTTGATCGGGAAGTAGACGCGCGTCTTGAAGGTCGGATCGATCGCCATCGGGAAGGTGCCCTGGTGGTGGTCGATATAGGTCTTCGCGAACGCCTCCGTGGCAGGCGTCCCCGGCGGTGTGTTCTCGAACAGCACGTTGAAGACCTCGACCGCGGGATCGATCTGGCCGGCGTTGTAGGTCGGCGCTAGCTGCGCCATCTGCTGCTCGCAGGCGTGACACCAGCCGGCCGAGACGAAGACCCACAGCACCTTCTTCTTGCTGCCGGGGCAGCGGCTGTCGCCGCGGAAGAAGTGTCCGAGCGAGATCTCGCGCGGTGTCGCCGTATCGGGCTTCATCGCGCCAGCGCCGCGACACAAGAAGTTGGGATCGAAGAACCCCTTGAAGGTCAGGTTGTCGATGGTGTCGCCGACCTTGCTACCGTAGGGGCCGCAGGGATAAGTGCCAGGGCCGCAGCCGCTAAGCGCTGCGTCGAGGCTGCCGCTGCCGTCGGTTGGCGTGGCGCCGTCAGCCGACGAGCCGCCGTCGGCGCGCTGGCCGCTGTCGGCGGCGACGCTGCCGTCGGTGGCGCCGCCCGTGCTGTCCGAGCAGCCGGCGGTGAGCGCGAGCAACGAGGTGAGCACGAGGGTGACGAGAACGCGAGCAAGCATGGACGAGCCTATGGGTGCGAACATTGTCAGCGCTTTACGCCGAGCGCTGCGAAAGGTTACGGTCGCGCGTCGATGAAGACATATCGTATCTACGCTCTGGCAGCGATAGCCGCGCTGCTGTCGCTGCTGGTGACCTCGGCCTGCAGCGACGACGCCTCCGCTTACGACGCGACGGCCCCGGATACGCAGCGCGCCGACGGCGGCGCCGAAACCAGCGTCGACGCGCCACCAGCCAAGGCCGCGACCGTCTGCGGGACCATCGTCGACGACGCCGCCGCGCCGCTCGCCGACTTCGAGCTGCAGCTGTGCAGCGAGCTTCTGTGTCTCACCGATCGCTCTGACAGCGCCGGCCAGTACTGCATTCGCATCGAAAACCCGGCCACCTACGTCTTTCACGCTATCGCCCTGGCCACCAAGGCCGGCAGTTACGGCGAGCTGCTGTTGCCCTTCACGGTCACCCAAGGCGCGATCGACGGCGAGCAGCGCGTGGAGGTCGGCACCGTGGTCGTGCCCGCGCTCGGCGCGGCCAAGCCGCTCGACGTCGCCAACGGCGGCGCCATCGACCTCGGCTTCGTCACGCTCGACATCGCCTCCGGCATCACCGAGCCGCCGCTCTTTTCCGGCGACACGCTGCAGGTCGCCGCCGCGCAGCAGGATCCGAGCAAGCTCGACAAGCACGTCGTCGACGCCGATGCGCGCGTCGCCTCCGCCGTCGCAGCCGTCGGCCTGATGCCGATCAAGACCAAGTTCAAAAGCGGCATCGGCCTCACGCTCGACGGCGCCAACGCGCAGCCCGATCAAGCGCTCACGATCCTGCACGTCAATCCCGATACCGCGGCGATCGAGGTCGTGGGCACGGCCAAGGCCAGCACCGACGGCAAGCAGATCAGCGCTGCGGCAGGCAGCGGCCCCACCACGCTGGGCTGGCTGATCTTCGTCCCGAGCTCCTAGCGCGCAGCCCGCGTGCGGCAAAGCGATTGATTTCCAGCGCTGCGTGCGCGTACCTTCGGCGCGTTATGGGCACGCATGAGGTGCGGGTACGGACCGCGGAGGAGGACCATCGCGTCTTTATGAAGCGCTTGCTGCGCGATGTGCGCGCCTGCGAGCGCATGCTCGAACAGGGCATGTTCGAAGACGGGGTGCGTCGCATCGGCGCCGAGCAGGAGCTGTTCCTCGTCGATCGCGCCTGGCGTCCGGCGCCGGTGTCGCAGCAGGTGCTGGCCGACATCGATGACGCGCGCGTCACGACGGAGCTGGCGCGCTTCAACCTCGAGTTCAATCTCGACCCGCTCGAGTTCGGCGGCAGCGCGCTGTTGCGCATGGAGGAGCAGCTCGACCAGCTGCTCGAGCTCGTGCGCTCTGCGGCGCGCATGCACAACGCCCACGCTCTGCTGATCGGCATCCTGCCGACCCTCGCGCCGTCGGATCTCGGTCTCGACAACATGACCGACCGCGTGCGCTATCGCGAGCTCAACGAGGCGCTCACCAAGCTGCGTGGCGGCCCCTACCAGTTCCGCATCAAAGGCACCGACGAGCTCAACCTCGATCACGACTCGGTGATGCCCGAAGCCTGCAACACCAGCTTCCAGGTGCACTTTCAGTCGGGTCCCGACGAGTTCGCGCGCCTCTACAACATCAGCCAGGCCGCCACCGGCCCGGTGCTGGCGGCCGCCACCAACTCGCCGCTGCTGTTCGGCAAGCGGCTGTGGCGCGAGACGCGCATCGCCGTCTTTCAGCAGGCGCTCGACACGCGCACCACCAGCCACCACGAGCGCTCGCCGCGCGTTTCCTTCGGGCGCGGCTGGCTCAAGGGCTCGGTGGTCGAGATCTTCAAAGAGGACATCGCGCGCTTCCGCGTGCTGCTCGACGCGCCCTCCGAAGAGGACGCCTTCGAGGTGCTCGAACGCGGCGAGGTGCCGCAACTCAAGGCGCTGCGCCTGCACAACAGCACCATCTACCGCTGGAACCGCGCCTGCTACGGCATCTCTGCCAACGGCAAGCCGCACCTGCGCATCGAAAACCGCGTGCTGCCCTCCGGCCCCACGGTGGTCGACGAGGTCGCCAACGCCGCGCTGTGGTTCGGCATCATGAGCGGCATGAGCGACGAGCATCCGGACATCACCGAGAAGCTCGACTTCGACCACGCCAAGAGCAACTTCCTCGCCGCAGCCCGCGTGGGCCTCGAGGCGCACATGCGCTGGCTCGGCGGCCGCTCCATCGCCGCCCGCGAGCTGCTGCTCAAGGAGCTGCTGCCGCTGGCGCGCGCCGGCCTCGAGAAGCGCGGCATCGAGCAGGACGACATCGATCGCTACCTCAGCGTCATCGCCGAGCGCGTCGAGACCGAGCGCACCGGATCGCGCTGGCTCGTCGACAGCATGGCCAACCTCAAGAACACCGGCACGCAGTTCGAGCGCTTGTCGGCGGTGACCGCCGCTGCGCTGGCGCGCCAGTGCCAGGGCGACCCGGTGCACACCTGGTCGCTGGCCGAGATCGACGAAGCGGGCGGCTGGAAGCAGCACTACCAGCGCGTCGAGCAGATCATGACCACCGACGTCTACACGGTGCACAAAGACGATCTGATCGACCTCGTGGTGGCGCTGATGGAGTGGGAGCACCTACGCTACGTGCCGGTGGAGGACGACGACCACAAGCTCGTCGGGCTGGTCTCGCTGCGCTGCCTGCTGCGCCTCGCCGGCGAGGACCTGGCGCAGCACCGCGGCCAGCCGGTCCCGGTGCACTCGGTGATGCACGAGAAGCTGAGGAAGGTCGGCCCCGACACGCCGACCCTCGAGGCCATCGCCATCATGCGCGAGGAAGGCATCGGCTGCCTGCCGGTGGTGCACGACGATCGGCTCATCGGCGTCGTCACCGAGCGCACGTTCCTGCATTTGTCTCGTCAGCTGCTCGAAAAGACGATCCAGGAGTAGCTGGACTTGCCAGCGCCGCAGCCGTCGTGGCCGGCGGCTCGACCGGCCGATCGCCGGCGCCACGCGCTCAAACTCGAATAGTCCTGCGGCGCGCCTGCGCACTGATCACATCAGTTTTCTCGTGGCACTCGCGTTGCACTGCTCTGCGGGCAGCAAGGAGAAGCCCGATGCCTGCCGACCTGTCCCAAGAGCTTTGCCGCCTCCGCATGATCCTCCGTAGCGCCGACTACCGCGGCCGCCGCGATGGTGCCGCCAGCGCCGCGCTCGCGCGCATGCGCCAGCTCTCGGAGCTTTCCGGTCAGGTCGAGCTCGCTTACGAGGTCAAGCGCTGGAACCTGCGCCTGCAGCTGCTGTCGGTCTAGCGCCCTGAGCACCGAGCCCGCCATCGAGGTCAAGCGCCTCGAGTTTAGCTACGCGCCCACATCGCCGCCCGTGCTGCGCGGGGTCGACCTGTCGCTCGAGCCCGGCGCGCGCTGTTTGCTCGTCGGGGCCAACGGCGCCGGCAAGACGACGCTGCTGAGGGTCATCGCCGGCAAACACATGGTCGACCAGCGCGCTGTTCGCGTGCTCGGGCGGCCGGCCTTTCACGACACGTCCTTGGCGCGGCGCTGCGTCTTCATCGGCGGCGTTTTCCCGCTCGACGTCGACCTCACTGTCGA
Organism: Myxococcales bacterium; assembly: GCA_020431405.1. Lineage (GTDB taxonomy): Bacteria > Myxococcota_A > Polyangia > JAGQIK01. Next base: position 6,367 of record JAGQIK010000482.1, read on the forward strand.
CGAGATTTTGGCTTCCAGCGACTGCGACGCCGCGCGCCGCGACGAGCTCGTCGAGGTGCTCGACGTCGACAAACGCTGGCACATGCACCGCGTCAGCGACGGCCAGCGCCGTCGCGTCCAGATCCTGCTCGGGCTGCTCAACGATCCCGAGGTGCTGCTGCTCGACGAGGTCACCACCGATCTCGACCTGCTCGGGCGCGCCGATCTGCTCGCCTTTCTCGCGCGCGAGTCGGAGCAGCGCGGCCTCACAGTGCTCTACGCCTCGCACATCCTCGACCGCCTCGAAGCGTGGAGCACGCACCTGGCCCACATGCGCGCCGGGCGCATCGTTCGTTTCCTCGACGCGACCCAGATCACGGCCGAGCCAGGCTACGGCGACGGAGATGCATCGATCGCTCCGCTGGTGCGTCTCGTAGAGAAATGGCTACGCGACGAGAAAGCGTCCCGTCTGGAGGCAGAGACCGCCGGCTAGCGACGGCTCCGAAACCTGCTCGATTCGCGCGTTTTTTTGTCGCTGGCAAGTGTAGCGGCCAGGCAACGCCAGCCCCAGATCGAACGATCTCATGGGGTTGGACACGGTCAGGCCGAGGCACATATCTTGCGGTGGAAACGTTGCTACAGCCGGGATGTCTTAGCGCGGGGAGGGCCACGTATGGCTGAGCAATTCAGTGAGTCGAGCACGCCGACGGCGTCGGGCGCGGGCGAGCGCACCTACGACGGCGTGCGGCGCGAGCGGCCTACGGTGCCCGTGCCCATCGTCTCGCGCCGGCGCCGCACGGTCCCTCAGCGCGAGGCGAACCTGATCGTGCTGCGCGGCAGCGGCGTTGGACAGCTCCTGTCGCTTCGCGCGGACCACTGCTACCTCGGCCGCGATGACTCCGCCACGATCACCCTCGACGACCCCGGCATCTCGCGCCTTCACGCCGCCATCCGCCGCGACGCCGAAGGCCTCTACCACGTCGAGGACCTGGGCAGCCGGAACGGCACGGCCGTCAACGGCCGCGCGCTGCTCGCGCCGCGCCAGCTCGAGCGCGGCGACAAGATCGCGCTCGGGCTCAACACCGTGCTGCGCTTCTCGCTCGAAGACGAGCTCGAGACCGACTACGCGCAGCGCATGTATGACGCCGCGCTGCGCGACGGGCTCACCGGCGCTCACAACCGGCGCTACTTCGACGAGCGCATCACCGAAGAGCTCGCCTTCGCGCAGCGGCACGGCGGCGCGATCAGCTTGCTGCTGCTCGACATCGACCACTTCAAGCGCATCAACGACACGCGCGGACATCCCGTCGGTGACGAGGTGCTGCGCGAGCTGACGCGCCGGATAATGCACTGCCTGCGCGCCGAGGACGTCTTCGCGCGCTACGGCGGAGAAGAGTTTGCCATCGTCTGTCGCGACATCGACGCCGACGCGGCCGTCTCGCTGGCCGAGCGCATCCGCGCGATGATCGCGCGCGCGCCGGTCCCAGTCGACGGCGAGGACTCGGTGGCGGTCACCGTCAGCATCGGCACCACCACCTTCCAGCTCGACAAGAACGACCAGGCGCGCGAGACGGTGGACTTCACCACGCCGCAGCGCTTGGTCGCCAGCGCCGACGACGCGCTGCTCGCCGCCAAGCGCGCTGGCCGCAACCGCGTGCGCGCCGGCCGCGAGCACAAGGGGCCGGTAGGCTGAGCCCCGTCCCCGTCCTCGCGGGCTGAGATACGCGCTTCGAGGCGATGCCCACA
>JAGQIK010000483.1 GCA_020431405.1 Myxococcales bacterium
CTCGCCGGGCGTTTGCGCGCGCCGCCATCGAGCAGCAGCTCGAGCGGGTCGTCGTAGCCGATCGGCTCGATCGGCCGCAGCCCGCGCAGCGCGCCACGCGCGTGCAGCCGGTCGATCAGCTGGCGCGAGGCCTCGCGTTCGCGGTGCGAAGCGCGGCATAGCTGGCTCGGCGGCGTGTTGACCTCGAGTGTCGCGCGCTGGTTGAGGTAGACGCAGCGGCGGCAGTGGTAGGCGTCGCAGAGCGAGCAGATCGGCGCGCGCTCGAGCGCGAGCAGCTCGGGGTTGGGGATGCGCGGCGCGCCGCCGACCTCGCCGATGGGCGGCTTGCCGTCGGCGGCGAACCCGGGGCAGATGTGCAGCGTGCCGTCGGGCGCCACCGTGATGTGCTCGACGCCGGCGTTGCAGTGGCGCGGCCCGTCGAGCGCCATGCGGTCGGTGACGAGGCTGATCTCGGCGTCGGCGCCCTCGGCGTAGGCCGGCGCGAGCACGTCGCCGATCGCGGCGAGCACGCGCTCGTGCTCGGCGAGCGCGTCGTCGTCCCAGCGGTCGATGCCGCGCAGCACCACGACGACGCGGTGCACGCGCTCTGCGAGGCGGCGCCACGTCTCGGGCAGCGCGCCGAGGTCCTCGCGGGCCACGCGCAGCACGGCGATGTTGTAGCGCCCCAGCGGCAGCTCGTCGCACAGCTCGGGCGCCGACGACTCGAACACGGGGATCTGCTCGAAGGGCGTGCGCGGCGCGCCGTCGGCGGGCGGCTGCTCGAGCAGCGCCGCGGCCGGCGTGTAGCACACCGCCGGGTAGTCTCCGAGCAGCTCGGCGATCTCGGCGGGCACACCCTCGGCGCCGGCGATGAGCTGCAGCGCGAGGTCGTCGCGCTGCGCGCTGGCCAGCACGCGCTCGAAGACCGCAGCGCTCATCGGCTCGGCCGGCGCCGGCTCGCCGCCGTCGGCGCGCGGCGGGTCGTAGTAGCAGAACGACGGCCCGGCGCGGTCGAGCATCACCACCAGCGACTGCAGCGCGCCGCTCATGGTTGCGCCTCGCTCGCCGGCGCTTGCGCGTCCTGCGCGCGCGCTTGCTCGACCATCTGCCAGAAGCGCTCGTTAGCGCGCACGCGCGCTTTGTGCATCAGGCACAGGTGCGTGGCGCGCTGGTAGATCGTCGGCGAGTCGGCGTCGTCGTAGTTGAGCCCCTGGCACCACGCGCAGCCGCGCGCGACCTCGCAGGTCAGACACTCGCGCGTGCTCTGCGCCTGGCGTGTCAGCGCGAGAAACGGCCGCAGCCGGTTGAGGTCGAGGCCGTCGCGCACGTTGCCGATGGTGCGCGGATCGCGGCGCACCAGCGAAAACGGCACGAAGCGGTTGCACGGGTAGAAGTTGCCCTCGACGTCGACGGCGAGCATCTTGCCGGTGCCGCACCAGTTGCAGGTGTCGCAGGTGTCGAGGGCGCGGCCGATGCCGCGGTTGAAGAACGAGCAACTGTGGTTGCGCCACAGCCCGCGCGCGATCATCTCGCGGCCGAGCTCGTCGAGCTGCGCCTCGAGCAGCAGGTCGTCGCCGTCGTGCCAGACGTCCTCGAAGACGACGTTGGCGTTGACCTCGCGGATGCCGAGATCCATCAGGTGCAGGATCGACTCGGAGAGATACCGCAGGTTCTCGTGGGCGATGGTGACCTTGGTCGACGCGTCGGGCCACTGCTCGAGCCACAGCGGGATATTACGCACGACCTGCTGGTAGGTGCCGCGACCCTCGCGGTCGACGCGCGCGATGTCGTGTACGTGCTCGGGGCCGTCGATGCTGATCGTGATCGAGAGCATGTCGCGGTAGCGCTCGATCAGCCGCTGTACGCGTGGCGTGCCGTAGAGCGTGCCGTTGGTGGTCAGCGAGTAGATCGCGCGGCCGAACCACGGGTGGTCGAGCTCGTAGGCGCGCAGCTGCGCGTAGTCGATGATGCGCTCGATGGTGTCTATCTCGAGCAGCGGCTCGCCGCCGATGAAGTCCCAGTTGATGCGCGGCTCGGGAAAGAGCTCGCGGTGGGTCAGCAGGTAGTCGATGACGTCGCGCGCCGTCTCGAAGGGCATGCGGCGGTGCGCCTTCTTGTCGACGAGGTAGCAGTAGCTACAGCGGAAGTTGCACTCCTCGGTGAGGATGAAGGTGACGGTTTTGGTCTGTTGTGGCGCGCGCGTCACGGGCCGCGGCGCCGCGGCGTGCCGGCGCACGGCGGCCGCGTCGCCCTCGTCATCGCGTGCGAGGCCTCCCGACAGGCGTACAGGTGTCATGTGCTAGCTCGTGAGGTTCTTGCAGCCGCCAGAGCAGGTGCCCGAGCAGGCGCCATGACAGGAGTCGCGACAGCTCGCCGAGCAGCCCGAGCAGCCGCCGGAGGTCGAGCCGCCGGTGCACGACGAGCACGAAGCGGTGCTGGTGGATCCGCCGGTGCAGCTCGTGCACGAAGAGCCGGTGGATCCGCCCGTGCAGGACGTGCACGTGCCTGTCGAGCCGCCCGTACACGCGGTGCAGACGCGGCCGGTGGACGCGCCCGTGCAGGCGGTGCAGGTCGCCGCCGTCGATGTCGAGCCGCCGGTGCACTCGGTGCAGCCGTCGTCGTCGCCGCCGCAGCTGGCGAGCAGGGATACAGCGCCGATGCCGCCCAGATGAACGATGAACTCTCGCCGCGAATACGCCATGCCGTCTCCCTCGTCTATGACCGTCGAACGCTAAGATGACGCTCGCCAAGGGGTACGGCCATGACAGGCGTCAGGCCAGCTCGTGCTGCTTGAGCTTGTAGGCCAGTGTGCGCACCGGCAGGCCGAGCAGGCGCGCCGCGTCGGCGCGGCTTCCCCCGGTGCGCGCGAGCGCCTCGCGCAGAAGCTGCGCCTCGAAGCTGGCCAGTCGCTCGCGCAGATCGGCCGAGGTGTCGGCTGTGCTGGCGGCCTCGGGTGGCGCGTCATCTCCAGGCACCATCGGCTGAGCGCCGCTGATGCTCGGCGGCAGATCGTCACGCGTGATGTGCTCGCCGCGTGCGACGACCACGGCGCGTTCGATGGCGTTGCGCAGCTCGCGCACGTTGCCCGGCCAGCCGTAGCAGCGCAGCGCGTCGAGGGCGTCGGGCTCGATGCCCTTGACGCTGCGTCCGTTGGCCTCGTTGGCGGCGAGCAGGAATGTTTCGGCGAGCGGCGAGATGTCCTCGAGCCGGTCGCGCAGCGGCGGCACGGCCAGGCTCATCACGTTGAGCCGGTAGTAGAGGTCCCAGCGAAAGGCGCCGTCGCGGCAGAGCGACTCGAGCGGTTGGTGTGTCGCGGCGAGCACGCGCACGTCGACGGGGCGCTCCTGCGTCGAGCCGACGCGTGTCACCGCCTTGGTCTCGAGGATGCGCAGCAGCGCCACCTGCGCCGCGGCGGGCAGCTCGCCGACCTCGTCGAGGAACACCGTGCCGCCGTCGGCGGCCTCGAAGACGCCCTTGGCGGCGCTCTCGGCGCCGGTGAAGGCGCCTTTTTCGTGGCCGAACAGCGTGCTCTCGAGCAGCGTACCGGGGATCGCGCCGCAGTTGATGCTGACCATCGGCTGCGCCGCGCGTGGCGAGCCGGCGTGGATGCGGCGCGCGACGACCTCTTTGCCCGCGCCGGTCTCGCCGCGGATCAACACCGGCACCGCCGCGTCGGCGACGCGCTCGAGCAGCTCGTCGAGCGCGTGCATGGCGGCGCTGCGCGAGATCGCGCCGCCAGCGGGCGGACGCACAGCGGCGCTGGTCTCGGTGGTGCGCACGCGCGCGAAGCCGATCGGGCTCGCCCGGCGCGCCGCGGCGAAGGCGACGTCGATCAGCTCGTCGGCCGAGGTCGCCGCCTGCGGCACGCAGCCGACGCCCACCGACAGCGGGGCGTGCTTTTCGCGACCGAGCGCGACGAAGCGCTCTGCCGCCGCGCGCGCCTGCTCGTCGTCGTGCTCGGGCAGCAACAGCTCGAGGATCCCGGCACCGTAGTACGAGAGCAGCTGATAGGGGCGCAGGTCGCGGGCGATGTGCGGCGTGATGCGCTCGAGCGCGGCCTCGTCGTCGGCGCGCAGCACCAACAGCGCGAGCGGGCGGCCATAGTCACGCGCGCGCGCGATCTCGGCGACGAGCCGCTCGCGCAGCGCGTCGGGACCGCCGACGCGATGGATCGCCGCCGTCGTGCGGTCGAGCCGATGCACGCTGATCGCCACGTGGCCGAGCATCACGCGCTCGCCGATGGCGACCTCGGTGCGCCCCTCGATGCGCTTGCCGCCGACGAACACGCCGTTGGTCGAGCCGAGGTCTTCGACCATCACCACGCCGCCGATCGCCTCGAAGGCGGCGTGCTCGCGCGACAGCGAGGCGTCGCGCACGATCACGTCGGCGGGCGCGCAGCGTCCGACCACGTGCAGCTGACCGTCGGGCAGCGGCACGACACGCGCGCCGGCGCCGTCGCGCACCAGCAGCGCCGGCTGCTCGGTCTCGGCCAGCCGCTCCTGCAGATCTTTGACCGCCTTGAAGTCGAGCGGCACGGTCGAGTCGTATACGCGGTCACTCACGGCGCGAGTTTACAGCAACCTGGGCAACTAGGGCGCCAACGTGTTCAGCACGCAAAAGCCGTGTCATGATGGGCGCACGCGATGGGAACGGTGGGGCACACCTTGGTGGGCCGCGAGCTCAACGGGCGCTACCGGCTGGAGCGTTTGCTCGGGCAAGGCGGCATGGGCGCCGTGTACGAGGCGACGCAGCTCGCGCTCGGCAAGCGCGTCGCGATCAAGCTGATCAAGATGGGCGCCGAACAAGAGGGCGTCGACGAAGAGGCGACCAAGCAGGCGATCAGCCGCTTTCGCCGCGAGGCGCGCATCGCCTCGGAGGTCGGCCACCCGCACATCGTCGACGTCTACGATCTCGACGAGGACGACGGCCTGCCCTACATGGCGATGGAGCGGCTGCGAGGCCGCACGCTCGACGCGCTGCTCAACGAGCAGAAGAAGCTCGAGCCGATGCGCGCGGTGTTTATCGCCCATCAGATCTGCTCGGCCATCGCCGCGGTGCACGAGCGTGGCGTGATCCATCGCGATCTCAAGCCGGCCAACGTGTTTCTGTGCGACGGCGCCGCGTTTTCCGACTACGTCAAGGTGCTCGACTTCGGCATCTCCAAGGTGCTCGGCGCCAGCAGCGTGCGCACGGCGACCGGGTCGCTGATGGGCACGCCGTTTTATCTGGCGCCCGAGCAGGCCGAGATGGAAAACGCGCGCATCGGGCCGTGGACCGACGTGTTTTCGCTCGGCTCGATGCTCTATCGCATGCTCTCGGGCGAGGTGCCGTTCAAGGGCAACAACCTCGCGCTGGTGGTCTACGCGGTGGTGCACCGCGAGCCGATCCGGCTCGACGTGCTGTGCGGGATCGACGAGCCGCTGGCGCGCGTGGTCGCGCGCGCGATGGCCAAGGCGCCGTCGTCGCGCTTTGCTAGCGCCAGAGAGTTGGCGCTGGCGCTGCTCGAGGTGGCGCCTGCCGTGCGCGAGCGCATCAGGGCGCTGGCCCCGGGCGAGCAGATGGGCGTCGAGCACGTGCTCGCCGAGACGTCGTCGCCTTCGGCGCCGGTCGTGGCGGCGCCGGACGAGCGCGTGGCGGTGCCGGACGAGAGCGTGCCGCCGACGCTGATCACGGGACCGCAGGCGCCGCCGACCATCGCGCAGTCGGTCGCACCTCGCGAGCAGCCCGCGAGCGTATCCGTCGCCGCGGTCACACGCGATCAGCACGTGCGCGCGCTGCCCACCGAGCCCGTGGTGCCGGCCGCCGCGCCCGCGCGTCGCGCCTGGCTGGTGGCTGCGCTGCTCGCCGGCGCGGGGCTCGTGGTGCTCGGCGTCTGGATCGGTCGAGGCCGCGGCGGTGCCGGCAGCGGCACGGCCAACGCGCGCGTCGGCAGCGGCGTGCAGCGCGTCGGCAAGGCCTCGAGCGCCGACGCTGCAAGCACGCGCGTCGCACCGACGGCCAAGCAGGCTCAGCGTGTGGACGCCGCCGCGGCAGCCCAGCCTGTCGACGCCGCGGCACCGATCAGCGTCGCCTCGCTGGCGCGGCTGTTTCGGCGCGGGCGGCTCGATCTGGTCATCACGCGCGGGCACGCGATGGCCGGCGACGAGTCGCGCGAAAAGCAGGCGCGCGCGTCGGCGTGGACCTACGTCGCCGCGGTGCACGTACAGCGCGGCGAGGCCACGCAAGCCAACGCGGCCTTTCGCATGGCGCTGGCGTTGGCGCCGAAGGTCAAGGTGCCCGACGCGATGCCGCCACACGTACACAAGGCGCTGGCCAAGGCGCGCATCGACAATCGCAAACGACCGAAGGCCAAACGCCCGGTCACGAAAGGCAAAGGCAAGGGCAAAGGCAAAGCCAAGCCCGAGCTCGCCACCAACCCGCACGGTAAGCCCTGACCATGACGCGACCGACGGTGCTCGCGCTCTGCGCGTCGCTCGTGCTGCTCGTCGCGCCGCCGCAGCGGTTCGCTCGCGCCGCCGAGGACGACGCGCGCCGCGAGGCGGGGCGCTTTTTCAACGCCGGCCAGCAGGCGTATCTCAAGGGCGAGTATCTCGCCGCGATCCGCGCGTTCGCCCGCTCGCTGAAGGCGCGGCCACACCCGGCGACGCGCTTCAACCTGGCGCAGTCGTGTCGCCGCCAGTTCGAGCGCGACCGTGACGTGCGGCGGCTCAAGCGCGCGGTCGAGCTCTATCGCCGCGCGGTGCGCGAGTCGCCGCAGGCGAGCTGGCGCGCCACGGCCGACAGCGAGCTTCTGCAGGCGCTGGCGCTGCTCGCGCGCGAGCCGACGAGCCAGCCAGTGGTCGAGCGCCCGCCGCCGAGCACGATGCTCATGATCACGGTCAGCCCGCCCAACGCGCGCGTGCGCATCGATGGCGAGCCGCGCGTCGGCGAGATCGCGCCGGCGATCCGCGTGGTCAAGGCGGGGCCGCACGACGTCGAGGTCTTCGCCGATGGCTTCAAGCGCGCCAAGCGGCGCGTCGTCGCGGTGAGCGGCCGGCTGGTGCTCGGCGAGATCAAGCTCGAGCCGGCGCCCGGTCGCCTGCGCGTGGTCTCCAATGTCGACGGCGCCACCGTCTATGTTGACGGGCGCGTGCTGGGGCGCACGCCCTTCGAGCGCGGCGGCTTCGTGCCCGGCGGCCATCAGATCGCGGTCACCGCGCGTGGCCATCGCACCTGGGGCGCCACGCTGCGCGTCGAGCCGCAGCGCACGGCGGTCACCGTCGCCAACCTCGACTGGTCGACCCAGCGCGTGCTGGCGCTCGGCGCGGGCGGGCTGTCGCTGGCGCTCGCCACCTCGGCGTTGATCACCGGCGTGCTGGCGCTCGACAGCGACTCGTCGCTCGACAGCTTGCCGCGCCAGACCAACGCGCAACGAGAGGCCTGGGACGCGCAGCTTTTTCGCCGCGACCGGCTCGCGCGCGCCACCACGGGCTTGCTGATCAGCGCTGGCGTGGCGTTCGCCGGCGGCCTGTTGCTCTACTTTCTCGACGCTGGCGACGCGCCGACCGTGCGGCCGACGGGCGCTGGCGCGACGGTGAAGTTCTGAGCCGGCGCCTCGCCGCGTTGTGGTTGTCGTCGTGCGCGAGCCTCGCGTTGGCGAGCGGCTGTGGCACGCTGCTCGACTCGCGCGAGCCGAGTGGCATCTGCGGCGACGGCGTGGTGCAGCGCGAGCTCGGCGAGGAGTGCGACGGCAGCGCGCCCCCTGGCGAGCGTTGCTCGTCGGGCTGTCGGCTAGAGCGCTGCGGCAACGGGATCATCGAGGGCGACGAGCAGTGCGACGACGGCGCGGCCAACGACAACAGCGCCGACTGCACGCGCCAGTGTCAGACCGCGCGCTGCGGCGACGGCTGGCTGCACACGCGCGGCGTCGGCCCGAGCTTCGAGGTCTGCGACGACGGCAACCAGATCAGCGGTGACGGCTGCGCCGACGACTGCCGGCTGCGCGGGCGGCTGTCGCTGCTCGTCGGCAGCGCCGGCGGTCGCGGCGTGGCGGCGGGCGTCGGCAGCGCGGCGCGCGTCGGCGGCGTGGGCGCGATCGTCAGCGGCCCCGCAGCAGAGCTCTACTTCTGGGATAACGGCGCCTGCGCCGTGCGCCACCTCGATCTCGGCAGCGGGCGCGTCTCGACGGTGGCCGGCGTCGAGGGCGGCTGCGATCCGGTGCGCGAGCGCGACGGTCCCGGTGATCAGGCGCGCTTTCGCGGCACCGGCACCGGCATCCGACCGCGCGACGAGCACGAGCTGTTTCGCATCGGCGAGACGCTCTACGCGATCTATCGCGCCGGCAACAAGCTGCGCAGCATCGACCTGCGCGCCGGACACGATCACAGCGTCTCGAGCTGCGCGTTTCTCGGCCGCGACGATCAGAATCGCGCGCTCGGCCAGATCCAGGCGGTCAGCGCCGACCCCTCCGACAGCAGCGGCTTCTTCGTCGCCGACGACGAGGCGCTCTACCGCGTGGCGCTGCCCTGCGACTGCAGCGCCGACCGCTGCACGATCACGCGCGTGGCGGCCAACCTCGGCGGCGTGCGCGACATCGCACGCGATGCGGCAGGCGACGTCTATGTCGCCAGCGAGACGCGCATCGTACATGTCGCGGCGAGCAGCAGCGGCCAGCTGACGCCCATCGCTGGCAGCAGCGAGCGCGGCGCGGTCAACGCCGCGCGCGGCGCCGACGCGCGTTTTTCGCGCATCGCAGCGCTGGCGCTCGCGCCGGGCGTGCTCTACGTCGCCGACGAGGCGGTGCGCGCTGACCCGCGCGGCGAGGGCGGCTTCGACGCCGGCTGGGCCCAGCTGCGCTCGGTGGAGCTTAGCGGCGATCACGCCGTGCGCGCGCTGGCCGGCATCAGCGGCGCCGTGATCGATCCCGACACCTCCGAGAGCGACGGCTTTGGCGCGGCGGCTCGCTTCGTCAGCCCGCGGCGCATGGCGATCGCCGCCGGCACGCTCTACATCGGCGAGGACAGCGCGATCCGCGCGGTGCGGCTCGCCAGCGAGCAGGTCTCGACCATCGCCGGCTTGCTGCGCGACGACTTCACGCTGCGCCACGTGCGCGCCGTCGCCGCGCGCGACGGCAAGGTCTACGTCGCGACGCGCTCGGGCGAGCTTCACGAGCTGTCGGTGGGCAGCGCGCAGGCGCCACGCCGCGTCAGCCTCTGCAACCGCCCGGTGCAAAGCCCGCTGAGCGATCCGCGCAGCCTCGAGATCGACGCGCTGGCCCTCGCCGGAGACCAGCTCTTCGTGCTCGACCGCAGCCTCGGCGGCGTCTGCCGCATCTACCTCAGCGGCAAAGATCGCGACGGGCGCGACGTCGGCGAGCGCGGCTGCAGCGGCTGCATCGGCACCTGGCAGATGGTCTACCCGTCTCCGTCGCTGCCGTCGGGCGAGTTCGACCAGCAGCGCTCCGAGCTGCGGCTGCAGTACATCACCGATATCGCCGTCGACGACAAGAGCACGCTCTATCTGCTCGGGCGCCTGGTGCGCTACAAAGACCTGCTCGCCGGCCAGACCACCGAGCCGGCTGGCATCGTCGCCGTCGATCTCTCGAGCGGCAGCGCGCGCCAGCTCGACACCGCCGCGCCGCTTCCGCCGACGGTCTGGGGGCTCGCCTATCACGACCGCGAGCTGTTCATCAGCGCCGGCAGCGCACACCAGGTGCTGCGCCTCGACCTCGATGACAAGCTCGGCACCTTCGTCGCCATCGGAGACGGCGTCGCCGAGACGCGCGACGGCGCCGCCGCCGAGGCGCGCTTTTGCAACCCGCTCGGCATCGTCGCCCACGAAGGCGCGATCTACATCGGCGAGGGCAGCTGCCCGCGCGGCGCAGGCGAGCGCGCGGGCAACGCGCTGCGACGGCTCGATCCGAAGCGCGGCACGCTGTCGACGTTGCTCGGGCCGGCGCCGCGGCCGTTTCTCAGCGTGGGCATCGGACCGAACGCCGGTTTGAGCTTCCCCGCCGCGCTGGCGGCGAGCACCGACGCGCGCGGCGCGGTCACCGTCTTCGTCGCCGACATGTGGGCCGATGCGCTGGTCGAGGTCGACTGAGATGACGCGACCTGCTGCCACCCGCGCCGTGCTGCTGCTGCTCGCGCTGCTCTGCGCTGGCGTGGGCTGCTCGGACAGCACGCCGCCGCCACCGGACGCGCGCGCGCCCGACGCGGGCAGCGACGCGACCGGCCCGTGCGCGGCGCTCTGCACGCTGGCGCGCATCGCCGGCGAGCCCAGCGGCGGCCACGCCGACGGCGACGCGAAGACGGCGCGTTTCGGCTCCATGGTCGGCCTCGCGGGCGACGCGACGTGGGTCTACGTCGCCGATCGGGCCAACGCGCTGCTGCGCCGCGTGCGCCGCGCTGACGGCGAGGTCGAGACGATCGCCGGCGCGCTGCGACAGCGCGGCCCCGATCGCTCGCCGCGCGACAGCAGCGCCGCCGAGGCGCGCTTCGCCGAGCTCGGGCCGCTCGCGCTGCTCGGCGACAAGCTCTTCGTCGGCGACGGCTCGAGCCTGCGCGTGGTCGACCTCGGCGCGCCGGACCGCCACGTCAGCGCCGTGCGCGACGCGTTCAACATCGTGTGGGGCACCTTCGCGCTGCGCGGTCTGAGCGGTCGCGGCGACGTGCTCTACATCGGCACCGTCGAAGAGATCTTCCGCTTCGATGTCTCCGCGGCCGGCGCGCTGCCGCAGCGCGTCGCCGGTGACGCCAGCAACGCGAGCGGCGCGCGCGACGGATCGCTGGCCAGCGCGCGCTTCGGCGAGATCCGCGGCATCGCGCTCGGCGCCGACGCCTCGACGCTCTACGTCATCGAGCGGTGCGCCGTGCGCCTCGTCGACTTCACCGCGCAGACGGTCAGCACGCTGGTGGGCCAGCTCTCCGACTGCAGCGCCGAGCGCCGCGACGGGCTCGACGACGAGGTGCGCTTCTTCGATCTGCGCGCCATCAGCGCCAGCTCCGACGACGTGCTGTTCGTCGCCGACGTGACCAGCGTCGATCGCGCGCGCCTTTCGCGCGAGCAAGCCGAGCTCGGCGTGATCCGCCGCATCGAGCGCACATCAAACGGCGTGCGCGTCAGCACCGCCGCTGGCGTGGTCCCCAGCGATCAGGCGCTCACCGGCGACGCCGACGGGGTCGCTTCGCGCGCGCGCCTGGTGCGCCCGGCCGCGCTGTGGTCGTCGGGCGCGGCCGCCGACGAGGTCTTGATCGGCACGCCGTCGGCGCTTCGGCGACTGTGGCCAGCGCGCGACGAGGTCGAGACGCTCTGCGGTCGGCTCGACGAAGATGGCTTGCTCGAGCCGGGGCCGCTGCTCGCTGGCAGCGCCGACGAGGGCACCTTCGTCGCGCTGCGCGGGCGCGGCGAGCTGGGCCGCATCGACGACCAGCAGCGCTACGCCACGCTCGCCGCCTACGACGCGCGCGAGTTCGACCTGCTCGGCGCCTCGGGCATCGCCCGCGTCGGCGACGCGATCTTCGTCAGCGGTCTGCGCGGTGTGATGCGGCGCGACATCGCCAGCAAGACCTCGGAGCCGCTGTTCGCCGACGTGGTGCTGCAGAGCGGCGGCATGCTGCTCGCTGACAACAAGCTGCACTGGCTGCACCGCACTCTGCTGCTCGGCGCGCCGACGCCGCTGATCGCGGTGATCGACGCGCAAGGCGGCAGCCAGCAGCGGCTCGAGGCGCTCGGGCTCGCGCGCATCTATGGCCTCGCGCGCGTGGCGAAGGACTACTACGCGGCCGACGGCACGGTGCTGGCGCGCCTTTCCGACGGCAAGCGCATCGTCGACGAGATCGCGGGCAAGCGCGACGAGCCGGGCTGCGCGGATGGCCCGGCGTCGTCGGCGCGCTTTTCCAGCGCGCGCGCGCTGGCCAGCGATGGGCAAGGGCGCCTGTTCATCGGCGACATCGGCTGCAACGCCGTGCGCGTCTACGATCTCGCCTCGCGCGAGGTCAGCACGCTGGTCGGCAAGGCCGGCGACGGCGAGCTTCGGGTCGGCCCGCTGGACAGCGCGCGGCTGGCGGCGCCATCCTATCTGTGGTGGGACGCGGCGCGAGGCGTGCTGTTGATCGCAGATCCCATCGCGGGGGTGGTACTGGAGGTGACGAGGTGAGGCGCGAGGCGATGGTCGAAGCGGTGCTGGCGCTCGGGCTCGGCGTGGCGCTGGTGCTCGGCGTGGCGTTCGTCAGCATCGGTTGCGACAGCAGCGAGGCGCCCGCCGATAGCGCGCCGCCGGACAGCAGCGCCGATGGCGTCGCGCCCGACGTCGGCGCCGACGCGCCCGCCGAGGTCGCCGTCGCCGACGACGCGGCCGGCGAGCGCGCCGAGGGCTGGCCCTGCAGCCAGATCTTGTCGTGTGTTACCGGGTGCGAGGGCAGCGTGACCTGCGCGCAGGTCTGCGCCGCGCGCGGCAGCCCCAAGGCGCAGATGCTCGTCTCCGACTTCATGGCCTGCTGGACGCGCGTCAGCAAAGCCGAATGCACGGTGTGCACCGAGAGCGGCAAGTACGTCGAGTGCGGCACCTGCGTCGCCTTCGCTTGCTTTGCCGAATCGCTCGACTGTCTCACCGACGTCTAGTGGTCAGACCGCCAGCCGCGCTCGCCCTGCGAGGCCTCGTGCAAAGCGGGCGATCTCGGCCGGGTCAGTAGCGATCACGGCTTGTAGCAGACCTTCTCTTGCGGATGGCAGACCATCGCCGCGTTGACCTGCTTGCAGTCGCCGTCGCCAGCGCAGCTGGTCAGACACGAGCCCGAGCCCGTGCCGCGGATGCAGCGGCTCGTGGGGTCGTAGACCTTGCACTCGCTGTCGTCGAGGCAGATGCGCGTGCAGTAGCCTTTGGCGCTGCCGTCGAGATAGGGATAGCAGTCGGTGTCGGAGCGGCAGTCGGGGCTGAGCAGCAAGGCCTGGCGCGGCTTGTCGCCCGAGGCGTACGTGTCGTGAAGCGCGCACTCGCTGCCGTAGGGTTTCTTCATAAACGGCACCAGCTCGATCTCGAAGCTGCCCTCCACGTCGGCGCCGACCGTCTGCGTGACGGCGCTCAGCGTGAGCTTGCTGCCCCACACGGCGGCGACCGTCTGCTGCGCCTTGCCCTCGCCGGGCGCGACCTGCAGCCAGCCCAGCGCGCGTGACGGAACCGACAGCGTTTGCGTCTTGTAGTCTTCGGGGCGCATGTAGATCACGAGCTCGGCGCGATGGCGCTCGGCCACCGGCTTGGTCGTCGACGTCTCGAGGCCGATAAAGCTGAGCCACACATAGTTGGAGTCGGGCCACACGGCGCACGCGAAGTGGATGCCGAAGGTCTTGCCGTCCCAGCGCAGCGCGAGGTCTGGCCGCGGAATGCCCGCCTCCGTGTCGGGATAGCTCAGCGTCAGCTTGTCGAAGTAGCGGCACTTGATCTGGCCCGAGACGCCCGGCGTGGCCGGTGCAGCGTCGCCGCCGCCGTCGCCACCGCCGCCACCGTCGGGCGGGCGCGCGCCGACAAAGCACAGCCCCGAGGCGCGGTTGCAGCGTTGATCGGCGGGGCAGTCGCCGTGGTCGACACACGCGGTCTGCGAGCCGCTCGAGTCGCAGCGTATCGCGGCGGCCGCCGTCAGCAGCAGCGCGGCGACGAGCAGCAGCGCTTGGCGCCTCGTGCGCCGCGCGCGATTAGCTCGCATGTCGTCCCCCTCGGGCGCTGAGGTGCTTTTTGATCGCCTCTTTGATCTCGCTCAGGTCGAAGCCGCCCGACATGAAGACCATCAGCTCGTACTGCCGATAGTCGGTCTGACGCGCCCCCGGCGCGCCCCAGATCGGCGCCACCGTCTCGCCGAAGCCGTGGCGCAGCACCACGCCGACCGTCGTCGACAGCGCGCGGCCGAGCTGCGCCAGGCCGAGCGTCGCGCCGACGTGCGACATGCGCACGCCGAAGATCTCGCTCGGCGCCGGATTGTCGCGAAACGCCGCCCGCAGCGGGCGGTCGAAAAAGCCGCCGGCGCGCACCACCCAGCTCGGCGTCAGGTAGTACTCGCCGCCGACGCTCGCCGCGAACGACAGCTGCCCTTCGGTGGTCAGGCTCGCGTCGGTCTCGACGGTGTTGGGGCTCGCGCCCGGCTGCAACGAGAGCGTCGTCGACGTCACGTTGGAGACGGTGCGCGTGCTGCGCACGGGCACGATCAGCGCCGCGTCGGCGACCACGCCGAAGCTGCCGCGCCGACGGTACGAAAAGCCGCCAGCCACGCGCAGCGGCAAGTTGATCGTCGCCGTGCCGTCGAAGCGGTCGATGGTCACTTCGTTGAGCGTGGCGTCGTTGGAGTACTGCTTGGTCTCGCCGCCGCCTTCGACGTTGCCGCCGAGGTGCAACGATGGCGCGGTCACCGAGAGGCCGAAAGACAGCGCGTCGGTGACGAGCAGCTGTGCGCCGACGGCGGCGGCGAGCTCGAAGCTGAAGCCGCTGTTGGTGGCCTTGAGGTCCTGCGAGGCGTAGAGCGTGCCCGAGCTGTCCGACAGCGTGTAGTGCGTCGAGAGCACACTCGAAAAGGGCTGAAACACGGCGAACAGCGAAGCGCCGATCAGCACGCGCCGCCCGAGCTGCATCGCGAAGCTGACGCCGCCATAGAGCTCGTCGCTGCGCAGCGAGTAGGCGATGGTCTGACGGCCGGCGTAGTTTCGCGTCGCGATCGACGCGCCCTCGAAGTAGCGCACGGTGGTGCGCGGCAGCAGCAGGCTCAAGCCGAGCGTCATGTGGCCGGGCTTTCCGACCTCGGGGCCGAGACCGATCAGCAGCGCCACCAGCGAGGGGAAGGCGCGCAGCTCGTTGCCGCTGACGCCGATGTTGTCGAGCGTCGTGTCGCCGAACGCCGTGTTGGTCGACGTCGACTCGTTGAAAAAGCGCGGCACGCTGCCGGCCACCAGCGCGTAGGCCGTCGCCGAGATCGAGGCGCGCACCGCGCCGGCGCGCGCGAGGCCGGCGGGGTTGAGCAGCGCCATGGCGGGATCGCCGCTGCCGCCGCTGCCGGCGCCGCCCATCATCGCGGTCTCGCCCGCCAGCAGCGTCACCTGCGCGCGCGCTGGCCGCGACATTCCACTCGCGAGCAGCAGCGCGCAGGCTGCTGCGACCCGGATGCCCGAAGGCCCGCCCTTTACCATGCGCCGATTGTCGACTCGCGGCGCGGTCGGTCAACCCAAAATGCGTCAAGCGTCCAAAGCGGGTGAGCTGCGATACGAGCCGCCGCATCATCTCCGGCAACGACTTGCCGAGCTGCTGCAATCGGTTGCCAGCCTTCGCCGCAGTCATAGCTATTGATTTCAGAACCTTGGAGTGCTGCGCCGGCTGGCACATTCGATGCTCTAGCAGGGGGTGTTCGCAAGCAACCCCTCACAAGGAGCAACGATATGTTCAACCGCCAACGCATCTCGAAGCAGCTCTCGTCGTCTGTCGTGATGGCCTCCAGCGTCGCGCTGCTGAGCGCGCTCGGCGCCTGCGCCCCGTGCGCCGACGGCGACGCGTCATGTCGCGCCAACGATTCCAACATCGAACGCGCCGCCGCCCGCGCCGCCAAAGACCGCGCCGCGAGCCTCGTCGCCAAGGTCGAGCTCGACGGCGGCGCCTTCGTCGAGTTTCACGAGCCGGTGCCGGGACAGCTGCTCGTCGCGTCGCTGACCAAGACGGGCACGAAGCTGTCGGTGGTCGAGGCGTTCGAGCAAGGCAACCTCAGCGCCAGCGATGCGTATCGAAAGCTGGCCAAGGCCGAGCCGCCTGCCGAGCTCGTCGCGGCCGAAAAGCGCGCCAAGCAAGCAGCCCTCGAGGCGTCCAACGCGCGCGACGCCCACGCCGCCAAGCTCGCCTCGGGCGCCACCGACACCGACGGCGCGCAGCGCGCGCCGAGCGCTGATGCCAAAAAGAGCGAAGGCAAGATCGGCCGGCGCGAGGCCGCGCTCAACGGGTCGACCTTCATGAACTACTACTGTTCGACCTCGAGCTACTACAACTTCAAGTACTGCTGGCTCGACCGCACCGGCCACTCGTGGGCGCGCTACTGGAGCCAATCGATGTACTCGACGGTCAACGCAACCAGCGGCGCGGTGTTGCACACGCTCAGGAGCTTCAACGTGCTGTGGTGGAACATCACCAGCTTCGTCGTGCAGCAGGGCATGACGCTGCGCATGTCGTCGACGGGCGGCTTCACCGACCGCTGGACCTACGTCGACGTCCTCGCGCCCGGCTCGCGCTATCACATGTCGGTCTTCGGCCGCATCCTGTAGCCGCGCGCGCGCTCGCTGCAGGTAAGAAGCCTCGGGCTTGGCGCCCGGGGCTTTTTTTGCGTCAGGGCTAGAGGCTCTTCAGCCAGCGGCGTGCGTCCGCTTCGTCGCCGAAGACGCGCACGGGGATCGGCACGCGCACGACGCGCAGCACCGCGTTGGCGGCGGCGCGGTTGATCGCCGAACGCATCAGCAGCGCGAGCGCGGTGAGGTACTGGGGCGCGTCGGCGACCAGTTGCTGGCGGGCGCTCTTGGTGATCGAGCGCATCGGCCGGCAGTCGTAGATCAGCGCGGCGCGGCCGTGGGTCGCCTGCAGCTCGCGGCCGACCTCCAAGAGCTCGGCGACGCAGGCTTCGTTAGCGACGAGGTCGCGCGGCGGTACGGCTCGCACGATGCCGTCGGGCTCGATGAAAAGCCGCGTCCCGCTGTCGAAGACTCGTTCGTCTGCCATGTTGTCTGCCCTGTCCGAATCATGGCGTTTGCCACTGTTGGACGCTGAGCATACAACCCTGGCCGCGAGCTGCTAGCGCGCTGGCGGGAGCGTGGCGAACATCTCAGCGACCTGTCCGTAGCGGCCGAGCTCGCCGATCAGGGCGGGTGCCGAGCTTGGCACCAGCACGCTGAGGGCGTCGGTGCCGGCCGATTTGACCTCGATGCCGCGGCTGAGCAGCTCGCGAGCGGTTCGGATGACGCGGCCAGGCTCGACTCGTAGCAGAACGATCATGAGGAGATCCCGGGCTAGGGCGCGTTCGTTGCGACGCGCGCTCAGCCTTCATCGGCGGCTCGAAGCATCGCTTTAGCGATCGCGTGCATTTTTCTGCGCGCGACATCTTCGCTGGGGTTGGCGGCTAGGCGAGTAGCGCCAGCAGGGCGTCGGTGAAACGGCGTGGCGCCTCGAGCATCGGGTAGTGGCCGACGTCGTCGAGCACGGTGAGCTGGCTTCCCGGCGCCTCGGCGTGGTGCAGCTCGGCGACCTCGCGACCAGTGATCGGGTCCGCGTCGCCCCACAGGAAGTTGAGCGGCAGCTGACTTTCGCGCAGCGCGCCAACCCAGCGCTGCCAGAACAGCACGCGGTCGCGCAGGTACTGCGTGATCTTCGGCAGCCGCGCCTTGCCGCCGTCGCGCGTGAGCAATTCCCACATGGCGTCGAGATCGCTCTGCGAGAGCACGGCGGGGTCGTGCCAGAGCTTGCGCATGTTGTGGTTGAAGACGCGCTGGCTGGAAAGGCGCGCCACCAGCGGACCGAGCGTTTGGTTGCGCAGCAGCTTCTGTATCAGGCGCAGCCGAGCGAGCTCGATGTGCACGCTGCCGTTGCAGAGCGTGATCGAGCGCAGGGTCACGGGGCGAAAGCCGCGATTCCAGCGCGCCAACAGCTCGGTGGCCACGCTGGTTCCGTAGTCGTGGGCAAAGACGTGGGCCGACGCGACGCCGAGCTGCTGCCACAGCAGCAGGGCGAGGTCAGCCTGCTCGTGCAGCGAATAGGAGAAGCGCTCGGGCTTGCCCGACAGACCGAAGCCCAGATGGTCATGCACGATGACGCGGTAGCGCGCGGCGAGATCGGCGAGCACGCGATAGTAGTCGTGAGACGAGGTCGGGTAGCCGTGAAGCAGCACCAGCGTGGGCTTGTCGTCGCGCGCGCCGTCGGCGCCGCCCGTGTCGACGACGAAGAGGCGCTGCCCGGCAACGGTGTGGTGTGCGCCCGTCGCGCGCCACTGCTCGACGTTCATCGGGCCAGCGTACCCGATGGGCACCGCGCGGGCGGCAAGATCGCGCGCTGGCGCTCGTATAGACGGCACGATGACGCGAAAATCTGCCCGCGGCGCCGCGTTCGGCGCCTTCACCCTCTCCCTGCTCGCCGTGCTGGCCCTTGCCGCGCTGCCCGCCTGCGACGGCGACGACGGCAGCGGGCAGCGAGACGCGGCGCTCGGTGTCGACGGCCGGCGAGACGCGCCGGCGCGCGACGGGGCGACAGGCGACGGCGACGGGGCGGGCAGCGGATCTGCTGACAGCGCGGGCGATGGCTCGGGCACCAGCGACGGCGGAGGCACGGCCGACGGCTCGAGCGCCGGTGATGGCGGCCCGTCGGGCGATGGCGCTGCGTCGGGCGACGGCGCTGCGTCGGGCGATGGCGCTGCGTCGGGCGATGGCGCTGCGTCGGGCGATGGCGCTGCGTCGGGCGATGGCGCCAGCGGCACGCCGCCAGGCTTTGCCGGCGCCACCGTCGTCAACACCTGGAGCAGCCAGTTTCCGACGCGCAACGCGTGGGCCGTGCTGGTGCACGATCCGCTGCGCCACGTGCTGTTCTTTCACAGCGGCCAGCCCTACACGACGACCCTCGGCACCGATGTCGGCGCCACGTGGCACTTCGACGGCAAGGTGTGGACGCTGCGAACGCTCGTCGTGCCGCAAGGGCAGGTCGCGCCGACGCACGCGCCCGCGCCGCGCTACCGGCAGTCGGCCGTCTTCGACGCCGCCCGCGGCGTCACCGTGATGTTCGGCGGCATGACCTGGATCTACCCGCAGCTCACGCGCGCCGAGTCCAACGACACCTGGACGTGGGACGGCACGACGTGGACGCGCCACAACCCGTCGAAGGCGCCGTCGGCGCGACACAGCGCGGCGATGGTCTATGACGACACCAACAAGCGCGTGCTGCTGTTCGGCGGCGTGCGCGCGAGCACCAACCTTCACGACCTGTGGGCGTGGGATGGCAGC
This sequence comes from Myxococcales bacterium, assembly GCA_020431405.1. Lineage (GTDB taxonomy): Bacteria > Myxococcota_A > Polyangia > JAGQIK01. Next base: position 18,955 of record JAGQIK010000483.1, read on the forward strand.
AACTGGACCGACATCACGCCGACCATCGGCACGAGCCCGTCCTATTCGCCGCTGCGCGGCGTCTGCTACGACAGCAGCCGCAAGCGCCTCGTCGCGCTGCTCTTCAACGAGACGTGGGAATACGACGCAAACGCCTGGCGCCTCGTCGCCACCGTCGGCACGCCAAGCGCGGCGTCGCGCGCCGCCGGCGCCTACGATGCCGCGCGCAAGCGCTGCGTGTTCTACGGCATCGGCTCGCCGTGGTGGCAGACTTGGGAGTGGGACGGCGCGACGTGGAAGCAGCCGTCGCCCGGCAGCACCGGCCCATTTCTTTATCCGGGCAACACGCACCCGCACGCGTTGACCTACGACAGCGACCGCCAGCGCGTCGTCGCCTTCGCCGACTTCGGCGATCTCTACAGCTGGGACGGCAGCAGCTGGACGCGCATCCACGAGACTGTCGGTCCGGAAAACCAGGTCGTGCCGCCCAACATCGTCGCCGACACGGCGCGCCAGAAGGTCGTCGTCGTCACGAGCAAGCCCAGCACCTGGGAGTGGACCGGCAGCGACGGCTGGGTCAAACGCAACGTCACGACGCCGTATCTGTGGCGCGCCGCGATGGCGTTCGACAGCGCGCGGCAGCGCACCGTGCTCGTCGGCGGCACGCCGACCGAGACGTGGGAGTGGGACGGTGCCGCGTGGAAGCAGATCACGACGGCCGACGCGCCGCTCGGCCGCAGCGACGCGGCGATGGCCTTCGACGTCGCGCGCAAGCGCATGGTGCTCTACGGCGGCAGCGTAGGTCCCGCCGAGACGTGGGAGTACGACGGCAACAACTGGCAGTACGTGCTGGTCAACGCCAACGCCGGCGATCGCTACCGCCATCGCATGGCCTACGACAGCGTCGCCAAGCAGGTGCTGCTGTTCGGCGGCGGCGGCGGCGTGAGCTCGAGCAAGAATAAGAGCGTCTACCGCTACGACGCAGCCACGCTGAGCTGGAAGCCCGCGCCGAGCGCGCCGCACGCGCACGCCGATCCGGCCGTCGCCTATCTCGATCAGCACCAGACGCTGCTCGTCGCCGGCGGCGAGCTCGGCACGCAGTTTTCCGACGCGCTCTCGTCGAACAGCTGGTCGACGCTCTCGCCCACGCGCTGGCTGACCGACGGCGTCAACTGGCAGGCGACCTACGTGCCGTGGCTCGACGTCGTCGTGGCGCTCTCGGCCAACCACATCATCCCGTGGGTTTACTACCCCTAACGTGGATCCGTTCGCGCCGCTGGGGTTTAGTGTGGCGCCTGCGAGGACCATAGTCCCACCGCGCTGCGCCGCGCTCGCGCCGCTGTAGCGCCGCTGCGCCTACGTTTTCCTACAGATCGACGGCCGCCCGCGGTTGGCGCGCGCCTTGCGAAGCGTTGGCGCGCCACTCAAACCAAGGACGTCTTCGTGAAACAACGCTTGTTCGCTCCTGCGTTCGCCCTCGCGGCGCTCGTCGCGCTGATCGCCACCTTCAACGTCAACTGCGGTGAAGGCGTCGTCGGCCTGAGCGGCGATGACCCCGGCAGCCGCGGCGCCTTCACGGCGATCCCCACTGGAGACGGCGGCCCCAGCGACGCGAGGCAGGACGCGGACAAGGGCGCGGACAAAGGCACGACCGCCGATACCAAGCCCAACGCCGACGCCATCGCCGACGCGAAGGACTGCGAGCTTTGCATCTGCGAGTACGACGAAGGCTGGGCGCCCGGCTCGGCCAACTGCGACACCTGGCTCGCGGCGCAGCAGGGCTGCACCAGCAAGCTCAAGCGCAAGGTCAGCACCGATCCGATCCCGCACAACGGCTGCCGCGTTCGACACCGCTACGAAGGTCACTACCAGGGCCAGTGTCCTCGTATCGACAAGGCGACCGCCTGCATCGCCTCGGGCTGTCCGAGCTACGTCGGCTGCTCGCAGGCCTGCAGCGAGTTTTCCGACCCTGCGGCCGCGCTGCAGTACCTGCAGCAGTGCGCCGCTCAGATCCAGAGCAACGGCAACTGGACCCTCAGCATCAGCGGCAACCAAGTCTTCGGCGGTCCCTGCGAGAGCAAGGTCACGCTGAGCTGCCAGAAGACCGACGCCGGCGTCTCCGACGTCGACCTCAACTACGCCAACTGCCACACCGGCTACTGCTATCAGCACGGCAAGACGGCCAACTGCAAGCTCTCGGATGGCGGCATCGGCACGATGGTCTGCTGCGTCGACCACTTCGTCATCGATCCGCCCGGCGGCAAGTGCGACACGAGCTGCAATGACGCCAAGGGCAAGACGTGCTGGGGCAGCCCGGGGACGATGACCTGCAAGGACGGCAACACCCAAAAGACGCTCAAGTGCTGCGGCAAGGGCTGCAACGGCAACGGCGGCTACGGCCAGGCGGGCGAGTGGTGCGAGCAGTGCACCTAGCGTGCACCTAGCGCGCACCTAGCATGGTGCGCGGCTCGGCGTGCTAGTGTCGGCCGGTGAACGAGACCACGCGGCCACGGTTTCGATTGCTCCCGTCGATCCGAGTCGCCCGTTACGCCGGTCGCTGCTACGTCTTCGATGCCGCGAGCCGCATCGAGCCCGTCCTCGATATTCCAACGCAGGCCATCTCCGAGCCGCTGTATCAGCTGCTCTGCGCGCTGCTGGCAGACCCCGCGCGCGTGTGGGACCGCGAGGCCTTGATACGCGGCGCGCGCGGCGCGGCGCCGTTGGTCGACAAGCTGATCAGCAGAGGGTATCTCGAAGCCGTCGCGCCCGATGTTGACGCGCCGCGCGGCGACGACGCCAACGCGTGTGCGCCAAGCTCGTCGCCGCTCGACATCGCCGACGAGCGTCGACAGCTCGACGAGAAGGTGCGTCTTCATCACCTCAGCACGCCGCGCTTCTTTGGATTGCCCGAGGTGACAGAGCCAGCGCAGCTCGACGTGGCGCTGGTCGGCGTGCCGGTCTCGTCCGTTTGCACCTCGCTCGGCACGCGGCACGGTCCCGAGCTCGTACGGTGGGCCACGCGAGCGGCACACAGCGGGTTCGACGTGTGGCGCGACGGCGTCTACAGCGAGCTCGGCTGCGACGGTGGCCCGCCGCGCGTGCTCTGCAAGGGCGCGGTCATCGGTGACCTCGGCGACCTCGGGTCCGACGCCGCCACGGTGGGCGCCCTCTTCGACGAGATCGACCGCTTTGTCGAGGCGCACGTCGCGCCCAATCGGTTGCGACCGCTGCTGTTCGGCGGCGATCATGCCATCACGTTTCCGGTCCTGGACGCCATCGCGCGGCGGCAAGCCGGCGTGCACCTGATCCAGCTCGACGCGCACAACGATCTCTTCTACGTGCAGGGCCCGGCTTACGGACACCACGCGGTCACCGGCAACCTGCTGTTGCACTCGCCGATCGCCGCGGTGCACCAGCTCGGCGTGCGTACGTTGAGCGAGGGCCGGGTGGCGCGATACGAGCAGCTCGCGTCCGAGCCACAGCTCGCCGATCGCTTCAGGTTGTACAGCGCGAGCAAGACGCGCCAGCGCATCGCGGCCAACAGCTTGAGGGAGATTCTGCCGCGCGGCGCGCCGTGCTATCTGACCATCGATCTCGACGTTGTCGACGCGCAGCAGGTCGGGGCGCTGGCCACGACGCCGGTGCCCGACGGGCTGAGCTGGACGGAGCTTTACGAGGCGGTCGACCAGATCTTCGACGCGGTCGACGTGGTCGGCTGCGATGTGGTCGAGATCAACGCGTGGGGCGGCGCCAGTGCGAGCGGCGTCGTCACGCTCGCGCTGCTGCTCGTCGACCGACTCGCTCGCCAGGCGCGCCCGAGCTGACGCCATGGCGCGCCCAGCCATAAGCCCGCACTTCGTCGTCGAGGTTGTCGCGCCCGACTGCGTGTATCTCTTGAGCGAGTCGCGCCACGTCGTGCTGCGCGGTCGCGCCTACGCTTCCGTCGTGCCGCTGCTCGACGGCAGCCGCAGCATCGAGCAGATCTCGGCGGCGCTCTCGGGGCAGCTCAGCGTGTCGGCGGTGCGTCTGCTGGTCGGGCGCTTGTCGATCAAGGGCCTGATCAGCGACGGCAGCGAGCGCGACGAGCGAGCGGCCTACCTGTCGATGGTCGGCGTCGGCTCGGCGCAGGCCCAGGCGCGCGCCGACGCGGCCATCGTGGCGCTGCGCGCGGTCGGGCACTGCGATGTCACGCCGCTGCGCTCGGCGCTCGGCGCGCTGGGCCTACGCTGCGTCGAGGTGGCGTCGCCCGCAGCGCCTGCGCCCGCAGCCCCGGCGACGCTCACGGTGGTCGCGACCGATGACTACCTGCGCGGCGAGCTGGCGGCGATCAACAGCGAGATGCTCGCGCGACGAGCGCCATGGATGCTGTTCAAGCCGCGCGGTGGCGTGCTGTGGTTCGGTCCGATCTTCGAGCCTGGCCACAGCGCTTGCTGGCGCTGTCTGGCCCAGCGGTTGCGTGGCAACCGGCGCGTCGAGACGATGCTCGAGGCGCGCGGCACGACGCGCGCGCCGCTTTCCGTCTCGCGCGCGGCGCTGCCCACGACCATCGGCGCGGCGAGCAGCATCGCCGCCGGCGAGGTGCTGAGCTGGCTGTGCGCCGCGGGCGGCGTCGCCGACGGCAC
>JAGQIK010000060.1 GCA_020431405.1 Myxococcales bacterium
ACGTTCGCGGACGGCGCCGAGCGCGTGGCGCAGGCCGTGCGCGAGCAGACCGGGCTGCGCACGGTCTTTCACCCGCATGGCGCCGGCTACGTCGAGACGCCCAGCGAGGTGTCGCGGCTGCTCGAGCTGACCAACCCCGAGCTGCTCGGTCTGTGTCTCGACAGCGGCCACGCTGCCCTCGGCGGCGGCGACGCGCTGTCGCTGCTCGAGCAGGCCGCCGATCGCGTCTGGCACGTGCACTTCAAAGACTACGCGCGCGAGGTGGGCGAGCGCGCGCGCGCAGAGTCGTGGGACTACTTCGCGCAGGTGCGCGCCGGCATCTTCTGCGAGCTGGGGCAAGGCGACGTCGACTTCAGCGCGCTGCTCGCGGCGCTTCAGCACCGCGGCTACGACGGCTGGATCGTCGTCGAGCAGGACGTGCTGCCCGGCATGGGCACGCCGCTCGAGAGCGCGCGCCGCAACCGCGCATACCTGGCCGATCTCGGCCTTTAGGACCGGCACGGTCCACAGGAGCCTCCTCATGTCCAACGTTCGTATCGGGGTCATCGGCGCTGGCCGCATCGGACAGCTGCACGCCGAGAACGTCGCCTTTCGTGTCGCGGGGGCCGAGCTCGTCTGCGTTTTCGATCCCGACGCCGACGCGGCCGCCCGCTGCGCCGCGCGCTGCCACGGCGTCCGCATCGCGAGCGACGCGCGCCGCGTGATCGAAGATCCGCAGGTCGACGCGGTGATGATCTGCTCGCCCACGCCGCAGCACGCCGAGCAGATCGAGCAGGCCGCCGCCGCCGGCAAGCACATCTTCTGCGAAAAGCCGATCGCCCTCGACCTCGCGCGCATCGACTCGGCGCTCGCCGCCGTCGAGCGTGCCGGCGTGAAGCTGCAGATCGGCTTCAATCGGCGCTTCGATCCCGGCTTTCGCCGCGCGCGCGAGGCCGTCGCCGCGGGCACCATCGGCGAGCTTCACTTGGTGCGCATCACCAGCCGCGATCCCGCGCCGCCCCCCGCCGAGTACGTGCGCGCCTCGGGCGGCATGTTCGTCGATATGACGATCCACGACTTCGATATGGCGCGCTGGGTCGCCGGGCGCGAGGTCGAGCGCATCTACGCCGCCGGCGCAGTGCTCGTCGATCCCGCCATCGGCGAGGCCGGCGACATCGACACCGCGCTGCTCACGCTGCGCTACCAAGGCGGCGCCCTGGGCAGCATCGACAACAGCCGCCAAGCCGTCTACGGCTACGACCAGCGCGTCGAGGTCTTTGGCAGCGAGGGCAGTGTCGTCGTCGGCAACGCCACCGCCACGCGCGCCGTGCTCAGCACGCGCGACGGCGTCAGCAGCGACAAGCCGCTCTTCTTCTTCGTCGAGCGCTACGCCGAGGCGTACGTAGCGGAGCTTTCAGCGTTCGTGCGGTGCATCGATCGCGACGAGACACCCGAGGTGACGGGCGCCGACGGCCGCGCGCCGGTGGTGCTCGCACAGGCGGCGCTCAGGTCGATGCATGAAGGGCGCGAGGTCGAGGTGTGAGTGTGGCTGTCGGGCCGTGGGCCGTCGACCGTCCGTCGACCGTGACCGTGACCGTGACCGTGACCGTGGCTGACGCCCATTAGATCAGACGTCGTGTGTTGCAGGACAGAGCCCAGCGGCGAGTGCGCCCGCTCGATAGGCCACCCCACGCTCGACGAGCGTCGCCGGCCACAGGCCGGCGGAGTCGAGTCTTATCGGAAGGAGTGGAGCGAAGCGGAACGGCCGATATAGCGAAGGCGAGGCGCGCCGCGAAGCGGCGCCAAGGTAACGGATAAGCATCCGAGGGGGCAGAGATCGCGGGGGAAGAGACACGACCCCTACCCCCTCGGAAATCAGGCAAGCGCTACTTCTTGGTGAACTTGATCTCGAGCGTGTACACGAGCGCGCCGCAGCCCTGCGTCTTCCAATGGGTGCCGGTCTGGAAGCTCGACATGACCACCACACACTCGCCGATGGTGTTGTACGACACACCGCCGAGGTCTTCGTCTCGGACCTTGATCGAGAGGCCGTAAGTCTTGAGATCGCTCTCGCTGATGTTTGAAAGAATCGGCGAGAGGGTCGACGACCACACGACGCTCGTCGTGTTGGCCTCGACGATGGTCGTCTTCGAGGTGGCGCCGGACTTGTTGACGGCGACCACTGCGTAGACGTCGGGCAGCGGATCGGTGCCGATGGTCGTATCCCAGTCGGCTCCGTTCTGGTCCTTGGCGCTGACCGTGATCTTGGTGATGTTGACGTCCCAGTTGCCGGCGCCGCTGCTGCCGCACGGCGTGCTCGACTCGCAGGTGTAGGTGCCGTTGCAGTTGTAGTAGCCGGTCGGGCACGAGCGGCACACGCCAGCGCTGTCGCAGTACTTGCTCGTATCGTTGGCGCCGCACGAGAACGCCGTCGTGTCGCTGCAGCTCGAGCTGCTGCCGCACGGGGTCGTCGACTCGCAGCCACCCGTCTCGTAGTCGTCGTACGCGTAGCCGTTGCAGTTGTAGGTGCCGGACGGGCAGGTGTAGCAGGTGTTCGAGCTGTAGCTGCAGCTCTTGCTGGTCACGTTGACGCCGCAAGTCCACTGCGTGCCGGTGGTGCAGGTGTTGCCGCTCGAGCCGCACGGGGTCGTCGACTCGCAGCCATCCGAGTTCCAGCCGTTGCAGTTGTAGCGACCCGACGGGCATGACTGGCAGCGCAGCAGCGACGTGTGGCAGTACTGGTTGTAGTTGCCGGTGCCGCAGCCCCACTGCACGTTGCTGCAGACCTGGCCGGTTCCGCCCGAGCAGGTGCCGCTCGAGACCTCGCAGCTGCCGACGAGGTCGCAGTTCTTCGACGAGCCGCTGCACTGCTTGCACGTGCGCGAGCCAGCGTCGCAGTACCAGTTGGAGTCGCCGCACGGGTTGTAGGCAGCGGGGTCGCACGTCTGCGCGCTGTTGCAGTCCGAGCCGGACGTCTCGCAGCCGCCGACGCCGTCACAGTTGCTCTTGGCACCCCAACCGAACAGGCCGTTGGTGCACTGCTGGCAAGTCGACGTCGCTGGATCGCAGAACCACTTGTAGTCGCCGCAGGCGTTGTACTGCGTGGTCGAGCAGTTCGGCTGCGTGCTGGTGCTGTTGCACTGAACGCCGTTGCAGCTGCCCTTGCACTCGCAGCCCCACTGGCCGTCGCAGTTGGTGAAGCCCGACGGGCAAGCAGCGCACTGCTTGGTCGCCTGGTCGCAGAAGGCGCCCTGGCTGCCGCACGAGTTGCTCTGCGCGGGATCGCAGCCGGTGGACGACGAGCCGCCGCCGCACTGGTTGCCGTTGCACTGGCCTTGGCACTCGCAAGCCCACACGCCGTCGCAGTTGGTGAAGCCCTGCGGACACTGCGTACACGTCGCCGTGCCGCTCGCGTTGTCGCAGTACATCTGCTGGTTGTTGCAGGAGTTGGGCTGCGTCGGATCGCACTGCCCCTGCGTCGAGCCGCCGGAGCACTGCTGCGGGTTGGTGGTGTCGCAGCCGTTGGCGCACTCGCAGCCGTCGGTGAACACGCCGTTGCAGTTCTTGGCGGCGCCGACGCACTGACACTGACCGAACGAGCACGACGCGTTGGCGCCGCACGAGATGCCGCAACCACCGCAGTTGAGCGGATCGGACTGGAAGTCGACGCAGCGCGAGCCGCACATCTGCATCGGCGCGGTGCAGCCCGGCGTCGGATTGGGATTGGGATTGGGATTTGGATTCGGGTTCGGGTTGTAGGCCGGGTCCGGTACGCAGATGCCCTGATTAGGCGAGCAGATCTGTCCGGTCGGACAAGGTGTAGCGCAGCCGACTGGAGTCGAGGTCTCCGGCTCACAGCCGGAAAGCCCGACCAGCCCGAACAGCGCCAGGGCTAGTGCTAGATGTTTACGGTTACTCATCGTGTCTTCCCCTTACTCGATGATGCCCACGATCGTGAGCAACGGCTGTGCCGCCGCTCGCGACGAATTCGTACACATGATATCAGGGAGTTAGTGTAGGTGTGGTGGGGACAACTGAACTCATTTGGGTGGCAGGAGGATCCGCCACCGGGGTGGTCACGGCGTGACCACCCCTGTCCCGCGGCCAGTGAAGCGCGGCAGAGGTGGGCTAGCGGTGGCTAGCGGCGCGTGAAGCGCAGCTTGAGGCTCAGCACCTGCGGGCCGCAGGCGACGATTTGCTCGCTGGTGCCCGACGTCGCGTAGAGCTTGTAGTTGCAGGAGCCGATCGAGTTGTAGGGGTAGCCGCCCGGCGCGTCCTCGTCGCGAACGCTGATCGAGAGGCCGTTGCCGGTCAGCTGCGTGGTGGTCAGGCCGGTGAGCAGCGTCTCTTCGAACTGCGCGTAGGTCGTGTTGGCCTGCGTGCGGCTGTGAGCGAACTTGATGCCGCCGGCGCTGACGTAGACGTAGACGTCGGGCAGCGGGTTGGTGCCCCAGATGGTGTCCCAATCGGAGTTGCTGGCGTCCTTCGGCGTGACCGACACGCTGACCAGCGTCACGTCCCAGGTGCCGCCGGTGCCGCCAGTGCAGGCCGACGCGGGCGCCTCGCACATGTTGTTGCTCTGGCCGTCGCAGTTGGCCATGCCGGCCGCGCAGGTCTGGCAGCGACCGGTGTAGTCGCAGTAGCCGTTGCTGCCGCAGGAGAAGGGCGTCGAGGCGTTGCAGGCCGAGCCGGCGCCGTTGCCGCTGCAGGTGTATCCGGGCGTCTCGCAGCCGCCGTAGCCATCGCAGTTGACCGTACCCGACGGGCACATCTGGCAGGTGTTGTTGGCCGCCGCGCTGCACGTCATCGAGGTGTTGCCCGCGCCGCAAGCGAAGGTCTGGTTGGGGCTGCAGGCCTGGCCGATGTTGCCGCCGCTGCCGCCGGGCGTGCCGCCGGGAGGCGTGCCTCCGGGCGTGCCGCTGCAGCTGGTGCCGGACGTCTCGCAGCCGCCGATGCCGTCGCAGTTGCGCTTGGCGCCAAAGAGGCCGAGGAAGCCGTTGCCACACTGCTGGCACGTGTTGGTGCCGGGATCGCAGTACCAGGTCGAGTCGCCGCAGGCGTTGTACTGCGTCGGGCTGCACGGAGCGCCGGCGCCGCTGCCGCCGCCGGGCGTGCCCGTCGAACCCTGCTGGCACTGGCCGCCGTTGCAGCTGCCCTGACACTCGCAGCTCCACTGACCGTCGCAGTTGGTGTAGCCGACGGGGCAGGCCGCGCACTGCTTGGTCGAGGAATCACAGTAGGCGCCCGAGCTGCCGCACGCGTTGGCCTGCGAGGGGTCGCAGCCCTGCTGGCCGGAGCCGCCGTTGCTCGCCTGGCACTGGTTGCCGTTGCAGCTGCCCTGACACTCGCAGCTCCAGGTGCCGTCGCAGTTGGTGAAGCCAGCGGGGCAGGCGGTGCACTTGGCGGTGCCGCTCGAGTTGTCGCAGTAGCTGCCGTTGCTGTTGCACGAGTTGGGCGTGGTGGGATCGCACTGCGCGGTGGAGCTCGGCGAGGCGCACTGGGTCGGGTTGTTGGCGTCACAGGCGCCCGCGCACTCGCAGCCGTCGGAGAACGAGCCATTGCAGTTGGTCGCCGTCGCGGCGCAGGTACACTGACCGAGCACGCAGTCAGCGTTGGCGCCGCAGGTGACGCCGCAGCCACCGCAGTTCATCGGGTCCGACGACGTGTCCACGCAGCGCGCGCCGCAGGTCTGCATCGGCGAAGCGCACTGGCCGGGGCCGGGCTGCGTCGGGTTGGTCGGGTTGGTCGTGTTCGGATCCAACACGCAGATACCGCCTACGCCGCAGACTTGTCCGAAGGGGCATCCCTGCGGGCAGCCGATGGCGTTGGAGTCATCGTTGCCGCAGCCGATGAGCGACAGCAGCGATACGGCGAAAATGATGGCGGTCAGTTTTTTCATCCCGGTACCCTCGTGGCGAGTTGCACACACATGTGAGCAACAGGCGTGCCGAGTCCGGATCCAGAAACTTCAGCTGCTTATGAAGCGCGGCGGTGGCGACCGTCGACCGGTTTCGCCGGCTAGTGAATCTTCCACCGTGGCGACTGGTGCTGCTCACAGCGTGCGCAGCTACAGGTGCTGCGCGCGCGCTACGCCTTGGAATAGTGCGCTTTTAGGATCGCGCTCACTTCGGGGCGGGAAAACTCCGGCGGCAGGTCTTCGCCGGCGCTGAGCATGTCGCGCACCTTGGTGCCCGAGAGGAAGACGAAGTCGCTCTTGTCGTGATCCACCGCGTCGCGCAGCATCACGACCTTGCCGAGCTTCTTCGAGTAAGCGGTGTGATCCGCGGCGAAGATCTGGATCTCGAGCGCACCCGCCGGCAGCGTCTCGAAGATCTCCTGCGCGTCGAAGGCGCCGTAGTAGCTGCCAACGCCGGCGTGATCGCGGCCCACGATGAGGTGCGTGCAGCCGGCGTTCTGGCGAAAGACGGCGTGCAGCAGCGCCTCGCGCGGTCCGGCGTAGAGCATGTCGAAGCCGTAGCCGGCGATCATCACCGAGCCTGCCGGGAAGTAGCCGTCGACGAGCTCGCGGATCGCGGCGTCGCGCACGGCGGCGGGGATGTCGCCGGGCTTGAGCTTGCCGAGCAGCATGTGGATCAGCACGCCGTCGGCGCTGACGGCCTCCATCGCCATCTTGCACAGCGCCTCGTGCGCGCGGTGCATCGGGTTGCGCGTCTGGAAGGCGACCACGCGCTGCCAGCCAAGCTTCTCGATGGCGTCGCGGATCTGGCCGGCCGTGCGGAACGTGTCGGGAAACTCGTCGCCGAAGTACGAGGTGCCGAGCACGTCGACGGTGCCGCCGAGCACGCGGTCACCCGCCTCGGCGAACGTCTTGACGCCTGGGTGCTCGCGGTCGGTGGTGCCGTAGACGCGCTCGGTGATGTGCTCGCGCGTGTCGTCGTCGAGCGTGTCGATGGACTCGACCTTCATTACCGCCAGCAGCGGCGCGCCTTCCACGTTGGGATCGCGCAGCGCCAGTCGCCCGCCGATCTCGAGTCCTTCCGGCAGATCGCTGGCGCGCACCACGTTGAGCACCGGCACCGGCCAGAACAGCCCCGAGAGCAGCTTCATCTCGTCGGCCACCGAGCGCGCCTCGTCGAGCGACATGTAGCCAGGCAGCGGCGTGAAGTAGCCGCTGGCGAGCATCACGGCGTTGGCGGCGGCGGCGGAGCTGACGACGAGCGAGGGGAGCCGCTCTGCTTCGGCGCGCAGCGCGGCGGCGCGCTCGGCGCTGGCCAAACGAGGCAGCAGGTCTTCGGAGCCGTGTGGCTTGATCATGAGCGCAGGCTTACCAAGTGCGGCCCGTGACTTCAAGGTTGGCCCCTGTTAGCGTCGGCACCTTCACCCCTGCTCCACACGAAAGCTCATGTCGCGTCCGTTCTCTCTGCTCGCCCTCTCGCTCGCCCTCGTTTACGCGGCCCCTGCTCGAGGTCAGATCTACGATCCCGACGCGCCGGCTTCGCGCCCGACATCTCGCCCCGCGTCGCGACCGACGTCGCGACCGGCCGCGCCGCCGCCGGCCGAGCTTCATCGGCTGCACGTTTTATATACTGCCGATCTGTACGGTCGCTTCTCGTGGCCGGGCTGTCGCCGGCTGGCGAGCAGCCTCGGCGGGCTCAACGCCGACTTCTCGCACTTCATCGGGGCGCTGCGCGCGCGCCGCAGCGCGATCAAGCGTGCAGGCGGCGCGTCGCTGACGGTGATGGGCGGCAGCATGACGCGCCCAGACCTGCTCGGCATCTACACCTTCCGTCGCGACGAGCCGGCGCGCCTGGCGCACAGGCTGCTGCGCATGGCCGACCTCGACGCGGTCGGCGTCGGCCTCTACGACTTCGGCGCGCGCCCCGATCACGTACAGCGCTACCTGACGGGGCTGGCCAAGAGCAAGATCGCGGCGCTGGCGGCCAACGTGACGTGCAAGCGCGCGGACGACTTCCGCTGCCGCGCCTTCGGAGTCGGCGAGCACCGCTATCAGATCGTCAAGCGCGGCGGGCTCAAGGTCGGCATCTTCGGCCTCGTGCGCGGCGACCTGCTCGACCGCGTGCTGCCGCGCAGCCGCGTCGGGCTCAAGGTCAAGGACCCGACCAAGGTCGCGCGCCAGGTCGTCGCGACGCTTCGAGAGAAGGAGAAGGTCGACCTCGTCGTGTTGATCGCCAACGTCAACGTCGAGTCCGATACGCCGCAGCCGGTGGTCGATCTGCTGCGCGGGCTGGTCAAGCCTCAGCATCGCGTCGACATCGTGCTCGCCAACGCCATGTTCGAGCGCGACGGCGATCGCTTCGTCGGCTCGATGCGCGTCGACAACGGGCCCGTCGTCGTAGGCACCGACCGCTTCGCGCAGACGCTCGGCGAGCTGACCGTGACGTGGGAGCGCGAGCGCGGCCACGTCATCGTCAAGGACGTCAAGGTCGCGCGCCACGACGCGTCGCACTTCGAGCCGGCCAAGCGCGCGGTGCCGAGCGTGCGGCGCCTGCTGTCGGGCGTCTGCAAGACCTACGACCGCGTGCTCGGCCCTGCGCGCATCAAGGGCTCGATCCTGCGCAACGACTTCATGCGCTACCTGCTCGAGATCATGCGCCACCACGAAAAGGCGGAGATCGCAGTGCTCAACCACAGCGCCATCGCCGACACGACGTTCCCGATGAGCGGTCGGCTTACCGCCGAGACGATCCTGCGCACCATCCGCTCCGAGACCAAGGTGGGCTCGGTGAAGATGACCGGCGAGCGCCTCAAGGCGCTGCTCTCGCGTCACCTCGGCATCGACGGCGAGCTCGCCGTGATCGGCGTCGAGAAGAAGGACGGTTCGTGGACCGTCAACGGGCGGCAGCTCGTCACGGGCGAGCGCTATCGCGTCGCGCTGAGCTCGTTTGTCGCCGCCGGCGGTGACGGGCTGCTCAAGCTTTCCAAGAGCAGCGAGTCGTTTTCAGCCAGCGAGCTCTCGCTGCGTCGTCTCGTGACCGAGTTTCTCAGCAAGGGCGGCGCGAGCTCGGACGGCGATCCGTCGCTCGACGCGCGCAAGGACTTCCCTGACCTCGAGAACCGCTGGCTGATCTCGACCAACATGTCGCTGGGCTTCGGGCTGAGCACCATCAGCGTGCACAACAACTTCGAGCCGAGCGGCGCCACGCGCTACACGGTGCCGCTGCTGCGCCGCGACAACGTCACCACCCTGAGCTTCGACGCGCGCTTCGACTTCTCCATGACCGCGCGCAATCACAGCATCGAGACGCAGGTCCAGCTGCAATACGCTCGCGCGTACACTCGCGCGCAGCCCACAGTCGCCGCGCCCGCGCCCGAGACGGTCGACGCAGAGGCCCTCGACCGCATCCTCGTCTCGGCGAGCTACCGGCTGCGGGCGTTGCGCTCGGTGTGGGGCAAGAAGTGGTGGGTGCCGCAGCCGTACGCCGAGGCGATCCTGATCACCGAGTTCAGCCCCAGTGGCATCTACACGCCGAATCCGCAGAACCCCGACGTCACCGACACGTATCACTACGCCGATCTGTCGGGCATCGTCGGCATCGGCTTGCAGCCGCACTCGCTGATCTTCCTCAAGGTCGGCTTCGTGCAGCGCGGCGAGCTGTTCACGCCCGACAACGCGCGCACCGACAGCCGCGGCTCGCGCGGCCTCTATCTCGGCTACCAGCTCAAGCCCTGGAAGATCGTGGCCAACGCGTCACACCCGTTGAGCCTCGAGTCACGACTCGACTTCTACGCCACCTCGCTGGCGGCGACCAACCGCGTCGAGGGGACGCTGCAGTCGAAGCTCACCTTCGGCCTCACGCGCTACATCGCGCTCGGCGTCTCGCACCGCTTCTACATGTTCGACAACGTCAACCACGACATCGCCTACGCCAACGACCTGACGGTGCTGCTCGGCGTGACCTTCGACGTGCGGCGTCAGACGTTCTGACGCCGGGTCTCGTCACTTGCAGGTGTAGGTCGTCTGCGCGGTGATGCACACCGAGTAGGCGCCGACGTTGCGACACAGGTAGGGCGGCGGGCAGTCGGTCGGCTGATCGCAGGCGTGGATGCAGATGTAGGGGTTGGAGTTGTCGCCGAAGGCGCTGCAGTGGTTGCCTTCGCACTCGCCGCCGTTGCGCCCGTCGAAGGTCGGCGTGCAGCAGTCGCCGATCTTCTTGGCGCCGTAGTGAAAGTCGTCGGCCGGCTTGCAGGCCTGGCCGCTCTGAGTCGGCTCGCACTGTCCTTGCTGTGGCCCCGAGGCGCCGACGCACGTCTGCGCGTGGGGTGCGGCGATGCAGCCGGCGTCGGTGTAGCAGGTGTCCGAGCACATCTTGACGCCGCCGATGTCGCGGCAGGTGCGGTGACGACAGTCGAGATCGGAGACGCAGCAGTAGCCGCTTGGCAGCGCGCCCCACGGGCCGGGACCCTGACCGCCGCTGGCGAAGTCGGGCGGCACGCGCATGTCGCGGCCGGTGAAATCGCTGCCGGGCCCGTCGGCGGGCCCCTGGTCGTGCGCGCCGTCGGGTCCGGGGCCGCCGTCGCTGCCCGTGTCGTCGAGCGCCTTGAAGCCCTCGCACGCGCCGAGCGACAGCGCGGCGAGGAGCGCGAGAAGCGACGTCAGCTTGCGGCGGGAGCGGCGGCGGCGCACGCCAGCAAATGTAGCAGGCCCCGCCGCTGGCCCGCTGGCCCCGAGCTACTTTTTCGCCCCCAGCAGCCGGCGCAGCTTTGTCGCCGCCGCGCGGCGCATCACCACGCCCCATAGCGCCGCGCCGCGCTTGGTTCGCCGGGCGATGATCAGCTGGTCGCAGGGCGTGCCCACGATCAGCTCCACGAGTGTGCCGTCACGCTCGAAGCGCGCGCCGTGCCAGCGCTTGTTGGCGCAGCGTCGCCGCAGGCCGAAGTGATGGCTGCTGTCGTCGAGCACGAGCACGCCGGCCGCCGCCGCCTTGTCGGTGGCCAGCGCGCGCAGCGGACCGCGCGGCGGGTAGCCGACGATGGTTTTGCGGCTGCGCATGGCGCGTGCCTGCGCCTTCATCGCGCCGATGACGCGCAGCACCGCGCGCCAGGCCTTCTGCGGCTCGCGCAGCACCGCCGTCGCCACCGGTCCGAGCCCCTTTTCGGCGCGCGTCCTGGCCTTGCGCGCGCGCGCCGGCGGCGCGTGGGCGACAAGCAGCAGCGCCGCCAGCACAGTGGTCGTCACGATCGTCGAGCTACGCATGCAGACCTACAGTAGCAGAGTGCTGTGCGCCGAGAGGTGTCAGGTCGCGTCTGCCGTGATACACCTCTGCCGATGGCGCAGCCACAGCAGATCACCGACGGCTTCGGACGCGTCTTTGACTACTTGCGCGTCGCCGTCACCGAGCGCTGCAACCTGCGCTGCGTCTATTGCATGCCCGAAGAGGGCATCGACTTCAAAGGCGGCGAGCGGCTGATGTCCAGCGACGAGCTGGTGCGGCTCGTCGGCGTGTTCGCCAAGCTCGGCGTGCGCAAGGTGCGCCTCACCGGCGGCGAGCCGCTGGTGCGCAAGGACATCCTGCAGATCGTCTCGGCGGTCAAACGCACGGACGGCATCGAGGACGTGGGGCTGACCACCAACGGCGTGCTGTTCGAGCGCTTCGCGCGCCGCTTGCGCCTGGTCGGGCTCGACTCGGTCAACATCTCGCTCGACACGCTCGATGCCGAGCGCTTCGCCTCGATCACGCGCCGCGCCGGGCTGCCCGATGTGCTCGCGGCCATCGATCGCGCGGTCAAGCTCGGCTTTCCGCGGGTCAAGGTCAACGTCGTGGCCATGCGCGGCTTCAACGACGACGAGCTCGGCGCCTTCGGCGCGCTCACACGCGAGCTGCCGATCACGGTGCGCTTCATCGAGCTGATGCCATTCGACGCGCATCAGGTGTGGAAGCGCGGCCGCTTCGTGGGCGCTGACAAGATCGTCGCCGCGCTGCACGAGGCCTTTCCCGAGCTCGTCGCCGACGAGGGCAGCGCGACCGAGGGCCACGTCTTTCGCGCGGCGGGCCACGCCGGCAAGCTGGCGGTGATCCCGGCCTTCACGCGCTCGATCTGCGCCGGCTGCGATCGCATCCGCCTCACGGCCGACGGCAAGCTGCGCAACTGCCTCTTCTCCGAGGACGAGTTCGACCTGCTCGGTCCGCTGCGCGAGGGCGCCGACGACGCCGCGCTGTCGCAGACGATCCTCGAGGCGATGCGCGCCAAGCTCGCCGACGGGTGGCAGGCCCAGAACAAGGCCGCCACGCGCGAGCAGCTCGCCGACCACGAGCTCGATCCGCGCGCGCGCCAGAGCATGACGCAGATCGGAGGCTGAGCGCCGATGGCCGACAGTAACGACACGCGCGGCGAGCACGGACGCGAGCTGTCGCACCTCGACGCCGAGGGGCGCCTGGCGATGGTCGACATCTCCGACAAGAAGCACACGCTGCGCACCGCGCGCGCGCGCGGTCGCGTGGCGATGGCGCCGGCCACACGCGCGCTGATCACCGCCGGCGAGCTGCCCAAGGGCAACGTGCTTACCTGCGCGCAGCTGGCGGGCATCCAGGCCGCCAAGCGCACCGCCGAGCTGATCCCGCTCTGCCATCCGCTGCGGCTGACCTTCGTCGGCGTGGAATTCGAGCTCGAAGAGGACGGCGTCGTGATCCACGCCACCGCGCGCGCCGCCGACGCCACCGGCGTCGAGATGGAAGCGTTGACGGCGGTCAGCGTGGCCGCGCTGTGCATCTACGACATGTGCAAGGCGGTCGATCGCGAGATGCGCATCGAGGCAGTGCGGCTGGTCGAAAAGTCCGGCGGCCGCTCGGGTCACTATCGGGCAGACGAGGCGCACGAGGAGCGCCCATGAGCGACATCTCCGTAGCCGAAGCGCACGCTGCCATCCGCGCGGCGGTCGAAGGGCTTCCGCGCGCGCGCGAGCGCGTCGCCCTCGGCGAGCTCGGCGGGCGCGTGCTCGCCGAGCCGCTGCTCGCGACCTTCCCGCAGCCGCGCTTCGATAACTCCGCCATGGACGGCTACGCTGTGCGCGCGGCCGACGTGGCGGCGGCCACGCGCGAGCGCCCGGTCAAGCTCGAGGTGGTCGGCGTGGCGGCCGCCGGCAGCCCGCACGAAGGGCGGCTCGCGGCTGGTCAGGCGGCTCAGGTGATGACCGGCGGCGTGCTGCCCGACGGCGCTGACGCGGTGGTGATGGTCGAGTCCACCAGCGGCTACACCGACGCCGCCGTCGAGATCTATCAGGCCGTCGACGTGGGCGCGCACATCCGACGCCGCGGCGAAGAGATCGTCGAGGGCGAAGAGCTGCTCGCAGCGGGGCAGCTGCTCGGGCCCGTCGAGGTCGGCACCCTCGCGACCTTCGGCTGTGCCGAGGCGGAAGTCACGCGCCGGCCGCGCGTCGCGATCTTCGCCACGGGCGACGAGCTCGTGGAGCCGGGCCAGGCGCTCGCGCCGGGCCAGATCTACAACTCCAACTTCCACGTGCTGCGCCAGCTGTGCAGCCACGCGGGAGCGCAGGTTGTCATCGAGCGCGTGTTGCGCGACGACGTCGACGAGCTGGCGCGCTTTCTGTCCGACGCCGTCACCCGCTGCGACGTGCTCGTCTCGTCGGGCGGCGTATCGATGGGGCGCTTCGATCACGTGCGCGACGTCGCCAGCGACATCGGGCTCGAGCGGCGCTTCTGGAAGGTCGCGCAGAAGCCGGGCCGCCCGCTGCTGTTCGCCAGCAGCGACGAGACGCTGTTCTTCGGGCTGCCCGGCAACCCGGTCTCGTCGACCATCTGCTTCGTGGAGTACGTGCGCCCAGCGCTGCTGGCGCTCGCCGGCGCGCCGCCGCCGAAGAAGATCCACGCGCGCCTCGCGGCGCCGTTTCCGCGACAGGCGAGCAAGCATCGCTTTCTGTTCGGCGAGATCCACGCCGACGAGCAGGGCCAGCTGTTGGCCGCCCCCACACGTAAGCTCGGCTCGCACATGTTGACCAGCGGCGTCGGCGCCAACGCGCTGCTCGAAGCGCCTGCCGGCGACGGCCCGCTCGAGCCCGGCGCCACGATCCTCGTCACGCCGCTGCGCTAGCCCAGCTCATCAGCTCGGCGCTACCTAAACTTCAGCGCACATCCGCCGCTGGATCTCGTGAGGAAGCACGCGCTACCGGCGCGTCGAACGCGCGAGCACGCGCACGGAGAGCTCATGTCGCTAGCGGTCAGGGTCGAAAAGGTCGCGGACGAGGCGAGCGAGCGCGTTTGGCTGCGAGAAGACGGGGTGATGGTGTATCGGGAGCTGCCCGAGATGAGCATCGCCAGCATCGACGCGATGATGTCGCGCGCGCAGGCGCTCGCGCCCGAGCTGCCGAGCTCGCCGCTGTGCTTGGTCGATCTGCGCGAGCTGCGCCGGCGTCCAAGCGCCGCGCAGGTGCGACGGCTGATCTCCGGCATCCGCGCCGCCAACGTGCGTTTCGAGCACCTCGCGTTCGTGATCGGCAGCCGAACGCTCGCCGTCGCCGCGCGCTTTGTCGCGCGGCCGCTGCACGGTGGGCGTTTCTCTGTGCACTGCGAGTTGGCGAGCGCCGAAGCGGCGCTGTGCCGAGCGCGCGACAGGGGGCAAAGCTAGTGGGCGCCCGCGCCGCCGCGACGATGGACGTGAGGTCGCTCGCCGAAGAGCGAGTCTACGTCCGCGACGGCGTCCTATACGTCTGCGACCTGGACGGTACTTCCCTGCAGGTCGCAGAGGCGATCATGGCGCGCACCTTCGCGCTCTGCGAGCTGATGCCTCACCCGCGCCGCTGCGTCATCGATCTGAGCGAGGTGCGGCACGTGCGCTTC
Organism: Myxococcales bacterium; assembly: GCA_020431405.1. Taxonomy (GTDB): domain Bacteria; phylum Myxococcota_A; class Polyangia; genus JAGQIK01. Next base: position 14,754 of record JAGQIK010000060.1, read on the forward strand.
GAGAAGGTGCGCACCATCGCACGCTGCCTGCGCGAAGCGCGGCCGGAGCAGATGGCTGACCACACGGCGTTCGTGGTCCCGAGCCGCATCGTCGCGGCGGGCGTGCGATTCGCGATCCGGCCGTTCGTTCGCGGCTACACGATACACGCCACGGTCGCCGAAGCGCAGCGCGCTCTGTTGCGCGCCGTGAGCGTTGTGGGCGACTTGGAGCGAGCGCAGTGAGGCGCCTCGCCTTCGCCGACTACGCGAGCCGCGTGTGGCTCGAGGGCAACGTGTTGTATTACGTCGACCCGCCGCATCCATGCCTCGAGTCAGTGGAGGTGATGATGCGCCGCAGTCGAGAGCTGACGCGCGGGCTTCGACGTTGGTTCATGGTCATCGATCTTGGCCAGGTGGAGCGGCGCGTGTCGCCGCGGACGTTGGCGGCGATCATCAAGCACGCCGCCACCCTCGAGGCCGAGCTGATCGCCGTTCACAGCGTGCAAGCGCCGCGACTGCTCGCCGCTGCGGTGCGTATGGTAGTCCGCGCCTTGTCTGGTCGTGCTGCGCTGTGTGCCGATGAAGCGGAGGCTCGCCGCGCGGTGCAACTGCTCAGCGGAGGCGCTCGTGGCACCGACTAAGTGCAAGTTCCGCGGGCGCTGCGCTGGCGGCACGCTCTCCATCGACGAGCTGCTCGACCACCTCGCCGACATCGCCGGCGGCGGCTGTACGCTCGACGAGCGCGCCATCGAGACCGAAGCCGCGCCCGAGGTCGCCGAGGTCTACATGGGCCTGCTGATGCTGCACGAGAGCCTCAGCTACGAGCGCGCCGAGAACGCGCGCATCCAGGCCGAGCTCGAGCAGGCGCTGCAGCAGGCGCAGCAGGCCAGCCGCGCCAAGAGCCAGTTTCTGGCCAACGTCAGCCACGAGATCAGGACGCCGATGAACGGCGTGATCGGCACCAACGCGCTGTTGCTCGACACGGAGCTGAGCGACGAGCAGCGCGAGCTGGCGGCGTTGGTGCGCGACAGCGCCAACGGGCTGCTCGTCATCATCAACGACGTGCTCGATCTATCGAAGATCGAGGCCGGGCACCTCGAGCTCGAGAGCGCCGCCTTCGACCTGACCAACATGTTGAGCTCGAGTCAGCGCACGGTGGCGCTGGCTGCCAGGAGCAAGGGCGTCTCTCTGCGCGCGGCGATCGCGCCGGCGCTGCCGCGCGCGGTGCTCGGCGACGAGGGACGGCTTCGGCAGGTGCTGATCAACCTGCTCGGCAACGCCGTCAAGTTCACCGGCGCGGGCGGCGAGGTCACGCTCTCGGCGCGCCAGGTCGAGCGCAGCGCGGCGAACGTGACCGTGGAGCTTTCGGTGAGCGACACCGGCGTGGGTATTCCGCGCGAGGCGCTGCGGCGCATCTTCGAGGCCTTCGAGCAGGTCGACGGCAGCAACACGCGCGCCGTCGGCGGCACGGGGCTCGGTCTCGCCATCAGCCGCCAGCTGGTGCAGCGCATGGGCGGCGATATCGAGGTCGAGAGCGAGGTCGGCGTCGGCTCGACGTTTCGCTTCACGATCACGCTCCCCATCGCCAAGGCCAAGCCGACGCTCGTCGAGCAGAGCGAGCCGCCGCCGCCGCAGAACGGCTCGATATTCGCGCGGGTGCTGCTCGTCGAGGACAACAAGGTCAATCAGCTCGTGGCACGCCGCACGCTCGAGAAGCTCGGGTGCCGCGTCGAGGTGGCCGACAACGGCCAGCTCGCCATCGACGTGCTGGCCAGCGACAGCGCGTTCGACGTGGTGTTGATGGACGTGCAGATGCCAGTGCTCGACGGCGTCGCGGCCACGCGCCTGATCCGCGCCGGTCACGTGGCGCCGAGCGCCTGCGCGATCCCCATCGTCGGGCTCACCGCGCACGCGTTGACCAGCGAGCAGCGCGGCTTCGAGCAGGCCGGCATGAACGAGGTCATGACCAAGCCGTTTGCCGCCGACGACCTGGCTGCGATGCTGCGCCGCTACACAGCCGGCGCCGAAGCGCGAGCGAGCGCGTGAAGGCCGGCACCGCGGCGGCCTCTCTCGCGCGCGAGGTGACCGCCGATCGTGTGGCCCTCGAAGACGACGTGTTGATCTATCGCGAGCCTGCCGAGACAACCCTCGAGACCGTCGCGACGATGATGGCGCGCGCGCGCGAGCTGACACGCGGCGTCGACCGATGGTTCATGCTGGTCGACCTCTCGGAGGTGCATCGCCATCCGCCGCCGCGCGTGCTGGCGAGCATCATCAAGAACGTCAGAGGCCTCGAGGCACGCTACATCGCGCTCTTCGACGACGGCGCCAGCGCGGCGCGCACGGCTGCGGTGCGCTTCGTGTTGCGCATCGTCGGATCGCGTAGCGGCTACTTCTCGAGCGCGAGCGAGGCGCGCGCCGCGTTCGAGGCGCGGCGCCGGAGCTAGTCTTTCGAGGGCCGCTTCGGCACGCTGAGGCCGCGCTGCACGCCCGGTCGCTCGAGGCAGCGCTGAATCCAGGGCTCGACGTTGGCGAAGCTGTCGTACTCCACGGCGCCCTTGCCGTCGTAGAAGTCGAGCGCCATGACCCACGGGAAGGTGGCGATGTCGGCGAGCGAGAACTCGTCGGCGACGAGGAACGTGCGGCCTTCGAGGTGCGCGTCGAGCACGGCGAGCAGGCGTTTGGTCTCTTTGGTGTAGCGCTCGACGGCGTAGCTGTCGCTCGTCTTGTCGCTGGCGAACTTATAGAAGTGTCCGAACTGGCCGAACATCGGCCCCACGTTGCCGACCTGGAAGAACAGCCACTGCAGCACCTCGTAGTGGTGGCGCTCGCCGGCAGGGATCAGCCGTCCGCCCGCCTTCTGCTGCGACAGGTAGAGCAGGATCGCGCCCGATTCCATCAGCGCGATGGGCGCGCCATCGGGGCCGTTGGGGTCGACGAGGGTCGGGATCTTCGAGTTGGGGTTGATGCGCCGGAATTCGTCTTCGTACTGGTGGCCCGCCATGATGTCGACGAAGTGGGCTTCGTAGGGCAGCTCGAGCTCCTCGAGCGTGATGCCGGCTTTGCGGCCGTTGGGGGTCGCCATCGAGTAGAGCTGGATGCGGTCGGGATGCTCGACGGGGTAGCGGCTCGGGTAAAGGTCGGTCATGGCGCCTCCTTGCGCAGGGCAATATGTAACACAATCGGTTACGATTGCATCAAGGGTTTCGTTCGCGGTAGGACAAAGCCATGCAAGTGACCCTGCTGTGCTTCTCTCATCTGCGCCAAGCCTTCGGAAAAACGGCGATCGAGCTGGAGCTCGCTGACGGGGCGACCAGCGCCGACGCCGAGGCCAAGGTGCGCGAGATGCTGCCCGAGGCGCTGCGCGCGATGGTCTTTCGCGTGGCGGTGAACCAGAGCGTGGTGCGCGACCCAGTGCCGCTCTCAGACGGCGACGAGGTGGCGTTTCTGCCGCCGATGCAGGGAGGCTAGGCGGTGGCATCCGAGACGCGGATCCTGCCCGACGGCGAGGCCCTGCCGCCGCTCGACAGCGACGACAGCCGTGCCGAGGAGGGCGCCGAGCTGATCTTTCACGGGCGCGTGCGCCGCGGCGAGGGCGAGCTGTCCATCGTGGCGCTGCACTACGAGCACTACGAGGGCATGGCCGAAAAGGAGCTCGCCGCGCTGGCCGCCGAGTGCGCCGCGCGCTTCGAGATCCGAGACATTACCTGTCTGCATCGCGTCGGCCGCGTGGCGGTGGGCGAGGCGTCGCTGCGCGTGGAGATCTGGTCGGCGCACCGTGGTCCAGCCATCGAAGCGCTGGCCTGGTTCATCAGCGAGCTCAAGCAGCGCGTGCCGATCTGGAAGTGGGCCGTGACGGCGGACGGCACGCGCGCGCCGACGTGAGGTGCCCGCGAACGACTGCCGACGGCTGCCGACGACCGATCGCGGGCGGCAATCTCTGTGCTATGCTGCCGAGTTGCGGTGACTGACACGCTCTATTACCAACCGAAGAGCGTCGATGAAGCGCTGCAGATCAAAGCAGAGCTCGGAGCCGAGGGGACGTTCCTCGCGGGCGGAACCGATGTCGTCGTAGGGATCCGCAAGGGCAAGCTGAAGGTCGCGCGCACCATCGACCTGAGCCAGGTGCCTGGTCTCGATGGCATACGCCGCCACGACGGCTTCCTCGAGATCGGCGCCATGACGACGCACAAGGCGCTCGAGCAGCACGACGTGCCGGCGGCGCTGGCGCAGTCTTGCGAGACCGTCGGAGGCCCGCAGATCCGCTACTTGGGTACCGTCGGCGGTCAGATCGGCACCGCCTCGCCGGCTGGCGACGTGTCGGTGGCGCTGATCGCGCTCAAGGCCGACGTCGAGCTGCGCAGCGCGGCGCGCGGCACGCGACGCCTGCCTCTCGACGAGGTCTTCGTCGGACCGGGCAAGACCGTCATCGCCGACGACGAGATGGTCACGCGTGTCTTCGTGCCGCTCGGCCGGCGCAGTGATTTCTACAAGATCGGCAAGCGCGACGCGGTGGCGATCTCGCTCGTGATGGCGGCCGCCTCGGTAGGTCCCGCCGGCGACGTGGCGATCGCCATCGGCTGCGTGGCGCCGGTGCCGCTGCGCATCAAGCGCGCCGAAGCGCTGCTCGACGCGCGCGGTCTATCCGACGAGGCGGTCGACGAGGCGGCCACGATCGCGCGCGAGGACTGCTCGCCGATCTCGGACCATCGCGGCGGCGCCGACTATCGACGGGCGATGGCGGGCACGCTGACCAAGCGGCTGCTGTCGCGGCTGCGCGAGGTCACGCCGGTCAAGGCCAAGCCCGCCGAGAGCAGCGCAGAGGTCGCCTGATCATCGCGCGAGCGCGAGGAGTTGTGAGATGACGAATGCATCGGGAGTCGAAGAGCAGACGCTCACGCTGCCCAGCGAGCAGGAAGTCGAGAAGCTGCGCGCGGCGGAGGCGACCTGGTCGCTCTCGTTCACGCTCAACGGCGAGTCCGTCGAGCTGATGGTCGACCCCACCGAGACGCTATACGACACGCTGCGCGAGCGCCTGCGCTTGATCGGCACCAAGGGCGCGTGCCTCGAGGGCGAGTGTGGCAGCTGCACGGTGCTGCTCGATGGCAAGCCGGTGACGGCGTGCCTGGTGACGTCGCCGCAGGTGCAGGGGCGAACGGTGGTAACCGTCGAAGGGCTCGCCAAAGACGATCGCTTGCACCCGGTGCAGGAGTCGTTCATCGCCTGCGGCGCGGTGCAGTGCGGCTACTGCACGCCGGGGCTGATCGTCAGCGCCGCCGCGCTGCTCGCGCACAATTCGACGCCCAGCGTCGAGGAGGTGCGCGAGGCGCTCGAGGGCAATCTTTGCCGCTGTACGGGCTACACCAAGATCATCGACGCCGTGCTCGAGGCGGCAGGCGACGAGCCCGCGGTCATGTCCGTCGGAGGCGAGAAGTGAGCTCTGGCCCGCCGATCCGGCGCCGACCCACGGGCCCCGTCCGCCCGGGACAGCAACCGCAGGTCAACGTCATCGGCCGCAGCATCCGCCGCTTCGACGGCAAGGGCAAAGTCACCGGCGAGACGCCGTTCGGTGGCGACCTCGCCGGCCCCGAGGCCTACACGGCGCTGGTGATCCGCAGCCCGCACCCGCACTGCGAGATCGAGGACGTCGAGCTCGCCGCGGCGCGCGCGATCCCGGGCGTGGTCGCGATCTTCACCGGCGACGACATCGGCGGCACCAACCGCCACGGGCTGATCCGGCGCGACCAAGAGGTCTTCTCGCGGCGCGCGCGCTTCATGGGCGACTGCCTGGGCCTCATCGTCGCGGCCACGCCGAAGATCGCGCAGCGCGCGCTCGAGGCGGTCAAGGTCAGCTACAAGGAGCTGCCTATCGTCGCCACGATGGACGACGCGCTGGCGGAAGGCTCCTACCCGCTGCACGAGACAGGCAACGTGCTGTCGACGGAGCTGATCCGCCGCGGCGATGCCGACTCGGCGCTCGCCGAGTCCGACGTGGTGGTCAACACCGAGACGCGCACGCAGTGTGTCGACCACGCGTTCCTCGATCGCGAGGCGGGCATGGCGTACATGGAAGACGGCGTCGTCACGATCTACGCCTCCGGGCAGTGGATCCACGAGGAGCGCCGCCTCGTCGCGCTCGCGTTGGGCTTGCCGCAAGAGCGCGTGCGCATCATCCAGCCGGCCACCGGCGGCGCCTTCGGCGGGCGCGAGGACATCTCGATCCAGATCTACCTCGGTCTCGCCGCGCTCAAGCTCGACCATCCCGTGCGCATCGAGTACACGCGCGAGGAGTCGATGATCGCGCGCCACAAGCGCCACCCGATCCGCATCGAGTACACGCTCGGCGCCACGCGCGAAGGCGTGCTGACGGCGGCGAAGGTGCGCATCCTCTCCGACGAAGGCGCCTACGCCTCCACCGGACCTGCGGTGCTGCGCAAGGCGGTCAGCCACTGCACCGGGCCGTACCGCGTGCCCAACATCCACGCCGACGGCGTGGCGGTCTTCACCAACAACAACCCCACCGGCGCTATGCGCGGCTTCGGCGCCTGCCAGCTGGCCATCGCCTACGAGAGCGCGATCGTCGAGCTGTCGCGCGTGCTCAAGATCGACGTGGTCGAGCTCAAGCGCATCAACTTGCTCGACGACGGCGAGGGCGTGACGACGGATCAGAAGATCCCGGTCGTCGGCGTGCGCGACTGCATGGAGGCGGCGCTGCGCCGCATCGGCTGGGACAAGCGCAGCTACGAGACGCCCGCGCCGCACCTGCGCCGCGGCTACGGCGTGAGCACGATCTGTTTCGGCGTGGGCTACGGCGACGGCTTCCCCGACGCGTCGCGCGCGCGCGTGCGCATGGCCGACGACGGCGTGGTCGAGGTCTTCACCGGCGGCGTCGACTTCGGCCAGGGGCTGCACTCGCTGGCAGCGCAGATCGCGGCCAAGGAGCTCGGCGTCGATCCGCTCGCCGTGCGCGTGGTGGCGTCGGACACCCATCGCACGCCCGAGTCGGGCTCGTCGTCGGCGACACGGCAGACGGTCTTCACCGGCAACGCGGTGCGTCTCGCGGCGAGCGAGGTCGCCGGCCAGCTGCTCGACGTGGCGGCGGCTTACACCGGCCTTCACTGGGACGACCTCGAGCTGCGCGGCAACGCCATCGCCGCCAAACACGACATCGCAGGACACGAAGACCGCACCGTGGTGTTGCCGCTGCGGCAGGCGGTGCGCCTCGGGCGCGAGCGTGGCTACGCGCTCGACGTGGAGTCGTGCTTCAAGCCGCGCACGGTGGCCAAGCAGAAGGGCACCGGCAAGTCGCCGCGCGCGTTCATCACCTACATGTTTGCCAGCCACGTGGCCGAGGTGCTCGTCGACATCGAGACCGGCGAGGTCAAGGTGGCGCGCATCGTCGCGGCGCACGACGTGGGCAAGGCGATCAACCCGCAGCAGGTCGAAGGACAGATCGAAGGCGGCGTGGTGCAGGGCCTCGGCATGGCGCTGATGGAGGAGGTGGTCAGCGAGGGCGGCTTCATGAAGAACGCCAGCTTCACCGACTACATCATCCCCACCATCGTCGACACGCCGACCATCGAGGCGCTGGTCATCGAGCGCGATGATCCGGAAGGGCCTTACGGCGCGCGTGGCGTGGGCGAGCCGGGGTTGATCGGCACGCCGCCCGCGATCCTCGGCGCCATCGCCGACGCCATCGGTACGCAGGTGCACGAGACGCCGGCTAACGCCGAGCGCGTGTGGAAGGCGATCAAGCGCAGCGAACGGGCAGGTGATGGCGCGAGCGCCTGACAGCGAGACGCCGAACGCGCAAGCGACGAACGCGCAGGCAGTGATCGCGGCTGCGCTGCTCGAGCTGCTCGAGCGCGATCAGCCCTGCGCCACGGCGACGATCACCGCCAGCTCGGGCTCGATCCCCAACGAGGTCGGCGCGCAGATCGTCGTCGACGCGCGCGGCGAGCGCGTGGCCGGCACGGTGGGCGGCGGCGAGATCGAGTTTCGCACCATCGCCGAGTGCAAGGCGGCCATCGCCGAAGGCAAGCACCGCAGCTTCCGCTATCACCTCACCGACGAGGACGCCGGCGGCATCGGCATGATGTGCGGCGGCCGCGCCGACATCTTCGTGCACGTGCACAAGGCGGCGCCGCAGCTGGTGCTGGTCGGCGCGGGCCACATCAACCTCGAGCTGGCGCGGCTGATGAGGCCGCTCGGCTTCTCGGTGACGGTCATCGACGATCGCGAGGCGTGGGCCAACGTCGAGAGCTATCCCGGCGCCGTGGTGCTCAACGCGCAGCCGGCCGAAGGCTACGAGTCGGTGCGCTGGCGCGACGACACCTACGTCGTGATCGGGACGCGCGACCGCGACCTGCCCGCGCTGCGCGCGCTGGTCGGGCGGCGCTGCTGCTACATCGGCGTGGTGGCGAGCAAGCGCAAGGCGCTCACGCTGCTGGCGCACCTCGAGCGCGATGGCGTGGACATCGACGCCATCGCCGAGCAGCTCTACGCGCCGGTGGGTCTCGCCACCGGCGGCCGCACGCCGGCCGACATCGCTCTCAGTATCGCCGCCGAGATCCAGATGCTGCGCCACGGCGGCTCGCTCGCGCACCTGCGCGTCGAGCCGCGAGAGCACGCGCGTCTGCGCGAGCGCCGCTCGCTCAAGTCCGGCTGAGCGATGCCGAGGTAGGTCGAGCCGAGCAGGGTCAGTCGTCGAGTAGGAGGTGGCATGCGCAAGGGGCTCACGGCAGGGCTTTCGTTGATGGCGTTGATCGCGCTCGGCGCGGCGTGCAGCGACTCGGGCGCCAAGAGCGACGCGACGGTCGGCGACGGCCAGGGCAGCGGCGGCGACGCGACGTCGAGCCAGCTTCGCTGCAACAACAACGCGCCGTTCGGCGCGACCTACAGCCGCAGCTGTACTAGCGCGAGCGACTGCGTCGCCGTCAGCCACACCATCAACTGCTGCGGCAGCGCGATCACGATCGGCATCAACAAGGCCGACAAGGCCGCCTTCGAGGCAGCCGAGAAGACGTGCGCCGCGAGCTGGCCCGGCTGCGGTTGCCCCTCGGGCCCGACGATGCTCGACGATGGCTCGAGCGTGCTCGGCGCTTCACCGGTGGGCGTGACGTGCGAGGGCGGGCGCTGCACCACCTACGTCGAGGCGTGCGGCAAGCCCTGCCCAGCGGCCGAGCAGTGCTACGGATGCGCCAACGGTCCGACGACGACGTTCGCCTGCAGCGCCAGCTGCACGAGCAAGTCGGACTGCACCGACGCGGCCAAGGCCGAGTGCGCCACCGGTATCGGCGGCGTGATGTTCTGCAACGACCAGCCGACGTGCAACGCGCCCTGAGGGGCAGCTTCAATTTCGCCGCGGACGACCGCTTCGCGGCCAGCGAACGGAGGAGGCGCAGATGAGCGAGCGGATCGCAGGGGTCTTGGTGCTCGTGCTCGGCGTTGTTGTTGGCAGCGCGGCGTGCAGTGACTCGTCGAGCAAGACCGACGCCGCGGCGCGCGACGTGCGTGCAGACACGCCGAGCGCTGGCGACGGGCTCGGCACCGGCGATGGCCCCGGCAGCAGCGATGGGCCGGGCAACAGCGACGGGCCGATCGCCACGGATGGCCCCGCCGGCGACGGCGCCACCGTCAGCGGGCTGCGCTGCAACGGCAACACGCCCTTCGGCGCCACCATCAGCGCCGCCTGCAGCGCGCCCAGCGACTGCATCGCCGTCGAGCACACCACCGACTGCTGCGGCACCAACATCGTCATCGGCATCAACAAGGCCGACAAAGCGGCTTTCGACAGCGCCGAGGCGGCCTGCGACGCGAGCTGGCCCGCCTGCGGCTGCGCCTCGCAGCCCACCAAGACGGAAGATGGCTCGACGGTGCTCGGCTCGGCCAAAGCCGCCGCGACCTGCGTCAACGGGCGCTGCGTCAGCTACATCGAAGGCTGCGGCAAGCCGTGCGGCAGCGGCGAGGCGTGCTACGGCTGCGTCAACGGCCCCAGCACCACGTTCGCCTGCAGCACCAGCTGTACGATGAAGTCCGACTGCACCGACGCGGCCAAGCCCGAGTGCGCCTCGGGTCTCGGCGCCCAGCGCTTCTGCAACGCCCAGGCGACCTGCAACGCGCCCTAACGTCGCGGCGCTCAGCGCAAGAGAAGCGGGTACTGGATCACGATCGGCCCGTTTTTGAACCTGTCGAAGCGCGCCGTCTTGACCACCGCGATGACGCACGCGCCCGAGGGCGTGCCCTTGAACTTGCCGGCGAGGCTGACCTCGGAGACGCGCCCGTCGGCCTCGATGCGCACGGTGGCCTGGGCGTGGCCCTCGACCTTGTGCTTTTCGTAGCAGCGGTGCACGGCCGGGCGCAGCTTCTCCATGCCGGCCGAGATCTCGGGCATGCCGAGCCGCGGCGGCACGGGCTTGTGATGCTTGGGGCCGCATCCGAGGGGTGCGATCGCGGCGGCGCAGAGCAGCGCGAGCAGGGCGATGGGTCGCATCGCGCCAGCATAGCTTGTCCGCGTCGCGGCGCGCGCTATTCTCGAAGTCTCACCGGGAGGACCGCCATGAAGCTCGAGATCCGTTACTGCAAGGCCTGAAACTACCAGCCACGGGCGGCGAGTCTCGCCGCCGATATCAAGCGCGAGCTGGGCATCGACACCACCCTCACGGCCGGCGCGGGCGGCATCTTCGACGTGCTCGCTGACGGCGAGCTCGTCGCGTCGCGCAAGCAGGGGGTCTTGGTCTCGGCGCCGGGGCGCTTCCCCGAGCCGGGCACCGTGATCGAAGCGCTGCGGGGGCGACAGGGGTAAGATGCCGGCATGAAGTGCTGGATTGCGCTCGTCGCGCTGGCCGCGCTGGTCGGCTGCTCCTCTGAAGGCAACAAGACCGATACGGGACCGAGCGGTGATGGCGGCGCCGATGGTGTCGCCGACGCGCCGATAACGCCCGACGCGCCGCCGCCGCCTGCCGGCGAGCTTCGCGTCGGCTCGGCGCGCATGCGCATCCCCGCGCCGCTCGGCATCGGCACCGCTGGTTACGGCGGCTTCACGCAACCGGGGCCGCGCTCGCCGTTCGCCGAGCTCTATCCGGCGACCACGCGCCTGCACGGCCATCCCGAGCTGCGCGCCGTGGCGATCTCGCGCGGCGTCGGGCACGAGGCGATCTTCTTGCGCCTCGACACGGTCGGCGTCTTTCAGCAGCTGCGCCAGGCCGTGCTGCAGGAGCTAAAGAAGCGCATCGGCCGCTCGTTCGACCACGCGCTGGTCTTCGGCGGCACGCACACGCACTCGGGGCCGGGCCGGCTGATCGGCGTCGGCGGCGTCTTCGATCTGATCGCCGACAAGTTCCTGCCCGAGTACTACGAGCGGCTCGTCAAGGCCTGCGCCGACACCGTCGAGGCGGCGATCAACAACCTCGCGCCGGGAAAGATCGGCTGGGTCATGGCGCGCGACGACGACGCGATCAACGACCGCCGCTGCGAGGACGGCAAGGATTACAAGCACGGCGCGCTGCCGCTGCTCGCGGTGCAGCGCGAGGGCAAGCTGGCGGCGCTGGTCTTTTCCTATCCGGTGCACGGCACCGTGCTCGGCATCGACCAGTTCAGCCTCTCGCGCGACGTCTCCGGCGCTATCGAGCAAGCGATCGAAAACGAGGTTGGCGAGCCGATCCTCGCCGTCTTCTTCAACAGCTGGGGCGCCGACATCTCGCCGGGCTCGCCGACGGTAAGCGGCGAGCAGCCCGGCGCGACGCAGCCGGACGGCTACGACAAGATGGAGCGCGTTGCCGTGCACGTGGCGCGCGTGGTCGGCGCCGCCGTGCCCAAGGTCGTCTGGCAGGACAAGCCCACCATCGCGCTGCGCACACACCGCGCGCGCATCGACCGCGAGGTCATCGGCTACCCCGACAAGGCGTTTCCTTACCCCTACGGCGGCGTGTACTGCGGGCAGGGCGTCGAGGCGGACTGCTCGGCGTCGACGACGATCCCGACGCTGGACAAGCAGTGCCTCGCCTTCACCAAGACCTTCCCGGCGCCCAACCAGACCGTGCTCACCATGGGCGAGCTCGCCGGCGTCTATCTGCTGACGTTTCCCGGCGAGAGCGGCACGCTGTTGGGCGAGTCGGTCGCCGCGGAGGCCAAGACCATCGCAGGCGGCAAGGACATCGCCTTCTTCGGCTACTCGCAGGACTACCTCGGCTACAGCCTGCTCGAGGACGACTGGTGGCAGGGCGGCTACGAGGCCGGCGGCGCGCTGTGGGGCCCCAAGCAGGGTGTCTACCTCAAGTCGCAGATCCTGCGCTTCGCCAGCGCCGACGCCAAAGGCGAGCTCGCTGGCGGCGAGCCGGGGCCCACCGCGCCGTTTGTCGTGGGCAACTACACGCCCTACGCGCCGCCCACGGCCAACGACTTCGGCAAGGTGCTGACGGCGGTCAAGGCGACGTACAAGGCCAACGAGGTGGTGTCGTGGACCGTCGGCGGGGCGGACCCGTGGCTCGGCGCGCCGCTGGCGACGCTCGAGACCGAAGCGGGCCAGCCCGTGGCACGCCCCAGCGGCGCGCCGCTCGACAGCGACGGCTACGCCTTCTACGTCGATCTGGCGATGACGCCCAAGTACGAGGACGACCCCAAGGCCAGCGCGCGTCAGTTCGCCTGGACCATCAACTTCCCGCTGCAGCACACCGTGCCAGGCTGGCTGCCGCAGCTGCGCGGCCGCTATCGGCTCAAGGTCGAGCTGTCCAAGCCCGACGGCAGCAAGCAGACGGTGACGTCGCAGGTCTTCGAGGTCACCGATCCTTAGAGCGCTGTAGCGCCTCAGGGGCGCGCGTAGGAGATCGCCACCGCGCGGCGCGAGTAGCGCGTGTCGTCGAGCTGAGCCACCAGGAAGTCGGCGACGTCGGCGCGCGAGACCTTCAGCGTCAGCCCTGCGAAGTCGACCCCGAAGCCGTGGGCGTACTGTCCGGTGCGCGGCCCGTCGGTGAGCGTCGGCGGGCGCACCGCCGTCCAGTCGAGCTCGCTGTCTCGCAGCAGCCGCTCCTGACGCTCGTGCTCGGCCACCGGTCGCCGCAGATAGGTCGGGAAGATCACGCGCCGCAGCAAGAAGGGCAGCGCCGCGCGCTGCTCGCCGGCGCCGAGCACCGAGACGCACAAGAGGCGCTCGATGCCCTGCTCGCGCATCGCCTGCACGATCAGCGCGGTGGCCTCGGAGCGCACGCGCGAGCGGCTCAGCGCCGGCGCGCCCACCGCGCAGACCACCGCGTCGGCGCCGCTGACGGCCTCTCGCACGTCGGCGATGTTGGTCGCGTCACCGCGAAGCACGCGCAGGCGCGGCGTCTCCGCGACGGCGTTGGGATCGCGCAGCAGCGCCGTGACGTGATGGCCAGCTTGCAGCGCGAGCTCGAGCGCGTGGCGGCCGATGCCGCGGCTGGCGCCGAAGATGGTGATGTGAAGCGGCTTGGTCGTCGTGTGGCTCATGAGCATCTCCTTGTGCCCACGATTCTGTCGCCACATTGACATGAATCAAATGAAGGCATTTCATATAGACATGCATGATGTTCATGGCATCGATCTGCATCGGATCGACCTCAACCTGCTGGTGGCCCTCGACGCGCTGATCCGCCAGCGCAGCGTGACCAAGGCGGCCCAGCGCACCGGCGTCAGCCAGTCGGCGATGAGCCACACGTTGCGGCGGCTGCGCGATCTCGTCGGTGATCCGCTGCTCGTTCGCGCCAAGGGCGGCATGCAGCTCACGCCGCGCGCCGAAGCGCTCGCCACCCCGCTGCGAAGCGGGCTGCTCGCGCTCGAGCGCGCGCTCGCCGAGCCCGAGGCCTTCGACGCGTCGCGCTCCACGCGCACGTTTCGCCTCTGCTCGCCCGACGCCTACGACCTTCTGACCATGCCCGCGCTGCTCGCCCGGCTGCGCCGCGACGCGCCGGCCGTCAGCGTCGCGGTGCTGCCCACGCCGTCCGCGCTCGAAGGCGCGCTCGAGAGCGGCGATCTCGATGTCGCCGTCGTGCCCGTGCAGCTAAGCGCGCGTGCCCTGCCAAAATCCGCCGCGGACGACCGCTCCGCGGCCACGGAACCCGCCGAGCCCGTCGGCGAGTCGCCGCCCGCCGACCTGGTGCAGCGAACGCTGCTGCGCGACAGCCTCTGCTGCTATCTGCGCGTGGCACATCCCGCGCTGGGCCACTCCGGGCGGCTCTCGCTGACGCGCTACTGTTCACTGGCGCACGTGCTGGTCTCGCCGCGCGGTGAAGGTCCCGGCGTCGTCGATGTCGCGCTCGCCGAGCGCGACCGTCAGCGCCGCGTCGCCGTGCGCGTGCCGAGCTTCGCTACGGCGCTCGATATCGCCGCGTCCAGCGACCTCGTGCTCACCGCGCCGCGCTCGCTGCAGCGCCTCGCGAGCGCGCGCGGTCTTGTCTGCTGCGCCGCGCCGCTCGCGCTGCCGCGCCACGCCGTGACCATGCTGTGGCACGCGCGCTTCTCCGAGGATCCGGCGCACCGCTGGTTTCGCCAGCAGCTGCTCGATACTTCGAATAGGCGCTAAGTCGCGTTACGATCGCCGCAGTGCCTGTTCGCTCGGTCGTGATGTCGATGTTGTCTTCATTCGCGCTGCTCGCCGCGAGCAGCCCAGCGTCTGCGCGGCCCGCGCGCCACCTGCTCAGCGTCGACGCCTGGCCGCTGCGCGCGCGTGTCGAGCTGCGCGACGCCAGCGGACGCGTGCTGTCCGGCCGCGCGCCCTTTCGGCGGGTCGTGGCGGCCGGCCCCGTGCGCGTCACGGCAACACTCGACGGCCACCGCAGCTTCAAGCGCACGGTGATCGTCGGGCGCGCCGCGCACGTGACGGCGTGCCTCGACCCCGACGACCAGCTCGTGCGCTGCCGTCACATCCTGCGCACCGGCTGGGTGCCCAAGTCGGTCGCCCTCAGCGCCGACGGGCGGCAGGCCTGGGTCGCGCTGCTCGGGACGCGCCCTGGCGTCGAGGTCTTCGACGTGATCGCGGGCCG
>JAGQIK010000484.1 GCA_020431405.1 Myxococcales bacterium
TCCTCCGCGTAGCCGGCACCACGTGCTCGCTCGAACTCCTTGACCGCACCGGCATAATCACCACCGTCGGCACGAATCTGACCAAGCAGAAAACGGGCCTCGGCATGGCTCGGCGCGCGCGAAGCTGGCCCAGGCGCTCGGCAAGCTAGCCAAGGCGAGCAAAGCGCTCGACAAGGCGGGGCGCCTCGGCGCGGTGCTCGACTGGAAAGCGCTGCAGCCGTTTTTGCCCGACACGCTCGGCACACTGCCGGCGGTAGACCCCGTGAGCGGTCAGAACACCAACATGGGGCCGATGAACGTCTCGATGGTGCGCCGCAGCTACGGCGTCAAGAAGTCGGCGAAGGTCGCCGGCACACGCGCCCGCGTGCAGATCATCGACACGGCCCAGGCGCCGATGATGCGCGCCATGGTGGGCATGGGCTCGAAGATGAAGGGCGACGCGGAGTCCGTCAGCGAGACGACCAAGGTCGGCGGCCACCCCGCGCTGCTGCGCTGGCACCGTCCCACCATGACCGGCAAGATGTCGCTGCTCGTCGGCGGGCGCTTCCTCATCAACATGGGCGTGCGCCCGATCAAGGGCATCGCCGAGGGCAAGTCGCTGCTGGCCAAGCTCGACATCGCCAAGCTGGCGACCCTCGCCGCGAGCAAGGCCAAAGAGGCTGCGGCGGCGAAGAAGAAGGCGGCGACGAAGTAGTCGCGCGGTCGCGCGTCGCTGGGCGTTCAGTCGAGCGGGCCGCAGCGCTTGTCGAGGTTGAAGCAGGCGGGGGTTTCGCTCGGGCACTGCGACGAGGGGCCGTTGGGCTCGCAGGCGCACACCACGTTGGGCACGCAGGGGCCGTAGCAGGCGTTGACGTGCGTGGGCGTGTAGCCGTCGGGGCACGTCGGCGAGACGCGCTCGCACGAGACCTTTGTCATGTCGCAGTCGGGGCGCTCGGGCACGTCGGTGCAGGTGGCGATGGGCACGCAGGCGCCCCAACAGCCGGCGCTGCTGACGCTGCGCACCTCGCCGCGCCCGCAGGCTTGGGGCAGCGCGCGGCAGGTCGCCTTGGCCGGGTCGCAGGTGGTCGTCGCGGGCAGCGGCCCGTCGCTTCCCGCTTCGAGCCCGCCTGGACCGTCGGTGCCGACGCCCTCGCTGCGCCCGTCGGCGACGCTGCCGTCGGCGCTGCCGCCGCCATCGCCCGTGGTTCGGCTGGAGTCGCAAGCCGCCGATGCAACGGCGACCAGCGCGAGGAGGGCGACAAAAACGGACGAGCTCGTGCGCATCGAGCTAGCAGACACCAGTTCGTAAGGATCGTAAAGCGTGCTGGCTCCGGCTCCGCGGCGGGCAGCGTCGCCTGATACGATCGCGGGCATGCTCAGATTTCCATTGGCGCTGCTGCGCTTCGTGCTCGAGCTGGTGCTGCTCGGTCCGCTGTGGCTATGGCGGCGCTACGGCCGAGCGCGCTTCTTCATCGACCTTCGACTGGAGGGTACGCTGCTCGAGCGGCGGCCGCGGCGCGCGTTCTGGCAGCGCAGCAAGGGCCCCACCTCGGTGCAGGAGCTCGCCGAGCTCGTCGATCGTCTGGTCGACGATCGCCGCGCCCACGGCCTGCTTTTGCGCGTCTCCGATCTGCGCGCCGGGCTGGCCACCATCGAGGCCGTGCGCGCGGAGATCGCGCGCGCGCGCCGGGCGGGCAAACGCGTGGTGGTGCACCTCGAGTCGGGCGGGATGCGCGAGTACGCCCTGGCGGTGGCCGCGGACGCCGTCTGGATGCCCGAGGGCGCGCTGCTCGACCTGCGCGGCGTGCAGCTCGAGATGGCCTTCTTCGGCGACCTGCTGCGCCGCGTGGGTGTCGACGTGGAGGTCGGGCAGGCGGGCCGCTACAAGAGCGCCGCCGAGCGGCTGATGCGCGGCGAGATCAGCGCGCCGAGCCGCGAAGCGCTCGAGCGGCTGCTCGACGTCTCCTTCGAGGTCATCACAGCGGCTGTCGCCAGCGGGCGAGGGCTCGAGGACGCGGCGGTGCGTGCGCTCGTCGACGACGGCCCCTACGACGTGATCGACGCCTGCGAGCGAGGTCTCGTCGATGGCGCCTGCTATCGCGACGAGCTCGCCGAGCGGCTGGCCAAGATCGTCGACGCCGAGGCCCCTGCGCGTGCGCGCGCGGTGCTGCGCGATGCGCGGCGCTACCTCGGCGAGCGGCGGCCGCGGCCCGAGCGGCTGTGGCGCGGACGCCGCGTGGTGGTGGTGTCGCTGCGCGGCGCGATCACGTCGGGCAAGTCTGGCACCGGCGTGGTCGAGCGCCCGGTGTGTGAGGCGCTCGAGCGGCTCGCGCGCGATCGCCGCACGCGCGCCGTCGTGCTGCACATCGACTCGCCGGGCGGCGGCGTGCAGGCCTCGGAGGCGATCTGGCGCGCGGTACGCGAGGTCGCCGACAACAAGCCGGTGGTGGCCTACCTCGCCAACGTCGCCGCGTCAGGCGGCTACTACATCGCTTGCGCCTGCCACGCCATCGTCGCGCGGCGCTCGACGATCACGGGCTCCATCGGCGTGCTGGCGGGCAAGGTCAGCTTCGGCCGGCTGATGGCACGCCTCGGCATCGGACGCTTCGAGCTGCGCCACGGCAAGCGCGCCGGGCTGTTCTCGCTGACGCGCAGCCTCGACGACGAAGAGCGCGCGGCGCTGCGCGTGATCCTCGAGCGCACCTACGAGCGCTTCATCGCGCGCGTGGCAGCCGGTCGCGGCCTCGACCGCGAGCGTGTGGCCGAGCTGGCGCAGGGGCGCGTCTGGTCGGGCGCCGACGCGCTGGCGCACAAGCTGGTCGACGAGCTGGGCAGCCTCGACGACGCCATCGCGCGCGCGGAGGGCCGCGCCGGTCAGAGCGGCCTACGCCGTGCGTCGCTCGACCCCTCGCCCGCCGGTGGTCTGCAGGCGCTGCTCGCGCGTCTGCCGGGCGGGCTCGCCCCGGTGCTCGACGACGCCGCGGGCCTCGACACGGCGCTGTCACTCTGGCAGCTTCGACGTGAAGCCTTGTGGGCGTGGTTGCCGTGCAGCCACGAGCTCGAGCTGCCCTGACGAGAAGAGCGAATCTGTGAAGCACGTAGAGATCTACACGACCCGCTACTGCTGGTACTGCCGGCAGGCCAAGGCGCTGCTCGAGCGCAAGGGCGTCGCCTACCAAGAGCACGACGCCAGCGCCAAACCCGAGCTGCGCGAAGAGGCGCGCCGCCGCTCGGGGCGCCACACGGTGCCGCAGGTGTTTATCGCCGGCGAGGCCGTGGGCGGGTATGACGATCTGGCGGCGCTCGATGCGGCGGGGGAGCTCGACGCGAAGCTGGCCGACTAGCTCGGGCCTCGGGCCTCGGGCCTCGGGCCTCGGGCCTCGGGCCTCGGGTTTGCGCCAGTGCGCGCGGGAGCCTAGGCTCTGCGGGTGCGACCCGTTGCGCTAGCTATCGTATTGAGCTTGTTCGCCGCCACTGCTGCCATCGGGAGTTGGCCCGGCGGACAATCGCCTTGGTGGCAGCTGACGAGCATGACCGGTCAGACCTACGGTCGTGGCTCGATGCGTGGCAGGCGATTCGTGTTGGTCGTCGGCCGCACGCGACGCTCGGCGCCGCCGTGCAAGAAGTGGGTGATCGCGCTCGCCAAGGCCAACGCGACCGTCTTTCAGGTCATCGTTGCCGACAAGCCCTGGTACCTGCCGCGCGGGCTCGTGCTGCGCGAGATCCGCAAGTTCACGCCAGCGGCCTACTACGCCAATGTGCTCGTCGAGTGGTATCGGGGCTTTGCCAAGAGCTGGCAGATCCCGAAGGACAACGCCCCGCACGTGATCGTGATAGACGAGCGCAGCCGCGTCCTCGCACGGCTACGTGGCAAGCTGACCGATGCGCGCTTGAAGAAGGTGCAGATCGCGCTGACGTCGAAACCCGAGGCCTGAGGTCCGAGGCCCGAGGCCGGCGCGGCGAAGGCGCGCTACGTCGCCGAGTCCGCCAGCACCGCCAGGCCCCACAGCGCGCGGCGCAGCTTCTTGCTGGCGTCGTGGCTCGAGCCGACGCGCACGGTCCAGTAGGCGAGCGACTTTTCGTAGAGCACCAGCGCGCGCGCGGCGGCGCGGCGCACGTGCTTGTCGAGGTGGCTGAGGGCGACCTTGGCGAGGTGCGGCATGGCCTTGTCGACCTGGCGGATGGTGGACGCCTCGACGGCGCGCAGCACCTCGTCGCGGTTGCTCGAGCCGAGGGCGGCGATGATCTTGTCCGGCTTGGCGCGGCGCAGGTAGTTGAGCTGGATCAGCCGCTTCTTGAGCAGCGGGTCCTTCTCGTCGCGCGCCGCCTTGGAGATGATCTGCACGTCGCCGAAGGTCGCGAGGGCGATCACCGCGGCGTAGCGCAGCTCGCGGTCGGTGGAGCGCGCGTACTTGTGCAGGATCGCAAAGGCGCGCCGATCGCGCAGGGCGCCGAGGGTCTTGGCGGCTTCGATCTGGCGCTTGAGCGGGGCGCTGCTCAGCTCGCGCGTCAGGGTGGTGAGCGTGACGGCGCGCTTGGCCGAGGCCCAGCGGCGGCGCAGGTCGTTGTAAAGGCCGAGCACGAAGGTGCGCGTGGCGGCGTGCTGCTCGTTCTGGCTGGCGAGCATCAGCTTGCGGATGGCGCGCGCGTCGGCGAAGCGATAGATGCGCGAGGCGGCGGCGCGGCGCACCAGCGGGTCGCGGTCTTTGAGCATCGCCTGCTCGAGGGCGCCGCGCAGCTTGCGGCTAGGACTGGGCACCATCGCTTTGACGGCCGCCACGCGCTGCGCCGCGTTGGTGCTGCGCAGCTCGGTGAGGTGCTTGTTGAGGCGCGCGACGCGCTGGCGCTGTGCGATCTCGACGGTGCGGATCACGCCGCCGTCGCTGTCGGTGCCGTGCGCCACCGAGAGCGCGACGTCCACCAGCGGCGAGTCGATCTCGCCGAAGCAGCGCGCGACCGCGGTGCGCACGCTGGCATCGCCGTCGACCCACAGCAGGCGGACCAGCGCGCGATAGGTGCGCGGCACCTGCAGCGCGCAGAGCTGCGTCGCGGCGCGCAGGCGCGTCGACGAGGAGCTCGAGATGGTCTGCGCCAGCAGCGCGTTGACGTAGGCGCGCTGGGCGGGGCTGCGCGCGGCGGCGCGCTGGGCGATCTTGCGCACGCGCGCATCGGAGTCGCCGCTGGCTGCGCGCTGCAGCGCCTTGTAGGCGGCCTCTTCGGAGTAGCGGCCGAGGGTCTTGGCGGCGATGAGGCGCACGCTGGCCTGGCGGTCCTTGGCCAGCACGGCGCCGAGGGCGGCGACGGCCTGGTGCGTGCGCAGGCCGGTGAGCATGCGCACGGCGGCTTCACGGAGCTTGGGGTCGTTGTCGGTGCGTGCGGCGTCGACGAGCGCGTCGCGCCACTTGCGGACGTTGATCGTGCGCAGGCCGTCGAAGGCGATCCAGCGGATGGCCGCCTCGCTGTCTTTGGAGAGCACCGAGACGAGCGTCGAGAGCGCGCGCTGCGGGCCGAGCTTGACCAGCGCCTTGACGGCGGCCTTTCGCACGCGGCGATCGGCGTCGCGCACGGCGCGCGAGAGCGGACCACGCGCCACCGAGCCGGGGCAGCCGTCGAGCTGGCGCACGACGGTGATGCGCACCTCGACGTCGGGGTCGTTGACGCGCTGAGCACGCGCGGCGCAGGCGCCACGGCCGCGACGGCTGGCCAGCGCGCGCATGGCGGCAGCGCGCACCTTGCCCGAGCGGTCTTTGGAGAGCACGCGCGCCAGCACGGCGGCCGCGTAGCGTCGCTGTCCCTTGAGCGACGCGAGCACGCGCACGGCGGCGGCGCGGGCGTCGGCGTTCTTGTGGTCGTCGCACAGCCGGCCGAGAGCGACCGCGGCGCGCTGGTTGCCGAGCTTGCCGAGCGCTTCGATGGCGGCGACCTGCATCGCGGCGTCGCCCTCGTTGCGGGCGGCCTGGCCGAGCAGGATCGAGGAGCGCGACAGGTGCAGGTAGGCGAGCACCTTGTAGGCGGCCTTGCGCACGCGCGCGTCAGGGTCGCTGGTGATCGCGTAGCGCAGCAGCGGCTTCATCTTGCGCTTGTAGATCGGCGCGACGACGTTCATCGCGTCGATACGGCACTGGTGATAGGGATCCTTGGTCGCCATCGCCCAGACGTAGCGGCGCGCCATGGCGCTGTTCATGCGCGCCAGCCGGCGCAGGGCGCGAAGGCGCGTGCCCGAGCGCGGATGACCGAGATAGCTGACCAGCTGCGCTTCGGCGCGCGGCAGCGTCACGGTGGGACCGCGCGGGTGCGTGTGGCGATCGCAGCGCACGGCGCGGCCGTGGCGCTTGTAGGCGGCGAGGCCGCGGCGCGTGCCCGGGTCGGGATCGCAGACGGCGGCGTAGCCGAGCATGCGCTGAGCGCCGCCGATGCGGGCCAGCGCGATGGCGGCCGACTGTCGCACCTTGTTCGAAGGATCCTCGAGCAGCACGCTCGACAGCGCGTTGCGCGCGGCGCTGTTGCCGCGATAGCGCGCGAGGCGTGCGGCGGCGGCGCGGCGCTTGGCCGGTCGCGTGGAGCGCAGATCGGCGAGGTCATTGTCCGGCGTCTGCTCGAAGCGCGGTACCTGCGCTTCTGCGCTGCTGGCATAGAGTGTCGAAGCGATAAGTGCGGCGAGGGCCGCGTGCATGCTTACCCGGCGAAGGCATGACATGGCGATAATCCCCTGTGGTCCTACCCGTGCGAGACACCGTCCATGGCATCGGGCCCAGCAGGGCCCGCGGCCGTCCCGCGTGCTGTCGATCGGCGCTGGGGATTACGATAAAAAGCGCCCAACCTTCCAGCAGAAATTCTCCATTCTGGCCGGAACTTCTCCGCGGCCGGCTGCATCCAAGCTCACATCTGCCGTAGTACGAGAAGGGCCGTGGCGGGAGCCGGGCGCAGACGATAGAATCGAGTAAGGCTCCGCCGCGGCCCTGGAAGGTAATCGCGAAGGCTCTAGACGTTTTGACTCGCCGGACACGCACTCTGCCAGATCGAGCCGGACGTACTTGGCTCGCGGTGGCCGCCGCCTCGGCGGCGTTGCACGCGGCAGCGCTCTACGCGGGCATGGTACTGCTCGTTCCCTCGCAATATCAGCCCGTTGTCGACCGCTACGAGTTGGACCTGGAGCGCCCAAAGCGCGCCCGCTGGACCGTCCCCGCCGACGAGCGCGTCAAGGCGACGCCCGAGCCGCCGCGTCGCCGCGCGCGCCTCGGCGACGCCTTCGAGCGTGCCCGCGCGCGGGCCGCGGACGCGTTGGCGACCTCGACGGCTCAGGGCGCCGACGGGGGCAAGCGTGTCGCCGCCAAGCGCGACAACCCGCTCGCCGGCGACGATCTCGACGACCTGCGCTTCAGGCCCTACAACCACCCCGATCGCGACACGCCGCAGCGTATTCGCAGTCAGAAGTTCACTGTAACGCCTGATAATCGCAGGGTGACGCCGAATCCACAGCCGCACGAGCGGCTGCTCTCGGATCGCGGCAAGGGGCTTCGGCGAACGCGCGATCCGAGCCGCGATCCGCGCCGTCGCTCGCATCAGGCGCGCTCCAAGGCGGGCGCCAAGGCGAGCGCCGACGCCAAGGCCCAGCAGGCGCGCGCATCGATCGCGCAGCGTGCGCCGTCGGGGCAGATCGCGCAGGGGCATCGCAACGCGCTGGGCGACGCCGGCGCGCGCGGCGCGCGGCGCCAGCAGGATCTCCCCGAAGACGGCGAGCCGCGCATGGCGCATGTTCGGCCGGACCTCGCCAAGCGGCAGCCGCGCGTGGCCGCACGCCGCACGGCGCGCGCCGTCGCGGACCGTCGCAACCGCGAGCTGGCGTCCAAGCAGCGCGTCTCCGACGTGATGGACATGGCGCGCGCTTCGGGCGACGGCGACAGCAGCGGGCGTGGGCGCGGCTCTCGCTCGGGTCGGCGCGGCGATCCCAACGGCGCGCGGCGCGGGCGGCCGCTGTGGCTCAACACGCCCGACATGCGCTACGTGAGCTATTTTCGCAAGATCTACAGCCGCATTCAGCCGCTGTGGTCGTTCCCGCGCGAGCTCGAGATCCGCATGGAGCAGGGCGACGTGCTGGTGCAGTTCACGGTGGAGCAGGACGGGCGCGTGAGCGCCATTCGCGTGCGCAAGTCGTCGGGCTTTCCCAAGTTCGACAAGAACGCGCTGGCGGCGATCCAGAAGGCGCAGCCTTTCCCGCCGATCCCCAACGCGCTCGGCCGCCGGCTGCAGATCCTGGCACCGTTCGAGTTTCACAACCCGCTGATCCGCTAGCGCCGATTCACCGCGCTGTTTTCGCCACGCTGTTTTCGCCGCGCCCGCTGCGAGCGGCGAAATGCGACTGCTGTCACGCGCGTTTATCTAACGCCGCTGGTTCACTGACGCGAGTGGGCTAGAATCTAAGCTGGACTGATGCGACGAAACGCACGCGACAGACGCAGGATCGGGGCCTTCCTCGGCGTCTCGGCGCTCGTGCACCTGCACATCATCCTGCTGATCGTCGCCGGCCTGACCCTCAACCCCGATGGCTGCCGCGCACCCGAGCCCGATCTGGGGCCCATCGAGGTGGCGCTGGTGCCCGCCAAGTCCAAGGCGGACGAGGTCAAAAAGAAGATCGAGGAAGAGGACAAGAAGGAAGAGAAGAAGGAGAAGGACGACAAGGGGCAGGTCGTCGAGCTGCCGCCGCCGATCGAAGAGAAGCGGCCCGACAAGGCGCGCTTCCGCTCCGAGTACGACTCCAAGGTGGCGCGCGAGACCAAGTCGAGCGTGCCGTTCAAGCCGGGCAAGATCGTCGCCGCGCGCCCGATGCCGCAGCGCCCGCGCACGCGCCGCGCCCCGCCGCCCACGCCGCGCGAGCGACAGAAGATCGAGCGCAAGGCGATGAAGCTGGCCATGCGCACCAAGCCCGATGTGCCCAAGTCCGACCTCAAGCCCTCGGAGAAGGGCGATCAGGCGCCCAAGCAGAAGAAGGAGAAGGCGCCCAAGGGGCCCGACGTCAAGGCGGCGCAGTCAGCATCGCCCAAGCGCAACGTCAAGATGCGCGACCTCAAGCTGACGGCGTCAGAGCTGGCGCGCGCGGTGGGCACGCCGGTCAACGACGCGCTCAAGGACGTCAAGGAGGGCAAGAGCACGCTGCTCAACTCCAAGCGCTGGCGCTTCGCGAGCTTCTTCAACCGCGTCAAGCGCCAGGTCGCACAGAACTGGCATCCCGACCGCGCCTACAAGCGACGTGACCCGTCGGGCAACGTCTACGGCTTTCGCGACCGGCTCACGATCCTGCGCGTGCAGCTGACGCCCAAGGGCAAGCTGATGAAGCTGCATATCGAGAAGGCGTGCGGCGTGGGCTTTCTCGACGACGAGGCCATCGCGGCCTTCCGCGCGGCCGAGCCGTTCCCCAATCCGCCGCCAGGGCTCGTGGACAAGAAGACGGGCATGATCAGCTTCCGCTTCGGCTTCCTGTTCGAAATCTCGCGCCGCCCCAACTTCCGCATCTTCAGATACCGCAACTAGGACTGCTTGATCACTTACGTGATCTCGCTCGCGGTCGCGCCGCCGTCAAGCGGCGCTCCGCGTGTCCTGGTCTTGGTCTTCGGCTTGGACGTAGACTGCGGGGCGATGACCGACTTCACGCCGCGCCCCGACGACCACTTCACCTTCGGACTGTGGACCTTCGGCAACCCCGGCCGTGATCCGTTCGGCGAGGCCGTACGCCCGGCGCCGACGCTCGACAGCATCGAGCGCTGGCTCGGCGTGCTCGCCGAGGCCGGCGCCTACGGCGTCAACCTGCACGACAACGACCTGGTGCCCTTTGGCGCCGCCTCCGCCGAGCGCGACCGCATCGTGGCGCGCTTTCGCCGCGCCCTCGAGACCAGCGGGCTGCGCGTGCCGATGGCGACGACGAACCTCTTTTCGCATCCGGTCTTCAAGGACGGCGCGTTCACCTCGGCCGACGCGCGCGTGCGTGCTTTCGCCCTCGACAAGTGCATGCGCGGCATCGAGCTCGGCGTCGAGCTCGGCGCCGAGGTCTACGTCTTCTGGGGCGGGCGCGAGGGCGCCGAGGTCAACGCCGCCAAGGACCCGCGCGACGGCATCGCGCGCTACCGCCAGTGCATCGACTATCTGTGCGCGTTCTGTCGCGACCGCGGCTACGACCTGCGCTTCGCGCTCGAAGCGAAACCCAACGAGCCGCGCGGCGACATCTTCTTGCCGACCACCGGCGCCATGCTGGCGTTCATCGAGACGCTCGCCGATCCCGCGATGGTCGGCGTCAACCCGGAGGTCGCCCACGAGCAGATGGCCGGCCTCGACACGAGCCACGCCGTCGCGCAGGCGCTCGACGCGGGCAAGCTCTTTCACATCGACCTCAACGGCCAGAAGCCAGGGCGCTTCGACCAGGACCTGCGCTTCGGATCCGAGGACATCAAGGGCGCCTTCTTTCTGGTCAAGCTGCTCGAGGACGCGCGCTGGCAGGGCATGCGCCACTTCGACGCGCACGCCTATCGCACCGAGGACGAGCGCGGCGTGCGCGACTTCGCCGTCGGCTGCATGCGCACCTACAACATCTTGCGCCACAAGGCGCGACGCTTCGCCGAGGACGCCGAGATCCAGCAGCTGCTCGCCGAGCTCGCGCCCGCCGAGCCCGCGCTCGAAGAGGCGATGCAGGCGTATTCGAGCGCCAGCGCCGAGCGCCTCGGCGCCGTTGCGTGCGCGCTCGACGTCGACGCCATCGGCGCACGCGGGCTCGGGTACGAGCGGCTCGACCAGCTGGTGATGGAGCTGTTGATGGGCGTGCGCTAGCGCGGTGGCGGCCACAGGCTCAGGGCCACAGGCCACGGGATCGACTGCGAACGCTCTGCACGCTTCGCCGACGCGATGGGGCGACTGCATGACAGCTGGCGCTACGGCGAAGCGAGCAAGACGTTCGCCCCTACGCCCTGTGGCCTGTGGCCTGTGGCCCGTGGCCTACCCGTACAACACACGATAAAGCTCACCAAACCGCCCGCGCGCCTCGTCATACAGCGCGCGCAGCTCGCCGCGGGGCTCGAAGCGGCGCTCGATGACGAGCTGCTCGGCCATCGCTTCGCGCGTCCACAGCGCCGCCGCTTCGCCGGCGAGCAGGGCCGCGCCGTAGGCGGGGCCCTCGTCGACGGCGGGGCGCGCGATCTCGCGGCCCAGGACGTCGGCGATGATCTGACACTGGTTGTCGCCGCGCGCGCCGCCGCCCGAGACGAGCAGCTCGTCGACTTCGACGCCGCAGGGATCGGCGAGCAGGTCGAAGCAGTCGGCCAGCGCGAAGGCGACGCCCTCGGCGATGGCGCGCAGCACGTGGGCGCGTCCGTGCGCGAGGCTGGCGCCGGCGAGCACGGCGCGCGCGTTGGGGTCGTTGTGCGGCGTGCGCTCGCCGCTGAGGTAGGGCAGCCACAACAGGCCTTCGGCGCCGGGCGGTGACGCGGCGATCGCGTCGTCGAGCGCGTCGAAGCTCGGCGCCTGCGCGTCGTCGCCGAGCAGTTGGCGAAACCAGCGCTGACAGGCGGCGGCCGCCAGGATCACGCCCATCACGTGCCAGCTGTCGGCGTCGGTGTAGCAGAAGGCGTGCAGTCGGCCGCGGGGATCGGGCGTGTAGCGCGGCGTCGGCGCGAAGACGACGCCCGAGGTGCCGAGGCTCA
>JAGQIK010000061.1 GCA_020431405.1 Myxococcales bacterium
TCGGCCTCGAGCGCCAGCGCGCGCAGGCGCAGTCGGGCGCCAGCGACCTCGTCGCACAGCTCGACGCCGAGCAGCAGCGCGTCGACGCGGCCAGCGCGGGGATCCAGGCCCAGGTCAACGCCGCGCGCGCCGACGAAGACGCCGCGCGCCGCGCCCACGACGAAGCCAGCGCCAAGCTCGCCGAGCTGCAGGCGCGTCTCGCGCAGGAAGAGCGTCAGCTGCGCTCGCTGGTCAAGCAGCGCGACGCCAAGCGCGTCGAGGTGACCAAGGCGCAGGACGCCGCGCAGCAGAGCGTGCTGCAGCGCGCGCTCGCCGACCTCGGCGTGCAGATCGGCGACTGGGAGCGCCAGCGCGAGTCGACCCACGCCGAGATGAACGCCCTCGCCGAGCCCATCGAATCGGCTAGCCTCGCGCTCGCCGACGCGCGCGCGCGCATCAGCAACGGCGAGCGCGAGATCCAAGCGGCGCGCTCGACGCTCGAGCAGACGCGCCGCGCCATCGACGCCGGCCAGCGCGAGCAAGGCGCCGCCATCGCGCGCATCGACGGCGTCATCGCCGACAAGCTGCTCGAGCTCGGCTCTGCACTCGACGGCGCGCGCGTCGACGCGCCGCACTTCGCGCCGCACTACGAGACCATCGACGACACGCGCGCGGGGGTCGAGGCGCGCCAGCAAATGCGCCGCTCGCTCTCCGAGGCGCGCCAGACCTACGACGCCAGCGCCTTCCGCAACGGCATGTTCCTGCTCTTCGGCGGCGCCGGGCTGCTCTTGATCATCATCGTGGTGCTGTTGATCGTCCTCGGCGGCTGAGGTAGGGCGCGCTTGGCGCGTGCTACACTGCTACGTTGATCTTCTGCCTTAGATCGAGCTAGTAATCCGCCGGAGATGGGCGTGGTTTTTCAAAATTCGTATTTCTTGTTCGTCGCGCTGTCGCTCGCCTGTGCCGCTTGCGCCGGCGCCGAGTCGCAGGTCGTTCAGCCGGACGTGGGCGTCGTACGCGACATCACGGTCGACACGCAGCTGCCCGACATCAAGATCGACCCTGTCGACACCTCGGTGGACGCCGACAGCACCGTCGACACCTTCGTCGACGTGCCGCCGGCCGGCGCGATCCACGTCTCGCCGGTGGGCACCGACAGCAGCAGCTGCGGGCTCGACAAGAACGACCCCTGCCAGACGCTGACGCGCGGCATCGACCGGGCGGCGAGCTACCAGCCGCCGCGTCCCGTCGCCGCCGCCGGCGGCACCTACAGCGAGGTCGTGCGGCTCAAGCCAGGCGTCGACATCCTCGGCGGCTACAACGCCAGCTTCGTGCGCGGCGGCCCGGGCAACACCAAGACCGTGATCCGCGGCCAGATCGACGGCGGGCAAGCCGTCGGCCTGTGGGCGAGCGCGATCAACCAGCCCACCAAGGTCGAGCAGGTCACCATCGAAGCGCCCGACGCCAACGGCGACGGCAAGAGCAGCTACGGCGTCTACGCCGACAACGCCCCGGGGCTGCACCTCGCCGACTGCGAGATCAAGCCCGGCCGCGGCGCGGCTGGCATGGACGGCGCCAACCAGAGCGGCGCGGCCCCCAACGGCACGCGCGGCACCGACGGCAAGGGCGGCGGTCAGGACATCAACAACCCCGAGCCCATCGGCTGCCCGGCGGCCGCCAGCAACGGCATGGGCGACCGCGGCCCCGGCGCACCGGCGAGCGTCTACGGCTCGCTGACCTGTCGCGGAAAGGGCGGCGACGGCGGCCAGGCCGGCGTCGACTACTGCGCCGGCCTCGACGGTGGCTTCGCCACGGGCGCGGGGGTCGCCGTCGTCAAGACCTGCACCACGGCGACCTTCGGTCAGGGCGGTTCCAAGGGCGTCGGCGGCGACTACGACGACAACACGTGCGCCACCGTGAAGAAGGGCGAGAACGGCTTTGCTGGCTGTGACGGCAAGAACGGCACGGCGGGCTCGCACGGCGCCGGCGGAAGCGGCGGAACGCTCGTTTCCGGCTACTACCAGAGCAA
>JAGQIK010000485.1 GCA_020431405.1 Myxococcales bacterium
CAGCGGGCTCATCCGGTAGAACTTGATGCCGTCGATCTCTTTGACGAACTGCGCCGTCTTGCCGTTGGGCACGGTGTGGTCGATGGTCAGCGTGGAGCCGACGTTGTTGGTGCCAGCGGGGATCGTCACCGTCGTGCGCAGCACCTGGCCGCGCGAGCCGGCGAGGTCGCTGATCAGCGAGCCGTTCTGCACGCTGAGCTGACCCGCGGCGGTGTGCTTCTGCTGCGTGTTGGTCAGCTCGGGGTTGATGGTCTGGAAGTTGGCGCCGTTGGGGCCCGCGCCGATGGCGGCGACGATCACGCGCACCTCTTTGCCGTCGTTGATCTTCTTTTCGCCCTCTTGCAGCTGACGGTTTCCTTCGGTGGTGAGCTCGCGGATCTCGTTAGGCAGCTGAGCGACCTTCTGGCGCGCCTTGTTGTAGGCCTCCTGCGGGTTCTTGTAGTTGCTGAAGCCGGCGACGCCCTTGGCGATACGCGTCTGCAGGCCCTTCAGCAGGGTGTCTTTGCGCTTGGCGCGCGACAGCGAGCGCTTGCCCGAGGCCACCAGGCCTTCGCCCTCTTTGACCAGCGAGCGGTTCTGCGTCGGCTCGCTGACGAGCACGTTGTTGGTGTTGATCCACGCGCGCGCGCTCGGCAGGTGACGGCCGTGCTGCTGGTAGTTCTGGATGTTGGGCGTGGTGTTGACGAGGTTGACCTCGGCCGTATTGAGCGCCGGCAGACCCTCGACGGTCAGGCGCTGCTCGCCGAGGTCACGCCCGTTGCGGTCCTTGGCCGTCACCTTGACGACGGTCTTGGGCCACCACACGCGGTTGCGCTGCGTCTGCGTGTCGACGTGGTGGTTGTCGGAGTTGTCGACGTTGGGGTTGATCACGATCGGCTGGAAGCCATTGCCGTCCTTGGTCGGCACGCCTTTCCAGGTGAGCAGCTTCTCGGCGGTGGCGAGCAGCGACTCGTAGCTGTTGACGCCCTTGAGGTGGCCCACGTCGAGCGACTTGGAGCGGCCCTGGCGCTCGAGCAGAATCTTGTCGCCGCGGTGCGCGCCCTGAATGCGCGTCCACATCGGGTCGCGGCGGCGGCCAACCGTCGGCGTGCGCGTCCACACGCGCGCTTGCGGTGTGAAGGCCACGCCGTCGGCCGAGTACATGTGCACTTGCAGCGTGCGCGCGGGCGCGTGGCCGTGGGCGGGCACGCGGCCCTTGAAGCCTTCGGCGCTGGCCAGCTGCGGGTGCAGCAGCAGCAGCCCGAGGGCGAGGATCGGCAGGATGGCGAAGGTGACGCGCACGCGGCGCACGAGCTTATTGATGAACACGGTGGCCTCCCAACTGTTTGTGTTTCCGTGTGGAATCGCGTTGTCGAGCACTGCACAGTGCACGAGGCGGGCCAGCCGGGATCGCAGCCATTTCGGCGCGCGAGGTGGGTCGGGCGACTGGATCGCGAAGGCTCGGCCGGCGCGAGCTTCGTCCATGAAGTACTTCAGGGTTTCGGGTGGGGGTTTTGTCCG
>JAGQIK010000486.1 GCA_020431405.1 Myxococcales bacterium
CGATGGCGTGCTCGACAGCAGCGGCAAGGTCTACCGCCACCTGCGGCGACGGCTCGCGTTCCTCGAGCACGAGGCCTTCGTCGTGCTGTGTCTCGATGCTCGCAACCAGGTCATCGCGGAGGTGCAGGTGGCGCAGGGCAGCGCCACCAGCGTCGAGGTGCACCCGCGCGAGGTCTTCATGCCCGCGGTTCGCGAGGCGGCAGCGGCGCTGATCGTCGCGCACAACCACCCGAGCGGCGACCCCGAGCCGAGCGACGACGACCTGCACCTCACCGAGCGCCTGCGGCGTGCGGCGCGCTTGCTGGGCATCCCGCTGCTCGACCACCTCGTCATCACGCGGCGCGGCTTCGTCAGCCTCGCCGAGCGCGGGGTGCTCTAGCTGTACGGTCCCAGCGCTAGTCGGTGTTGTTGACGACGAGATCGACGGTGGTGCCCTTGGGTACGCGTGCGCCGGCCTTGGGGCGCTGCGAGAGCACATACTTGTCGATGTGGTCTTCGTCGTTGCGGTAGCTCACGCGGCCGATGGCGAGGCCAGCCTGCTTGAGGCGCCAGCGGGCGCCGCCGACGCGCACGCCGGTGACGCTCGGCACGGTGACCAGCGGGCCTGCGCGGCGCGTGGTGGTCTTGACTTGCACCTTGGCTGGCGCGGCGTCGGGCGCGGGGGCAGGGGCGCTGGCGCTGCCAGCATTCGCGCCGCCCGCGCTGCCTGCGCCGCCACCTCCGCCACCGCCGCCACCGCCGCCGCCGCCGCTGCCGCCCACGCCACGCGAGACGGTGACGCCGATCTTGGCCCCGGCGGGCAGCTCCGTGTCGGCCAGGGGCACCTGGGTCGAGACGCTGCCGGCCTTGACCAGCGGGTCGGTGGTCTTGCCGGTGACGATGACCTCGTAGCCGCTGGCGCGCGCCAGCGCCAGCGCCCGCGACAGCTCGAGCCCAACCAACGCTGGGACACGCCGTGCGCCGCGCTCGGCGCGCCCGACCACGAAGTAAAGCGCCGCGGCGGTGGCCATCGAAACCACCATCGAGACAAAGACCACCAGCCCGGTGCGAGGCCTGCGCGTCGGATCGGAGAAGTAGCGTTCGTCGCTGTCGTCCCAGGACACGGCCGGAATCTTCGCGCGCGGCCCAGACCGTGCGCAAGTTACCGCTCGCCTGGCTCGCTCTCGCCTGCGGCTCGTGACGACGCCTGCTGCTTCGCAGCGGCGAAGTTACCGCTCGCCTGGCTCGCTCTCGCCTGCGGCTCGTGACGACGCCTGCTACTTCGCAGCGGCGAAGTTAGCCTTGAGCTTCGCTGCGCGAGCGTGTAGCCCCGATCCGATGGCAGACCCAGCCTCCAGCCTCTCCGCGCTGCTCGAGCGGCTCGAAGCCGCGGCGACGGCGCTCGCCGTGGAGCGCTTCGGCGACAAGGCGCGCCGCCACGGCGAGGTGGCGCAGGCGATCCGCGCGCTTTCGGACCGCTATATCGGGCGCGACGAGGGCGGCGGCGTGCGCGACGAGGCGCGCCTGCTGGCGCAGCTGCTGTTCTTTACGCTGGCGGACGCGCCCAAATCGGCCTTCGTGGTGGCCGAGCTTTTGCGGCGTGGCGCGCTGCCGGCGGCCGTCGATCGCGGCCGCGCGGTGCGCGTGCTCGACGTGGGCGCGGGCTGCGGCGCGCAGAGCCTGGGTGTCGCGCTGGCGCTGGCGAGCTTGGCTGACGAGGGCGCCGACGCCGACGCGGCCGATGGCGACGGCGGCGTCAGCCAGGCAGAGGACGTGCCGCGGCGCCTCGAGATCGACGCGGTAGACGCCGACGCGGAGGCGCTCTCGCTGATGCGCTCGCTGCTGGCGCGCGTGGCCCTTCCGGCGCTCGAGGTCGAGCTGCGCGACGAGGTCGCCGACCTGCTCGGACCCGCACCGCGTGGACCCGGCGGGCGTGGACCGGGCGGACGGGGGCGCGGCGCGCTCGGCGCCGTGTTCGGGCGGCGTCGCTACGACCTCGTCGTCGCCGGCTCGGTGTTCGCCGAGCTGCCCGCCGAGCGGCACCTCGAGCTGACGCGCGCGCTGCTCGGCCGGCTGGCGCCCGGCGGCGCGCTGCTGATCGTCGAGCCCGCGCTGCGCGAGACGGCGCGCGCGCTGCACCGCCTGCGCGACGCGGTGCTCGCCGAGCGCGCGGCTTACGTGTTCGCCCCCTGCACGCACGGCGCAGCGTGTCCGATGCTCGCCGACGAGCGCGACTGGTGTCACGAGAGCCGCAACTACCTCGGCCCGCCCAACCTGCGCCAGCTCGCCAGCGCCAGCGGCCTGCGCCGCCGCCAGCTCAAGTGGTCGTACCTGACGCTGCGGCGCGAGCGCGGCAACGTGGCCGCCTCGCCGGACGCCGCGCGCGTTGTCAGCGAGGCGCTGCGCACCAAGGGCAAGCGCGAGGTCTTCGTCTGCTGCAGCGCCGGGCGCGTGCGCTTGACGCGGCTCGACCGCGATCGCGGCGCGGCGAACGAAGCGCTGCGCGACCTCGATCGCGGCCGGCTGGTCGAGCTCTCGCGGCCGTGGGAGGCTGAGAGAATGCGGATCGACACCGAGACCGAGGTGCGCGTCGTCGATCCGGCGGGCTCGCTCGAGCGAGAGCTGCCGTGAGGTGGGTCGGCGCGGCCGTGTTCTTGGCGGTGCTGCTGGTGCCAGCCACGGGCACGGGCAGCGGCAGCGGCACGGGCACCGGCACGGCGGCGGAGCCCAAGGCGCAGCGGGGCACGGGCACGGGCACCTCGGAGGGCGTGGAGGACATCGACGTCAGCGGCGCGGAGGTCAAGCCACCGCCGGCCAAGCCGAGCGGGCTGTGGGGCTTTCTCGGGCGGCTGCACCCACTGCTCGTTCACGTGCCCATCGGCTGGCTGATCCTGCTCGCCCTCGTCGACCTCGGCGGCCTCGCTATCGGTTACGAGACGCTCGAGCGCGCCGGTCGCCCGCTGGCGATCATCGCCGCGCTGAGCTGTCTACCGGGGCTGCTCAGCGGCTTCGCGCGCGCCGATGGCGTGGCCAAGGTCAGCGCCGCGCTGCTCTTGCACCGCAACCTGATGATCGGCTGCACTGTGCTGGTCGCCGCCGCAGCCGCGCTGCGCTACCTACGCCGCCTGCGCTTCACCCGCACCATGCGCGCCGTCTATGCGCTGCTGGTGGGGCTCGCCACGGCGCTGCTCGTCATCGGCGCGCACCACGGCGCGACGATGGTCTACGGCGAGGGCTACTTGTTCTGAGCGGCGCTAGGCCCCAACGCGACTAGGCCGAGGGGGGCTTTTTCGCCTTGCCCGCGCCGACGAAGAGCTGGAAGTCGTCCATCGTGCCGCGGTCGGCCGGAGGGAAGGGGTACTGCCCGAACTCGTCGGCCGCGACCCAGCGATACTCTTTGACGCGCTTGGCCTCGAGCGAGTCCGCGCGCACCAGCGTGGCTTCGTAGAGCACCAGCTCGACGCTGTAGCCTTCGTAGTCGTGCGTGCGAAACGCTACCGGCTTGCCGACCTCGACGGTCGCACCGAGGCGTTCGGCAAACTCGCGCTCGAGCGCCTTCTTGTCGTCTTCGCCTTCCTCGACACGCCCGCCCGGGAACTCCCACAGAAGTGGCAGAGATGCATCTTCGCGACGTTGCGTGATGAGGTACTTACCGTCGCGTTGAATTACCGCCGCGACGACTCGAATGCTCTTGGAGGCCATAGCGCGCGCGAGGATACCCAAACTCCCTGTCGACAGCAACGCGCTCTCACTTGACAGCGCGCCGGGCCCCGCCCGAAGATGCGCCGGCTCGACGGGATGCCTCCGTCGGCGAACGATCTGGAGCAAGAGACATGGGACGTGGTGACCGTAGACATTCGCTGAAAATGCGCCGCCGCACGCGCCGACGTAAGCACAAGGAGCGCGCCAAGCGCCGCCGCGAGGCCCGCGCCCGCGAACGCGCCTCGAAGTAGCGGAGACCACCCGTGCCCAAGCGCGTACTGGTCACCGGGGGAGCTGGCTTCCTCGGCTCGCACCTGTGTGATCGCCTCGTGGCAGAGCACTGCGAGGTCATCTGCCTCGACAACTTCTTCACCGGCTCGCGCGCTAATGTCGTGCACCTGCTCGACAATCCGCTGTTCGAGCTCGTGCGCTGGGACGTCAACCAGCCGACGATCTTCGAGGTCGACGAGGTCTACCACCTCGCCTGCCCAGCGTCGCCGATCCACTACCAGCGCAATCCTGTCCGCACCATCCGCACCTGCGTCATCGGCACGCTCAACATGCTCGAGCTGTGTCGCGAGGTGCACGCCAAGCTGCTCATCGCCTCCACCTCCGAGGTCTACGGCGACCCCGAGGTCCATCCGCAGCTCGAGAGCTACTGGGGCAACGTCAACCCGCTCGGACCGCGCGCCTGCTACGACGAGGGCAAGCGCTGCGCCGAGTCGGTGGCGTCGAGCTTCGCGCGCCAGTATTCGGTGCCGGTGCGCATCGCGCGCATCTTCAACACCTACGGCCCGCGCATGTCGTTCGACGACGGCCGCGTGGTCTCGAACTTCATCGTCCAGTCGCTGCGCGGCGAGCCGATCACGATCTACGGCGACGGACAGCAGACGCGCTCGTTCTGCTTCGCCTTCGATCTGATCGATGGCCTGGTGCGGCTGATGGACTCCGAGCTCGAGGCCGAGCCGTGCAACCTCGGCAATCCCACCGAGCGCACCATTCAAGAGCTCGCCGAGCAGGTCATCGAGCAGACCGGCAGCAAGGCCAAGCTCGAGTTTCACCCGCTGCCCACCGACGACCCCACGCGCCGGCGCCCCGACATCACGCGCGCGCGCGAGGTGCTGGGCTGGTCGCCGAGCGTGACGCTGGAAGAGGGCCTCGCGCAGACGATCGCCGACTTCCGCGAACGCCTACACGTCTAGGTCTGGGCCGTAGCTTCTGGGCTGAGGGCTGGGACAGCCCCCCTAGAAATCATCATCGTCGAAGAAGAGCGTGTCGCGCTGGCTGACGAAGGCCACGATGCGCGCGTGCGCCTCGGGCGCGAGGTCGACGAAGCGCAGACCCATGCCGGGTCCCGCGTCGCTGTACTCGTTGTGCTCGCGGATCCAGCGCACCTCGCCCTGCACCTCGATCGGCGGCCGGCCATCCGATAGGTCGAACTCGAGCTGAACGACGGTGCCGACGTCCATCAGATTGTAGGTCGCGACGAACAGCCCGCCTTCACTGATGTCGTTGGTGAACCCGCTGTAGAAGTTCGATTCGGTGACCATGCCCACCGACGTCTTGAGGACCTTGCGTACGTGGGCTCTGCGTTCGTCGGGCGATAGCGCTGCGTGTGCCATCTGGATCTCCTCTGTCTGTCCCGATCGGCAGCCCGCCACCGATATTGAGCCTCAAGTCGCGCGCGCCTTCAGCCGATGTATCAGGCATGCGCAACGCACGTATGGCTGTCGCCTGCCTGCTGATCGGCGCCGTCGTCACCTGGGCACCGCGCGCCCTCGCTGCCCCCGGCCAGATGAGCTTCGAGCTTTCGAGCTTTCGCTACGCGGCCACCGCGGGTGGCCTGCTGACAGTGGAAGGCGCTGATATTGCGACACATTTGAAGCCCCGCGTGGGCCTCCAGCTCGGCTACGCGCACCGCCCGCTGATCTACAAGGGCGAGGGCGTCGAGCATGACGCGGTCACCGGGCGGCTGGTCGGCGAGCTGGTCTCGAGCATCGGCCTGTGGCGCCGCGTCGAGCTAGGGATCTCACTTCCGCTGGTGCTCTACCAGGCTGGCGACGCATCTGCCGGCGTCGTCGCTGGCGAAGCGCGCCGCTTCGGTCTCGGTGATCTGATGCTGCTGCCCAAGGTGCGGCTCTTTTCGCCCGGCAACTGGACGCTCTCGCTGCTCGCCGGCGTGCGCTTGCCCACGGCGCAGAGCGACACCCTCGGCGGCGGCGGGCTCGCCGTCGACGGGCGCCTGCTCGCTGGCTGG
Organism: Myxococcales bacterium; assembly: GCA_020431405.1. Classification (GTDB taxonomy): domain Bacteria; phylum Myxococcota_A; class Polyangia; genus JAGQIK01. Next base: position 5,939 of record JAGQIK010000486.1, read on the forward strand.
CGCAGCGGGCGCTGGCGTGTCGGCCTCAGCGCGGGCTATCGCGTGCAGGGCGAGCGCCGGCTGCTCGACCTGGTCGTCGACGACCAGCTGCTTTTCGGCGTCGGCGCGCGCGCGCGCCTGCTCGCCTCCCTCGGCGTGATCGCCGAGGTCACGGCGGCGACGGCGGCGAGCAAGCCCTTCGGCGACATCGACACCACGCCGGTGCAGGCGATGGCGGGGCTGCGTTGGGCCATCGGCCGCAGCAACTTCTCGCTGACAGCCGCCGGCGGCCCGGGGATCGTACCCGGCTTTGGCGCCGCCACGGCGCAGGTGCGTCTGGCGCTGACGTGGGATCCCGCGGGCGTCGATCGTGACGGTGACGGCATACGCGACCGCGACGACGAGTGCCCCGACGTGCCCGAGGACATCGACGGATTTCAGGATCAGGATGGCTGCCCCGATCCGGACAACGACAACGACGGCATCCCGGACGCGCAGGACAAGTGCCCCAACGTGCCCGAGGACATCGACGGCTTCGAGGATCACGACGGCTGTCCCGATCTCGACAACGACGGCGACGGCATTCCGGACGCGCTCGACAAGTGCCCCAACGAGCCCGAGGACTTCGACGGCTACAAGGACGACGACGGCTGCCCCGATCCCGACAACGACGGCGACGGCATCCCCGACAAGCTCGACAAATGCCCCAACCAGGCCGAGACGTTCAACGGCGTCGACGACAAGGATGGCTGCCCGGAGCCCGACCGTGACCTCGACGGCATCCTCGACGACAAGGACAAGTGCCCCGACGAGCCCGAGGACAAGAACGGCATCGAGGACGACGACGGCTGCCCCGACGATCCCGACGGCGACGGCATCCCCAACAGCAGGGATCGCTGCCCCAACCAGCCCGAGACGTTCAACGGCTACCAGGATGACGACGGTTGCCCAGACGACCCGACGCCCAAGGTCGTCATCAAGCGCGATCGCATCTGGACCTCGGAGGCGATCTTCTTCGCCACCGACTCGGTGCAGCTCAACAGCGCCGCGCGGCGCCTGCTGCGCAAGATGGCCAAGGTGCTGGCGCGCGCCTGGCGCGTGAAGGTGGTCTACGTCGAAGGCCACGCTGACTCGCGCGGCCCCAACGACGGCGAGAAGTACAACCAGTGGCTCAGCTTCCGTCGCGCGCGCGCGGTGGTTGGCTATCTGCACAAGCAGGGCGTCAACATCTACAAGCTGCGCCCCATCGGCTGGGGCATGCAGCGGCCGTGGGACAACAACAACACGCGCAAGGGGATGGCGCGCAACCGCCGCGTGATCTTCCACGTGGTGCACCGCTCGCCACGCGTGCGCATCGAGGCGAAAAAGCGCGGCAGGAGAACGCGATGACGACGCGACGCGACATCTGCACGTTTGTCGTCATCGCCTGCGCGGCGCTGTTGCTGGCGGCGCCGAGGGCGCTCGCTGCCACGCCGCAGGACAGCGACGGCGACGGCATCAGCGACGCCGACGAGGGGCCGAAGACACGCGACACCGACGGCGACGGCATCCCCGACTATCTCGATCTCGACAGCGACGGCGATGGCATTCCCGACGCCATCGAGGCCGGCGACAACGACATCAACACGCCGCCGCGCGACACCGACGGCGACGGGATCCCCGACTTTCGCGACGTGGACAGCGACAACGACGGGCTGCCCGATGCCGTCGAGGACGCCAACGGCAACGGCGTGCGCGACTACGACGAGACCGACGCGCGCAACCCCGACAGCGACGGCGACGGCTTGCTCGACGGCGACGAGGACCTCAACCGCGACGGGCAGGTGAGTCCGGGCGAGACCGATCCGCGCAACCCTGACAGCGACGGCGACGGCTTCGTCGACGGCAAGGACAAGTGCCCGCTTCAGCCCGAGGACTTCGACGGGCTGGCGGACGACGACGGCTGCCCCGAAGACGACGCCGACAACGACGGCATCCCTGACAAGGCGGAGCAACACCACGGCTGCCTCGATCCGCTCAACCCCGACACCGACGGCGACGGGCTGCCCGACGGCGTCGAAGACAAGAACGCCAACGGCACGGTCAACCCTGGCGAGACCGATCCCTGCAACGCCGACACCGACAACGACGGCATCGTCGATGGGCGCGACCGCTGCCCGCTCGAGCCCGAAGACCACGACGGTGACGATGACCGCGACGGCTGTCCGGAGGATCCGCGAGCCGACGCCGGCGGCGGCGGCGGCGACGGCGGTGGCGGTGCGGACGGTGGCGGCGGCGACGGCGGCGCGGTGCAGCCGCCCGACCGCGATCACGACGGGCTGCCCGACCACATCGAGGACAAAGGCTGCACCGATCCCGATGACCCCGACAGCGACGACGACGGAAGACTCGACGGTGACGAGGACAAGAACCACAACGGCGTGCTCGATCCGGGCGAGACCGATCCTTGCCGGCCCAATCTGCGCGTACGAGGCGGCGCGGGCGGCTGCTCCGTGGCGAACGCCCGCGGCCCTTCGCTGACGTTGCTGCTGCTTGTGGCGATCGTGATCTTCGTCATACGACGCAGATCTCGCCGGCGACGAGGCCGCTAGCGATCTTTGACCGGGGCGCGGCCATGTGCTGAGATTCCTCTATCTCTAGGAGGAATCGATGAGGCGCAACATTCTCTGCACCGTGCTGTTGGCGGCGCTGCTCGGCGCCGGTCTCACCGGCTGCGGCGACAGCGAGACCAAGCTGTTCATCCAGCCGTTCTTCGGCAGCCCCATCGAGCTGCAGGTCAATCAGGAGATCAACATCGACGTGTCGTTGAACAGCACCGTCGGCGAGCGCACGTATGTCGACATCCAGAACCCGGTGCCCGATCAGCTCGAGCTCACCCCGCCGCAGACCGTGACGTTTGACCCCAACGAGTCCAACAAGCAGGTCAAGCTCTACCCGCGCCAGCAGACGGTCGGCCAGGTCACGCTGGTCTTCACCTTGCGCGACACGACGAGCACCGCCGAGTTTCTCGTCACGGTTAAGTAGCGCACCGTGAAGTAGCGCAAACGTGAACTAGCGCACTACGACGCAGCGCGCGTCGCGGGCCAGCTCGTGCGCTCGATCAAGACGCGCTGCCACGGGTAGAACCGGTCGCGCAGCGCGCCCACGAGATAGAGCGATCCCGTAACCACCACCAAGTCATCAGCGCCGGCGCGATCGAGCGCCAGGTCGAGGGCGCGGCTCGCGTCGCGCTCGGCGAAGACGCGTCCGTCGTGATGTGCGGCGAGGGCCGCTGCTAGCTCGGCGGCGGGCTGCGCTGGCTTGGCATAGACGCGCGGCTCGCTGGCCACCACCGTGCGGGCGCGGCGCGCCAGCGGCGCGAGGGCGTCGGCGACGGCGCGGCCTGACAGCGCGCCCGTCACGAGGTGAAGCTGCGCGCCGGTGGCCTCGAGGGTGCTCGCCAGCGCGGCGATCTTGTCGGCGTTGTGCGCGCCGTCGAGCAGCACGTCACAACGGCCGCTGAGCTCGCGGCCGATGTGCTCTGCGCGGCCCGGCAGGCGTGCGCTGGCGAGCGCCACGCGGACGGCCCGCTCCTCGAGGGGCACGTCGATGACGCCGCCTTCGAGCAGCTCCTCGTAGGCGGCGAGCGCGAGCGTGGCGTTCTGCGCCTGAAAGGCGCCGGGCAGACCCACGCGCAGCTGCTCGAAGCGCGCGCCGCGGCCGGCGAAGTCGAAGCAGGCGCAGCCGCGCGCGTCGAGCCGCAGCCCGGGCACCTGCGGCGAAACCACGCGCAGCGGGGCGCC
>JAGQIK010000487.1 GCA_020431405.1 Myxococcales bacterium
GGCGCCAGCCGCGGGGGCTGCGTGTCGATGATCGCCGCCGCCGCGCGCAGCGCCGCGCGCGCTTCGGCAGGCTTGTCCAGCACACGCAGCGCGCGCGCCTGCCAGTACAAGAAGCGCCACAGCTGGTTGCGCAGCCCGCGCTGGCGCGCGACGGCGACGCCCGCCGAAAAGTGCGTGAACGCGCCCGTGGCGTGCGCCTGCCGCACCCTGGCGTTGGCGGCGGCGCGCAGCGCGAGCTCGAGCTCGAGGCGCCCGAGCGCGACGCGCGCCTTGAGCTGCCCCTGTGGCGCGCCGATCTTGCGGCTCAACGAGATCGCGGCCACGAGGTGCTCGCGTGCCGCGTTGGCGCGCCCGGCGCGCGCCTCGGCGCGACCGAGGTTGGCGAGGTCGAAGGACATGCCGAAACGGTCCTCGTTGTCGCGATCGAGGCGCAGCGCCTGCTCGAAGCGACGGCGCGCCTTGTCGAGCCGGCCGCCGCGCAGATGGGCGTTGCCGAGGTTGTTGAGCGTGGCGGCGACTTCGTTGTCTCGGCCGAGGCCGCGCGCGCGCGCGAGCGCCGCCCGCAGCACCTTCTGCGCCTCCGCGTCGCGTCCCACGGCGGCGAGCACAGTGCCCTCGACGTTGAGAAACTGAACCGTGCGCAGCGCGGAGCGCTTGGCCAGCTTGAGGCCGCGGCGCGCGGCCGTCAGCGCCTGCGGGAACGCGCCGAGGTAGTAGAGGTTGTTGACCTCGTCGAGCAGTGCCTCGGTGGTCTGCGGCAGCTTCGCCTCGGCGGCGACCACGCCGGCCTCGCGCGCGCGGGTAACGGCGGCCCCGTAGTCGGCGCGCGCGCTGGCGACGCGCGACAGCTCGAGCATCGCGTCGACGCGCGCGACGAGCGCTTTGTGTAGCATGCGCCCGAAGCCGAGGACCGTGCGCAGCTGTTTGGCGAGCACCTTGCGCCGCGGGCCCTTGGCCTTCTTGAGCTGCTTGGAGAGCGCGCCGTACTTGACGCGCACGAGCGCCATCATTTTGGGCGCGGCCCACTTCGTGTTGTCGGCCGCGGTCGTGACCATGCGCTGGGCGCCAGCGTAGTCGGCGAAGCGCTGCCGCAGCAGGCGCCCGACGCGCGTCGCCTCGGTGGCGATGGTGACGGTCACGCCGGCGATACGCTCGGCGGGCGCGTTGGGGTTGCGCTTGTAGATCGCGGCGAGCTGGGCGTTGGCGATGCGCAGCGCCGAACGCGCCGCCGAGAGCGCCTCTTTGTAGTCAGCCTTGCGCGAGGCGATGATCGCTCGCTGCGAGTACACCGGCCCGGCCAGCGCCGCGCGGCCGACGGCGTGATAGGTGTCGATGGCGCGCTTGTTGACGGCTAGCGCGGCATCGAACTCCTTGTTGCGCAGCTGGATCCAGCCCATGGCGATCAGCGCCTGGACCAGACGCGCCTTGCCGATCAGCTTGGCGCGCTTGCTCTTGGCCTGCCGGATCGCCTGCTCGCGCAGCGCCAGCAGTCGGCCCTGAGCGCGCACCGCGCGCGGAAAATCGCCGCGCAGCGTGTGGGCGCGTCCGAGCAACCCGAGCAGCAACCCGAGCTCGGGGACGCCCCTTTCAGGCTTGCTGTCGCGCTTGCCGTCGACCTCGAGCTTGCGCACCGCGGCGAGCGCGCGCGAGAGGTGCCAGGCCGCGCTCGAGTAGCGGCGCTTGGCCAGCGCGACGCGGCCGAGCTTGAGCCGGCGCTGCGACTCGGCCACGGCGCGCTGGTGAGCGGCCGCGCCAGCGGCGCCAGCTGCGCCGAAGGCGAGCGCCTGCTCGCTGGAGCGCAGCGGATAGCTTGCCGCCGCCGCCGCGTCGATCTTCGCGCCGGGCGCGACAAAGACCACCGAGGCGACGCCGGCGGCGTGCAGCAGCCGCACCAGCGCTTGACGTTCGAGGGCGGGGTCGCGCGTGTGTTGTGGCGCGGACAGCACCACGGTGTGTGCGTCGAGCGGCAGGCCGAGCTGGCGCGCCAGCCGCAGCGGCCCGTGGGCGCGACCGGCGCCGAGTGTCAGCTCGACGTTGGCGGCGCTGCCGCCGGCGAAACGCGGCGCGTCGACGAACACGACTCGGCTCGCCTCCTCGAGCTGCTGCCAGGCGCGCAGACGCGCTCTGCGCGCGAGGGCCTGCGCTTCGAGGCTCGCCGTCGCGCTCGCCGCGTCTTTGGCCTTGCCCGCCGCTTTTGCGCGCACCGCCTTGTCGGCGCTGCCCGTCTTGTCGGCACCTGCCGGTGCGCTGCCCAGCTCCTGCAGCTTCGGCCCGCCCTTGTCGCCCTTGTCGGCCTTATCGCCCTTATCGCCCTTGTCGCCTGCGCCGCCCTTGTCGCCTGCGCCGCCCGCGCCGCCTGCGCCGCCTGCGCCGCCTGCGCCGCGGTCGCTCGCGTCGTCGTGCTGGCCGGGCGCGGTCAGCTTGCGGTCCGCCGGTAGCTCGCCGCTGAGCAGCACCGAGCCGCGGTGCCCGACCCGCGCCACGTCGCCGGCGTCGAAGCTGCGCGCCTCGGCTGCGTCGACGAGCTGCCAGCAGGTGGCGAGCGCGAGCGCGCCTCGCTCGCGCAGCGCTGTCAGCGCCCCTTCGCCGAGGCTGCCCACGTCGACGTAGGCACGCTTGGCGTTGCCCGCCAGCGCCTTGATGTCGCCGCCGTCGGGGGCGACCTTGATCTCGCCCTTGGCGCGGATCGCCACCAGGCTCGCTTCACGCACTCCGCGAACGCGCGTCAGCAGCACGTCGCCGGGGTCGAGCGCGGCGCGAAGCGCAGCGAGCGGAAACTTCGCCGCTACGGTGAACAGCGCCGCCACGCGCGGCACTCTGGCGCGCAGCTGCAGCAGCGCGCGCTGCACGCCGCGGCTGGCGCGGTCGTGCGTCTTGCGCCACGCGGCGCGCGCCTTCTTGGTCGCCAGCGGCCCTTGCTTGTCGAGCACCTTGGCGTACGCGCGGCCGGCGGCAGCCAGCGCGGCCACCGGCCCACGGGCGATGCCAGCGCCTGCCGGATCGGCCGCGGCGAGCGCGTCAGCGAAAGCACGGCGGCGCCGCTGCTCGGCGAATCCGAGCGCCTCGAGCGCCTTGCCGCGCTCGAGCGCGAAGTCGACGGCGAGGCCGAAGATGCGGGCGCGCACCGCGCCAGCCCGCGCGCTGTAGCTGTCGCCAAGGCGCTGCGCTGGCAACGCCAAGAAGCCCTCGACGGCCGCGCGCATGGCGCGCTCGCTGCGCGAGCGATAGGCCAGCTCGGCGGCGACCACGAAGCGCAGCGCTCCCAGCTCGTGCTCGAGGCCGAGCCTTGCCACACCCTCGAGCATCGTCGTCGACGGATGGCCGGCGAGCGCCTTCTTGTCGGCGACCAACGTCGCCGCGCGGGCAGCGTTGAGCGCCGCGATGACGTGCCAGCGCAGCCGCTCGCCCGCGGGCAGCGGCGCCAGCAGTGAGCTCAACGTCCCGCCGCGCTCGGGTAGCCCCTTGGGCTCCTTGCCCACCGGCGCGCCGAGCGCCGTCGCCCGCATCACGCGACGGAAGTAGCGCACCGCGGAACGAAACGCCCGCGCGCGCCCGACCAGGCCGAGCAGCGTAGCGCGCATCCCGCTGCCCTTGGGCTTGGCTACCGTGGGGACAGCAGCCTTGCCGGCGTTGCCCTTACCCTTACCCGCAGCCTTGACCTTGGCCCCACCGCCACCGTTGTCCTTGCCGCTTACGACCACCGCGGCCTTCGCCGCCGCAGCTGCGGCCGGTCCCGCCGCCCCCTCGCCGAGCCGCAGCTGGCGCCGCGCCGATGCCAGCGACAGCGTCCCGATGGCGTTCCACAGCGCGATGCGCACGCGCTCGGTGAGCAGCGGCTTGTCGTCCTTGCTGCGCACGCTCGCGCGCAACGCCTCGAGCTGTTCGAGCAGGCGCAAGAGCCGCGCGCGCTCCTCCGCGGCCGCTTCGCCGCCGGCCAACGCCGCCGCGGTCATGTTGAGCACGAGCCCGATCTCGACGGCAAAGTCCGTCGGCTCGGGCTGCTTGGCCTCGAGGCGCCTGGCGGCTAGCCGCGCGCGCGCCTTCTCCCACAACTCGCGCGCCTGCGTGCTGCGGCCGAGCTGCACGGCCGCGATGGCGCGCCGGTTGTCGAGCAGCAAGATGTCGTTTTCGATCTCTTTGACCGACGCGCGCGCCTTGAGCGCCGCTTGCCGGTTGGCGACGAGCGCGCCGAGGTCTTGATAGGCCGACAGCCAGCGTCCGTTGGCGGCGTGGATCTTCGCCCCGAGCGCCGATTGCGCGAAGCGCTCGCCGAGCTTGTCGAAGCCGAGCGGCACCGAGCTCTTGTGCTCGCCGCCCACCGGCAGCCAGCTCGGCACGCGCTTGACGGCGTACTTGCCGAGCAGCGTGCTGGCGCGCTCGAGCTCGACCGTCGCCGCGCGCTGCTTTCCCGCCAGCAGCAGGTTGTAGGCCACGCCGCGCGCGAGCGGCGCGAGCAGCTTCTTTCGCCCGAGCTCGCTGAGCAGCGCCATGGCGTGGCGCAGCAGCCGCACGGCCTCGCCGTAGTCGCGCGAGAGGTGCGCGGCCACCGCGGTGCGCGCCAGCACCTGCGCTTCGACCTCGCGTTTGCCCGCCTGCCGCGCCAGCTCGAGCGCGCGCGCCAGCCGCTCGCGTGCGTCCTGATAGTCGCCACGCGCCGTCGAGGCGCGGCCGCACGCCAGCTCGTGACTGAGCTGGCGCTGCTTGACGCGAAACGGCAGCTTCAGCGCGCTGCGCCGCCCGCACAGCTCGTGCGCCTGGCGCCAGCCGTTGCCGAGCGCCGCGAAGCCGCCAGCGAGGTTGGTCAGCAGATCGGCCTCGGTCTGTTTATCGGCGCTGGCGTCGTTGAGCTCGTAGGCGCGTTGGTAGAGGGCCAGCGCGTCCTCGAGGTGCCCCTCGCGCTCGATGCGCAGATAGCGCTCGCGCATGTCGCTGATCCAGCCCAGGGTCATGTGCGGAAACGGCGACGCCGGGCGAAGCGCGGCGGCGACGCGCAGGTGGCGCGCCGCGCGATCCAGCGTGCTCTTGGTGGCGGGCTCGATCAGCGTCTCGAGGTAGCCAAGCGCGTAGCGGGCGATGAAGTCGCCGGGGTCCTTGTCGAGGCGCGCCCGGTAGCGTGCGACGAGCTTCTTTTGCTCGCCGCGGCCAGCGCCGAGCAGCAGCAGCCGGCGGTGCGCGCGCAGCACGTTGTCGTCGAACTTGACCAGCTCGAGGTAGCGCTTCTCGGCTAGCACGCGTTCGCCGTCGCGCTCGAGCTGCTCGGCCTCGAGCATCGCTAGCTTGACGAAGTCGCGGTGCGCGCGCTGGCGGTGGCGATGGCCGCGCTCGTAGTTGGCGATCAGCTTGCGATAGGCGCGCCGCGCGCGCCGGAAGTAGGCCAGCGCCTCGTGCAGCTTGCCCGCTTCGCGCAGCTGCTGCGAGCGCTTCTGCGCGTAGTGTCCGAGCGTGAACGTCGCCTTGGTGGCGATGCGTTTCTGGTCCTGGTAGTGCTCGGTGACCATCGCCAGCGCGCGGATGGCGAGGTCGAGGTCGCCGCGCTTGGCGTAGATCTCTGCCAGCGCCGCCTGCGCCATGGCGCAGAACATGCGCTTGTCGCCGTGCCGGCTGATCAGCCCGCGCAGTTGCTCGGCGCGTCCGCGCCCCGCCTGCGCCTTGGCGAACAGCTCGATCACGTGCTTGCTCGCGCTGCGCAGCCAGCGCGCTTGTTTGGGGTAGCGCTTGAACATGCGCAGGTAGAACTCGGCGAGCAGCAGCGGATCACGCACGCGGCTGAACAGCTCGCCGAGGTGCAGCGTGGCTTCGGCGCCGGCGTAGTCGGCCGAGGGAAACTGGGCGATGAGCTTCTCGTAGCCGCTGATCGCCCTTCCCGTATCGTGCGCAAGACGCATGACGTCAGCCATGCGTAGTGCGCGGTGTGCCTTAACCTCGGCGGGCCGCGCGGAGACGTCGATCTTGCCCAGCGCCGCCAGGGTCGCCTCGAGCGTGGCCTTGGTGACGCGCGCGCCGCGCGCGCTCTCGCGCTCGACCACCAGCGCGGAGCGGTCGGCGCGCGCCAGCGTGGCTACGTCGTCGTTGCCGCGCGCCAGGGTCGCGAGCGTGCTGGCGGCCTTGTCGAGCTCGCCCGCCTCGCGCAGCAGCAGCGTCGCGTGATAGGCGGCCCGTCGTGCCGCCGCGCTGTTGTGGCCGCGCAGCCACGCGTGTCGCAGCGCGAGCAGCGCTTGCCAGCGGTCTTCGATTCCCGCGGCGAGCGACAGCAGCTGCGCCGCGCTGGCCGCGCGGGGGACCAGGCCGTCTGACGGTAGCAGCGCGATGTCGAGGCTCGCGCGGCGCACGGTGATCACCACGCCGCGCGCGTGGGCGCGCGCGAAGAGCGCTAGGCCGTCGTCTGTGGTCAGCGGCTCGGACTGGTCGAGCGCACGCTCGCCCAGCGGGAGCGCTCGCGCCAGCTCGAGCCGCCAAAGCGATGCCGGCGCCTTGGTGCCGAGGCGGCGATTGGGCTTGCCGCGATAGAAGCGCGAGACGTAGAGGTAGCGGCCGTCCGGCGAGAAGCTGGGAAAGCCGACGTGGTAGCGGCCGCTGCTGAGCACCACGTCGCGCTTGCTCGCCAGCTCGCGCACCACCAGCGTGCTGCGCCGCCCGGCGTCGAAGCGCGTGAAGGCCAGGTAACGACCGTCGCGACTGAGCGCCGGATGTGTCGTCCCCCACGAGGTCACTGGCTCGCGCCGGCTGCCGTCGAGCGCCACGCGCTCGATGCGCGTCTGCCCTTCGGGTCCGCCGGTGAAGTAGATCCATCTGCCGTCGGGCGAAAACACCGGATACGACTCGGCCCGCTTGCCGTCGGTGATGCGCCGCAGGTCGTTGCCGCGCAGCACGAAGAGATCGCCCTTAGCGTCGTCGGTGGTGCCGACGAAGACCACGCTCTTTCCGTCCGGCGACCAGCTCGGCTGCGACTCGTTGGCGACGTCGCGCGTCAGCCGCTTGGTCGCGCCGCTGGTGAGGTCCTTGAGCCAGATGTCGAGCGAGCCCTTTTGATCGCTGGCGAAGACGAGGCGCTTGCCGTCGGGCGAAAGCTCGCCGCCCAGCTCGTCGGTGCCAAAGGCGACGAGCGGTACGGGGTGGCCCAGCTGTTTGCTCGGCCGCAGCGCGCGGTACTCCGCGAGCACCTTGCGGTGCACCGCGTCGCCCGGAAGCGCGCTGTGCGTACCGCTGCTGGCGCACGACAGCAGCAGCAGCGCCGCGGCACACGTCGCGGGCCAGCGGGCGGCCGCGCTGCCCACCTGGCTGCTCACTTGGCTGGGCCGCCCGTGGCGGCGGGTTGGCCGGCCACGGTCTGCCAGCTCCCGCTCTCGGTCTGCACGCGCTGTCCCGGCCGCGCCGCCTGCACGTTGAGCCGGTAGAAGACGCGCCGCGCCAGCGGCAGATCCTTCGCCCCGAGGTCGGGGCTGAGGTCGAGGGCGCGCTTCATGATCACGAGCCGGTCGTCGTTGTCCTCGCGCACCAGCCGCTCGGCGTCCTTGCGTGCGGCCGCATCCTTGGGCGTGATCAGCGCCTTGAGCATGCCGTCGTTGCCTTCGCCGAGCACGCCCTTGTCCTTGAGCGCGTCGATGTCGTCGCGGTTGAACTCGCGGCGCAGCATCGCGTCGAGCGCCCGGCGCTGCAACGGCGACATCTTGGCGCGCTTGCCGGCCGCTGCGCCGACATCGTCCGCGCCGCCGCGTACCGCCGAAGCCAGGATCACGTCCTTGCTCAGCTGCGCGAACGTGCCGAGCAGCTGGTTTTCGAGCTGTGTCTTGCGCGCCACGCCGATGACGCGAATGTCGGCGCTCACGCAGCCTACCGCCGCGCCCGCCGCCAGCAGCAGCGCCAGCGCGACGAGCTCCAGCCACCGTAGGGAATCGCTCGACGATCTCATCGCGGCGCCTTCTTCGGCTCGGGCTTGAACAGCGACGCCGCGAAGCTGGCGATAGAGACGCGCCGGATGCGCGACGCGTGCAGCTTGCGGTTGATGAAATCCTCCAGCACTCGAGCTTGGACCTTGATGTCGATGTTGAGGTTTCCGTACTTGAACCAGATCGCTACCAGCTTGATGCGCGGTTTGGCCAGCCTCATGTACCAGGCGTTGATGATGCCTCGCGTTCGCTGCACGTTGGCGTCCACTTCGTTGGGGTCGAGGTAAAGCAGCAGCGCGTCGAGCTGCGTCAGCGAGAGCTTGCTGATGTTGATGCGGCCGTCGAGATAGCGTTTGCCGTAGCGATAGCGCAGGTCGAGCAGCGCCGAGATCGGCGCCGGCGCGAGCTTGCCCGGCACGAGCCGGGTGGGGTCGACGCGGGTCAGCTCGGCGCGCACGGCGGCGAGGATGTCGAGGGGCGTGCGGATCTGCGCGCGCAGCGACCCGGCGATGTCGCCGCCGAGCACGTGGATAAACATGCGGTGCATCAGCAGGGTGCTGTCCTTGAGCTCGAGGTCGAGCGCGATCTTGCCGGTGCCGACCTTGCGCTCGCGCGTGTTGATGACCTTGCCGTTCTTGTCGAAAGCGGTCAGCTTCTCGCGCAGCAGCACCTGGTCGAGCGCGAGGCTCTCGCGCCGCGCCGCGTAGGGGCGCAGTGCCGGGTAAAGCCGGCCGCGGCCTGCGCGCTCGAACACCGCTACGCGCGGTTTGAGCAGCCGCGGCGCGCGCCGGCCAAAGTAGATCGTCTGCTTGATCGGGATGTCCAAATGCAGGTTGGCCACGTGCAGCAAGGTGCTGCTCTCGAGGCGCGTGCCGTCGGGCCGCGGGATCGAGCCGCCGCCGCTCTGCCAGACGTGCACGTTGTCGGCGCTGATGCGGCCGTCCACGGCCAGCCTGCGTCCCTTGGAGGCCAGCTTGAGCGACAGGCCCGCCGAGCCGGCCAGCCGCAGGCCGGGAAGGATCGCGAAGGCGCGCGAGCGCTGGCGTGTCTTGGGCGCGTCGATGCCGGCCTTGAGCGCGATCGACAGCGGCGGCACCTCGCCGTTGCGGTACGGGTAGAAGATGCGCTTGACGCGCCCGCGCCCGCTGACGTGGACCTTGTGCGAGCGCACGGCGAACGCGACCTTGTCGACGTTCAGCATCCCGCCGCGGCCGAGGTGCAGCGCCGCGTCGAGCGCGATGCCGCGCGGCGGCGGCGGCGGCGCACCGCGCTGGCGAACGCGTGCGACGCGCAGCGAGATCGAAAGCGGCCCGGTCTCGATGTTGTTGGGCACGATCGGCGGCGCAGGAAAGCGTAGCGGCACACCGCCCGCGCTGGTGGCCAGCGCCAGCTTGATGTCGTCCACGCGTGCAGCGAGCTGCTCGTGCGAGAGGCGCGCGGCGGCGAGGTCGACTTTGAGCGAGACCGGTCGCGAAAGCGACGGGTCGACACCGGCGTCGATCTTCAGCGCCACCCCGGCGCCGCCCGCGCGCAGGCCCGGCATCGCCGCCTTGAGCTTGCCGAGGCCCACGCTGAGCGTGGTCTTGGTCTTGCCGACGTTGATCGCGCGTCGCCGTACGATCGCCGCGAGCGGCACCTGCGTGGTCAGCTCGTGCTTGACGGTCACGCCGCGCACCGCCGCGCGCGCCTCGCGCAGTCGCCCGACGGTGATCGCGCTCTTCATCGTCAGCGGCAGCCACGTGGTGCGTCGCGCCGCGAACAGCGGCTGCACCGGCATGCCGATGTCGCTGCGCAGCACCACGGCAGCCACGCGCGCGCCGCCGCCGCTGGCTTGACCGATGCTCGGCGTGAGCCTCAGCGCGAGGCGCTTGTTGTCGATCTTGATGTCGATGGGCGCATCCACGCGGCGCGCCGAGAAGCTCGGGCCGCGCGCCTCGCGCGCGCGAAACCGCGTGCCGAGCCCGATGCGCCCCGGGCGCGCGTCGAGCTTGACGTCGAGTGACACGCCGCGCGCACGCACGCCGCCGCGCTGCGCCATGCTGATGCCGCGACCCTTGACCGTCACGCGCGCGCGCAGTGGCACCACGCGGCTGCCGCCGACAAAAGCGCGCCCCAGGCCAAGCCCGCCGCCGCGCGCCAGCAGCCGCGAGAAGGCGGAGTCCTTGGCCGTGTCGGGTAGCCGGCCGTCGACCTGCAGACCGAGCTCGAAGGCGCCGCGCAACCCCAGCGCGCGCAGCGAGCGGCGCAGCTTGGGCGGCAGCCGCGCGATCACCGAGCGCAGCTTGACGCGATCCACGTCGAGCTTGGCCGACACCGTGCGCTTGGGCAGCGACGCGCGCGCGCGCAGCCCCACCCGCACGAGCCCCGGCGCTTCGACGCGCAGCCGCTCGAGCTCCACAGCGCGCGAGAGCACGTCCGCGTGCGCGACGAGGTCTACGCCGAGCCCGGTGCGCACCATCCCCAGCCCCGGCGCGCGGTAGCTCGCGCTGCCCAGCCGCAGCCCGATGCGCGCTGCCGCTGCGCTCGGTTCGAGCCCGCGCTGCTCGGCTGCCACCGCCAGCCGCAGCGCGAGCTTGTCGACGGTCGCCCCGGCCGCCTTGGCGCGCCCGACATCGAGCCGTCCGCGCAGCGACACCCCCGGCAGCCCGCCGCCGCCGTCCCTACCGTTACTCCTACCCTTACCTTTGCCTTTGTCCTTGTCCTCGCCGCTGCCGTCGCCCGCTTCGACCAAGCGCTGCGCCAGGGCCCGCGGCGACAGCGCCTCGGCCTGCGTCTTCACGCGCCGCGCCAGATCGAAGCGCGCCTCGACCCCGCGAACATCCACGCCCCGCTTGGCCATCGCCAGCCGCAGCTTCTCGATCTCGATGCGCCCGCTGGCCTCGGCCACCTCGGCGGGTTTGTCCAGCCGCGTCTGCACCTGCAGCTTCTTGACGCGCACGCGCCCCCCGACGCTCAGGTCGGGCTGCAGCGCCGTGACGTAGGGCGCCAGCATGTCGATGGGCACATCGAGCGAGCGCAGCGACAGCTGCACGCGCGTTGGCTTGGCGCCCGGCGCCGGCTTGCCCATCGCCAGTTCGCGCGCCTTGGCCGCCAGCGACAGCAGCTCGTGCTTGCCGAGCCACGCCCGCAGCGACGTGACCTCGGCAGCACGCGCCTTCATGTCGGCGCGCGCGCGCAGGGCCAGCGCGAAGCGTGGCGGCATGGGCAGCTTCTTGCCCTTCAAGGCGCCGAGCATCCCAGCGGCCTCGAAGCGCTTGGGCTCGAGCTCGATGTCGAGCGCGAGCTTGGCCGCCTGCGACAGCAGCGACTGCAGCGTCGTGCGCAACGTCACCTTCAGCGCAGCCGCCACGTCCATCGCGCCGTGTTTGTCCTTCGCCGGTGTGCGCACGGCCACGTTGGCCCAGCCCTTCTTCGCCGGCGCCAGCGTCACCTTGACCTCGCCGCTGCCGTCACCCTTGGCGTAGCGCCCCTTGGCCGCGATGGTCAGGCCATCGAACAGCGCGCGCTCGCCTTCACCCTCGGCGTAGGCGCCGATGTTTTTGATCTCCAGCGAGGCGAGGCTGAGATCGATCGCCGGCGGCCCCTCGCTCGGCTTGTCCTTCTTCTTCGGCTCGGGCTTCTTCGGCCCCTTGGGCATCGCGTCGACGAAGGCCTGCCAGCTCAGCTTGCCGCCGCGCTGCTCGGCCGTCGCCTTGGGTGTGTCGATCAGCACACGCTTGACCACGATGCGTCCGCTGGCGGCTTCGCTGATGTCGTACTCGAGCAGAATGCGGCGCACCGTTAGCAGAGGCAGGCGATAGCCGGCGGGCGGACCAAGCCAAATGTCTCGGATCTCGACGCGCCGCAGCAGGTCGAGCTTCATCGAGCCGATGTGAATATTGCGGTGCGCGAGCGCACTCTGCGCGATCCCCAACCCCGCCTCGCGCAACAGCTCGGCCGGCGGGTAGAAGAAGATCAGCAGCGCGAGCACGATCACGGACAGCAGGGTCAGGCCGATCCCGACCAGCAGCATCTTGAGCGCGCGTAGCACGTTGACGTGCAAGACTATCAGCGCTCGCAGATCGCGCGCTGAATATCGTCGTCGCGGTGGTCGTCTGGTCCCCACCTTGACTTTGCTCGTGGGCGCGTCGACGCTTACACCTAACGTCGCTCAATCTCCATGTACATGGGAGGTCTACAATGCTTAGACGTTCGCTGGCGCTTGCCTGCGCGCTGCTGCTCGCCGTGGGCTGTGACGAGACCACAGGCGGGTCCGATGGAAACCCGCCCAACCCCGATGGCGGCGACATCGGTGTCAAGGAAGGTGGTCCCAACCCCGACATCGGCGGCCCGCCATCCGGTCTAGCGCAGTTCGCCAGCGCCGGCACCGACATCGAGGTCGACTTCAGCGCCGGCAGTGAAGAGTTCATCATCGTACCGTTTTCGGTCTCGGCCACCTCGGCCGACGCCATCGACTTCACGCTCAAGATCGCGGCCAGCGGCTCGGCCAAGCGCAGCTACAAGCTGACCTACAAGATCCCGCAGAACCTCCCGCTCGCCATGCGCAACCCGCAGCTGTGGGCGCGCTGGCAGAACCAGCTCGCGGTCGAGGCTTGGACGCGCAAGCTGCGCGAGGCCGCCGCCAAGATGCCGGTCTCCAAGCGCAAGCCCAACCTCGGCGGCTTCAAGCCGATCGCCGCGTGCACCACCAGCGCCGACTGCAGCGCCACCGAAGTGTGCGGCGGCGGCGAGTGCAAAGCCCAGCTCGACCTCAACCTCTCCAAGTTCTCGGCCACCGCCACGGCCACCTTCGACGTCAAGCGTAAGGGCAGCATCGCCGCGATCCTCGTCGACTCGGGCGCCACCGTCGCCGACGCCGACCTCGACGCCCTGCTCAAGGCCTTCGAGGAGACGATCTATCCGCGCGACGTCGCGCTCTTCGGCAACCCCGCCCTCACGTCGGGCGGCAAAGCCTCCGACCGCAACGGCGACGGCCTGGTCTGGGTCGTGCTCACCGACAAGGTCTCCGAGAAGAACAACGCCGTCGGCTTCTTCGTCGCCACCGACTTCACCGACGACGCCGCCTCCAACAAGGCCGACATCCTCTACATGGTCCCGCCGAGCAGCGGCAAGCCGCTCGACCGCATCTACACCACCATGGCTCACGAGCTCGAGCACCTGCTCAACTACGCCAGCAAGGTCTACAAGGCCAAGCTCGACGGCGGCCAAGGCGCCATCGAGTCGCTGTGGCTCGACGAGGGCCTGGCGCACTTCGCCGAGGACGCCTGCGGTTACGGCGGCGAGAACGTGACGCTGCTCTCGCAAGAGCTGTTCACCAGCTTCGGCGACACGCGCATGTTCGAGACCGACTCGGCCAACGACAAGCTCACCATGCGCGCCATGGCGATGACCTTCCTGCGCTACATGTTCGAGCGCAAAGGCGGCGTGACCTACAACAGCGACGGCACCATCGCCGACAAGGGCGGCGCCGCCTGGCTGCAGTCGCTCGTCACCAGCGACAAGCAGGGCACCGACAACGTCACCGCCAGCTACGGTGACTACAAAGACGCGATGAACAACTGGATCGCCGCCATCGTGCTCGACGGCCGCAGCGTCACCGACTACGTCGGCTTCAACTACGACCCGCTGGTCACCGACCCCGTCACCGGCAACAGCATCGGCATGATCGTGCGCGGCACCCGCAAGGACAACACCGGCGCCGACGTCAACCTGCAGGGGCCGCTCGAGAACAACTTCAGCGGGCCGTCCGTCGACGAGACCATCCCCAACAGCTCGGCGAAGTTCTTCAAGCTCAGCGGGCAGACGGGCAAGGTCAAGATCAGCGTCACCACGCAGGAATCGGATTTCCGCTTCGCGGTGATCAAGATCAAGTAGCGACGACCATGCGAACCCTCGTCACGACCATCACGCTCTTTTTCGCGACCGGCCTGCTTTTCGCGGCCTCCCCGGCGCACGCGCGCCCGAAGAAGAGCAGGAAACGCGACGCGCGATCGCAGGTCGTGCTCGAGGGCACGATTCGCGTAGTGCGCAGCATCGATGGCGGCTATCCCCAGCTCACCGACCAGCGGGCCAAGCGCTACCTGCTGGTCGGCACCTACCGCGCCGAGCTGCGGCGCCTGTCGGGCCACGGCGTCAAGGTCTGGGGCATGTTCGTCAAGAAGCGGCTGATGTTCCCCACGCTCAAGGTGCGGCGCTACGTCATCACCAACTCGGGCGGCGGCCGCAAGCCAGTGGTTGGACGGCTGCGCGCGGTTGGCAAGCGCAAGCTGCGCCTGGTGCACAAGGATGGCACCTACGTGGTGCAGGCCAAACGCCCGCTGGCGCGTCGCATGCGCCAGCGCAACGGCTGCAAGGTGTGGGTCGCGGGCGAAGTGCGCGGCAAGACCGTGCACGCCTACAAGTTCGGATGGCTCTCCTGCAAGAAACAGCGGCCGATCAAGCCGCCGAAGAGCGCGCCCTAGTCATCACGGCGCTGATACTTTCCCACCACAAGAATCAATGAGGAGCAATCGATGACCTCCCTGCGTACATCTCTCGTGCTCGCGCTCGGCGCCGCTTTGGCCGTGCTGCTCGTGGCTGGCTACGCCAGCGCTGGTGACCCCTTCGCCGCCGGCGACGACGCGCTCGCCGTCAAGGACGGCGACGGCAGCTCGTCCGTGCGCGCCAAGCTGGCGCTCAAGAAGATGAAGCCGGACATGATCATGGTCCGCGTGCGCGGCCTGAACGACAAGCGCTACCCCAACTGCGTCGTCACGGCGCAGATCCTCAAAGCCGCCCAGAAGAAGACCAAGCACTTCAAGCTGCTCGGTCGCGGCAAGCAGTACCGCTTCATGGCGGTGCTCAAGAAGCGCGGGCGCAGCGTCAACCTCAACCACAAGATGACGCAGAACAACCTCGGCCTCTGCTACTACCCCAAGAACAGCAAGCTGATCCTGCGCATCCAGGGCGTGGACCTCAAGAAGAAGGTCTTCAAGGCCAGCGAGGTCTATCTCAAGTAGCGTTTGTCACGAGCTTGGCCGGCGTGCGCGCCGGCCTGCTATGCTCTCGCCATGTCCAAGTCCTGCGGGCTCTACCGTACGACCCAGCCCATCGGTGAAGACGTCCCCGCCGGCGTGCTCGTCTACTATCACAACCACGGCGACCCTGGCCCCGGCGTCTACCTGCCGCGCGAGTGGCGCAACAACCGCGCTCAGTTTCACGAAGAGGGCATCACCGTGCCTGACGAGTCGTACGCCGACTCGCTCGAGCCGCTGCTCGCCGAAGGCCTCTATCGCGTGGTCGAGCCGTTCTACTGCTGCGAGAAGCGCTGCCAGTACTTCGAGCCCGAGCTGCTCGTGCAGCTGGGCTACAACGGCGACGCCGAGGCGATCCTCTTCGTGCCGGAGCTCATCGACGGCGCCATCGCCCTGCCGATGGAGGGCATCCTCGTCGACGACGAGCGTCTGGTGAAGCTCAGCGCGCTCAAGGTGCCCGAGAGCCAGATGCCTAACGGCCCGACCCCCGACGTCGGGGCGCACGGCGGGACGATGCTGCAGTAGCGCGCTTGACGCGCGGCGTGGCGTAACCCCACATCAGCGACATCCATTGCTGGCCCAGCGTCAGCGCGGCGTGCTGCGCCTGAAACGTCTTCTGCATGACGTGAAGCGGCGACATCGCGAGCGCCGACTCGCGCCACAGCGTGCCGAGAAACTCGCCCATGTCGCAGGCGGTGTTGCGCATCAGTCGGTTGGCCTGACCGGCGAGCTTCGACAGCTCGCGCTGCTTGCGCCCGCGCAGCGCGCTCAGCCGGCGTGTCGCCGCGCGCGCCGCGTTTGTCTTGCCCGACAGGCGCGCGTCGATGAGGTCGGCGAGGGCGCTCTCGCGCTCGGCGCGGATCGCCAGCTGCGCCGCGTCGTGCGCGAGCTTGACCTTGAGCACCTGCTTGACGCCGAGGCCCGCCATCTGGCTCGCCAGCGTGGCGGCGTTCTGCGCGCTCAGCTCGCTGCGCTTGGCGCGCCGGCGAAGGGCGCTGGCCAGCGCCTTGTGCGTCTGCGCCCGCGAGCGCGCCTTGCTGCGCCGCTTGCTGCGGCTGCGCTTGGGCTGCTCGCCGAAGAGCTCGCCCAGCGCGCGCATGGTCCACGGCTTTTCGCTGGCGCTGTCGGCGAGCTGAAACGCGCCGCCGTTGCCGTGCGCGAGCCCCGGCTCGATGTGCGTGCGCGCATCGAGCAGCGCGCCGCTGTGGCTGTTGACGTGCGCCAGCGTGTCCGAGGTGCCGACCATCTGTCGCGCTTTGACGCCGCGCGGCAGATTGACCGCGATGCCGATGTTGTACACGCGCAGCGCGCGCGCCAGCTTCGCGTCCTTGTTGGCGAGCAGCCACGCGACGTTGGCGCCGTAGTAGCCGCCCGCGCTGTGTCCGCTGATCACCAGCCGCTCGCTTTGCAGCCGCCCCGGGTGCTTGGCGTAGCGCTCGGCGACAAGCTCGGCGACGCGCGCGCTGAGCGGCTCGGCGGAAAACGGCTTTCCAGCGTCGATCATCGGGCGCAGCGTCGCCAGCTCGCCGAGGTGGCCAGCCATCGCGCCCCAATCGGTCCAGCCGCTGTTGATCGCCACCACCGGGCGCTCGCTGCGCCCCTTGACGTGGTTGGCTTTGGCCAGCTGCTTGGCCATCGACCACGAGGCGACGGGGTCACCGGTGAGCCCCGGGAAGACAAAGCCGAGCAGCGGCTTGTCGCGGATCCAGGCCTCCACCGTCTTGCTGTCGGTGATCGGCGCGCGCCCGGGAAAGATCAGCGCCATGGCGCCGCGCGTGCTCTGCGCCGGCAGCGTGCGGCTGAGCGCCGCCCACTCGCTCTGGCTGAGCACGTTGGCGTCGTAGAACGCCGCGCCGCTCGGCGAAAACTGCGCATGCGCGGGCCGCGCGACGATCGCGCAGAGCAACGCGGCCACCACGGCCACGCCGCGGGCTGTCGTCGGCGAGCGCACTAGCGGCGCCTGACCTGGCGGCGCGCGCGCGGCCGCACGATGGTGCGCAGCTTGGAGATGTGCCCGCGCAGCGTCTTGATCGACTCCATCGCCTTGCCGCGCTGCTCGGCGTCGAGCGCGCTCCACATCAGACGAAACGAGGCGACCTGTGACTTGAACATCGTCTCGAGCAGCGACAGCTGCACCTTGGCGCCCGTCTTTTGCGCGCGCTTGCCGCGCCGCTCGACCTCGTCCTTGCCGAGCTTGCGCACGAGCTCCTTGCCGGCGTACTCGTTGACGTACTGGTACTCGAAGGCCGGCGCCAGATGGTGCCAGTTGAACATCGCATCGAGCGTGCGCGCCTTGCCGGCGAGCGCGCTGCGCGCCCGACGCTCGGCTTTGCGCATGCGGCGCGCCAGCGTGAAGGCCTGCTGCTTGGTCTGCTTGGCCGTGGCGAGCAGCTCGGCCGCCTTGGCGTCGTCCTTGCCGACAAGCTTCTGGGCGCGCCGCTCGAGCTGCTGTGCGCCGACGATGGCGGCCAGCGCGCCGAGGCGCTGCGCGCGCGCCTCGAAGACGCGTTGGTTGTACTCGAGCGACGCTTTGGTGACGGCCGTGGTCAGCGCGAAACTCTTCAGCGAGCCGCGCGTCCACTCGGCGAACTGCGTGGCGAGCGTGCCCTCCTTCTGGGCCAGCGCGCTGTAGTGCTTGGCGGCGCGCTCGAGCTTGCTCTTGCGCTGCTGTAGTCGCTTGGACAGTGGCGCGCCGCGCGTCGTCGCATCGCCGTAGGGATCGTGGCCGAAGACCTCGCCCCACGAGCGCGTGCGCAGCTGGTCGACGTTCTTCATCTCTTCGCGCGCGTGCGGGTTGACCATGTGGCCCGCGTCGACGTTGCGGACGTTTTTCGCGAGCGCTTGCAGCGGGCTGTTGAGCCGACCGAACTGATCGCGCGTGCCGACGTAAAACACCGCCTTGCCCATGCCCTCGGGGACGTTGAACGCGGCGCCGTAGCCGATGATGCGCGTGGCGCCGAGGAACGCCTTGCCGCTGGGCAGCTCGCTGCTGCCGTCCTTGATCAGCTTGGCGAGGTGCATGGCGGTGTTGGAGCTGTTGGACGCGCCGGCGCAGTGTCCGATCAGCGTCGCGCCGACGAGAAAGCGCATCTCGGGGCGGCGCAGCAGCGCAGCCAGCTGGCTCGTGGGCAGCTGGTCGTAGCCCATGGTCTCGCCCATAGTCTTGGCCAGCGACTTGAAGCGCTCGAAGAGCAGCTTGGCGACCTTCTCGTCGACCGCGTCGGGGCCGGGCTTGCCGCGCTCGTTCTGGGGGCGGATGTTGCTGTGATAGTGCTTCTGGCCGTCGCCCGCGTCGGGCACGCCGAAGCCGTTGACCACCGCCGCCACCGGCAGCGACGTCTCGGCCTTGAGCGCGCTCCACATCGGCGTGAAGCGCCGGTCGTGCTCTGCGCGGGCGTCGAGCGCGGCCGAGAGCCCCTTGTCGTGTAGGTCGAGCTTGTTGGCGGCGGCCGCCAGCGACGGGTTGGCCTTGACCACGGCGGCCAGCGCGGCCTTGAACACGCGGCTCTTCTTCGCCGCCTTGATCGCGCGCTGTGCGTTGGCGTCGAGGTTCTGGCGCGCCCAGGCCAGCGAGGCGTACTCGCTGGTGGGCATGCCCGTGTAGACGATGCCCTGCATGGGACCGCCCTTGGTGATGTAGTCCTCGGCGGGTTTGCCGATCAACGGCGGCATGTCGCGGCCGGGAAAGACCAGCATCGTCACGCCGCGCTTGAAGCCGGCGTTCTGCAGCCGGTAGGCCTCGACGAGCTTGAAGTCGGTGGGCCGCAGCAGCGTGAGGTCGTTGGCGCTGGCGTCGATGGGGTTGAGCTGCGCCGCGGCGGGCGTCGCGAGCGACAACAGCAGCGCCGTCACGACGAGCGCGCTGCGGCTGGCTTGGCTTCGTTTCGAGAACATGGCGTCGGCTCCCAAGGATCGCTGCTGCACAGAGCAGAATGCGCGCCACGATCGCGACCAGTAATTGCAGATACTTGCGGGTCAGCGCGCGGGAGAAGGCGACGAGGCTCAGTCAAACTCGCGGGGCCATGGCAACTCGATGCGCCCACGCATCGGGCGGCGCCGTCGTGTTGTGCCGAGGCTACGTTTGCGTTTGACGTGCCTCGCCGGCGCCGCTATGTTGCGCTGCATCATGATCGACATCGCAACGCCGCGTACGTGGAGCCCCTCGATGCGCCTGCTGAATGTGGCAATAGCCGCGGTTATGGTCTGCGGATGCTCTGACGGCGATTTCTCCGATGTCAGCGCCGACACGGGCGTCGTTTCGCAACGCGACATGAGCGATGCTGCGCCGCAACAGGATGTCCTTGCCTCGGACAGCACGTCGGCCGATGGCGCGCCGCCGGCCACCGACGCCGCGCCCGCCAAGCCCGGCAGCTTCTCCGAGGTGCCCA
>JAGQIK010000488.1 GCA_020431405.1 Myxococcales bacterium
CCGCCGCGAGCTGTTCATCCTCGAGCCGCGGCGCGTCGAGCTGTGGCGCTACGATGGCAAGGACTACAAGCGCGTCTCGTTCCTGCCGCTGCCGGCGCCGCTGGCCAGCGTGCGGCCACGCCGCGACATGGGCACGCTGGTCGTCGCCGACGTCGACGGAGACGGAAAGAGCGAGCTTTTGGTGCGTTCGAGCGTGCACGAGCAGTGCGTCGAGATCGTGCTTCGCGGCGACAAGCTCGAGAAGCGGCGCACGCTGCACGACTATCCGCTGATGCCGATCGACGTGGGCGGCAAGCGCGCGCTGCTAATGGGCACCGCCGGCCCCGGCGTCGACTGGTTTCCTTCGAGCGCGCTCAGCGTCGACAGCGGGCAGGCCAACGGCAGCACCGATCCGGCCGTCACGACGGCCGCCGTCTCGTCGGTGATGCAGCTCTTGCCGGTCTCGTTCTACGGCCTCTCGGCGACGCAGATCGCCAGCGCCAAGGGGCCACGCCGCTACGCCGCGGCGCTCGACGTCAAAGGCCGCCTCTACATCTACGACGGCAAGCTGTCGCGCACCATCGGCAGCAGCGCGGGCATCGGCGTCGGCTTCGCGCTCGCAGACATCGACGACGACGGTCAGCTCGATGTGCTCAGCAGCGAGCCGGTCGGTCCGGAGGACCAAGACCGCGTCAGCGTGCACCGGCTCAGCGGCGCGCAGCTGACGCAGCTTTGGCGTAGCAGCGAGCTCGGCGGGCGCGTGCTCGCCATTGCGCACGGTGACCTCGACGGCAACGGCAAGCAGGAGATCGTGGTCGCCATCGCGCCGCGTCGCGGACGCATCAAGCTGGTGGTGTTCGGATGAGCAGCGCGCGCCTGATGGCGCTGCCGCTGCTCGCGGCGCTGATCGTGGCGGCGCCGGCGCGCGCCTATCTGCCGGCGCCCTACGGCGGACAAGCCGTCGTGCCGCTGCCGGCGGCGGTGGTGACGATCGATCCGGCGGCCGCGACACAGCCCGGCGAGCTGCAGGTCAGCACGCTGGTCTTCGACACGCTCTATACCTTCGGCTCGCGCCGCTGGCAGCTGCCGCACCTCGCGCGGCTGATGCCCGAGTGCAACCAGGCCGGCACGAGCTGCCGCATCCGCCTGCGCGCCGACATCAAGCTGCACGACGGGCGCATCCTCGACGCCGCCGCTGTCGCCGCCTCGTTACACCGCACCAAACGCGGGCCCCACGGCTATCTGCTCGCCAACGTGACGTCGATCCGCGCCGAGGGCATCGACGCGATTCGGCTCACGCTGCGCCATCGCGCCAGCGATCTGGCGGTGCTGCTCAGCACGCCGGCGACGGCCATCGCCGTGCGGCGCGGATCGCGCCTCGTCGGCAGCGGGCCGTTTCGCGTGGCGCGCCGGCGGCCGCGGCACATCGAGCTCGTGGCGCACGCGGAGTGTTTCGCCGGCCGGCCGCGCCTCGACAGGCTCGTCTTCAAGGCCTTCAAACGTTCGAGCACCGAGGTGGCGTCTTTTCACATCGGTCACCTGACGCTCTCGCGCCACGGCAAGTCGGCCTTCGGCGGCAGGCCGCGCTACGCCGCAGAAGAAGCGCTCACCCAGCCACGCACGCTCGTCTATCTCGCCGTCGGCAAGCGCCCCGAGTACCTGCGCGATCCGCTCGTGCGGCGCGCGCTGCTGGCGGCCATCGATCGCAAGCGCCTCAGCAAGGTCGCCGACACGGGCCCCTCGCGCGTGGCCCACGGACCGGTGGACCGCGGCATCCTGCGCTACCGGCGCCCGCGCGGGGCGCGCTTTTCGCGCGGGCGCGCCAACCGGTTGCTGGCGCGCGCAGCCAAGGGCAGCCCCGAGCTGCGCGCCGCGGCGCGCAGCGGCCGCGTGCAGCTGTCGCTGCTCGTCGACGCCAGCCGCCCCGACGACAAGATCGCCGCCGGCCAGCTCGTCGCCGACCTCGATCGCATCGGCATCGAAGCGCGCATCGAGACGCGCGACGCGGCGAGCTACCGCTCGCGTCTCGCCGGCGGCAACTACCAGCTGGCGCTGGCGCGTCTGCCGCTGCAGCTTCCCGACGGCTCGCTCGGCGTCGCCGCCGCCTACGCCGCCGCCGGCGATCAGGCCGCCGCGGCTCGCTGCGTGCTCAAAGGCTGCGGCGCGCGCGAGGCGCGAGCTTTCAGCAAGGCGCTGCCGCTGCTGCCGTTGGTGCACGCCGGCACGCGCTTTCACTACGACGCGCGCCTCGGGCCGCTGGCGCCGGACCGCAGCGGCCGTTTGCCGCTGGCCGACACGTACTGGCGGCGCCGCGCGGCCAACGGCGGGGCGGCGGGGAACTAGTAGGGGCGACGCTTGCACGACGGAAGGCCACAGGCTCAGGGCCACGGGCCACAGGAGCGCACGCGAGCGCTGGGGACGTTTCGTGGCTACCGAGCCGCGCAGGCGTGGCCGCGGCACCCATTAGCTGCGCGTGGTCGCAACGGCAGCTGCGAAGCGTGCAACGCGCTCGCCGTCGGGCCTGTGGCCCGTGGCCTTGAGCCCGTGGCCTTTCCACGTACCTGCCCCAACCGACGCGCTGCCTACCCACACACTACTCGAGTGCCCCCACCATGCGCCTTCGCAGCAAGTTCGCGCTGATCACCGCCTGCGCCAGCGTCGGACCGATCCTCGTCGGTACGCTGGTGGTGCGCGATATCGTCGAGCGCCGCTCGCGCGAGGGCTTCAACAAGCTGCTCACGGCGGGCGAACGCGAGGTGCGCGCCGAGGTCAGCGCGCTGCGCGAGGAAGCCAAACGCGCCGCCAAGCAGCTCGCCGATCCCGACGACCCGCTCACCGGACGCATCCTGCTCGCTTTGGCGCGCGGCGAGCTCGACGACGAGACGACGCGCAAGCTCTCGGCGCAGGGCCCGCGCGTGATGCGGCAGCGCGGGCTCGACGTGTTGACCATCGTCGATCGCAAGAATCGCGTGCTCGCCTGCGGGCACTTCACCGGCCGCATCGGCGACACGGCGCCACGCCGCCCCTCGAAGAAGGGCAGGGCGCAGCTGGTGGCCGAGCGCGTGCGCTCCGGTCGCGGCGTGGTGACGCGGCTGACGGTTCAGAGCTGGGCCGAGGCGCGCTCGGAGCTCGGCTCGCGGGTGTTCGTGATGGCCGGCCGCGCGCTCGACCAACGCTTCGTTCGGCGCCTGCGACGGCGCGGCGATATGGTCGTGCGTATCGTCGACGCGCGCGGCCGACAGCTCGCTGGGCCCGACCGCTGGCAGCACTACGCGCGCTACCCCAAGCGACAGGTGCGCCTCGCCGGGGCGACCAAACGCGACTCGGCGCGCATCACGCTTGCCGTGCCCGATGACCAGCTGCAGACGACCCTCGACGCGATCAACTACGGCGCCGCCGCGCTGGTCGCCGGCGGCGTGATGCTGTCCTTGCTGCTCGGCGCCACCGCTGGCCGCGCCGCCCGCCCGCTCGAAGAGCTCGCCGCGCGCGCCGAGTCCATCGCCGCCGGCGACCTCGAGCAGCGCATCCCCGTGCGCAGCCGCGACGAGGTCGGCGATCTGGTGGCCAGCTTCAACAACATGGCGCAGCAGCTGAGCGACTCGCAGGACCGGCTCGCCGCCGCCGAGCGCGTGGCGGCGTGGCGCGAGATCGCACAGCGCATCGCCCACGAGATCAAGAACCCGCTCTTTCCGATCCAGACCTCGATCGAGACGCTGCAGAAGGTCTACGCCAAGAAGCACCCCGACTTCGAAGAGATCTTCGACGAGTCCACCGGCACGATCCTCGAGGAGGTCGGCCGCCTCAAGCGCATCGTGAGCGAGTTTTCGTCGTTCGCGCGCATGCCCAAGCCCAAGCTCGCGCCCTGCGGCGTGGGCGAGCTGGTGGGGCAGGTGGCCTCGCGCTACGCCGGCGACGCCACCGTCAAGCTCGAGGTCGACGACGGCCTGCCGAGCATCGACGCCGATCGCGAGCAGCTCACACAGGTGCTGGTCAACCTCATCAACAACGCCAAGGACGCCATCGCCGAGCGCGAGGGCGGCGAGATCGTGCTCGCCGCGCGCGCGGTGACCCCCGATGGCGGCGGCCGCGCGCACGTCGTGATCGACGTACGCGACAACGGCGGCGGCTTCGACCGCGAGACGGCGGCCAAGCTCTTCACGCCGTACTTCACGACCAAGGGCCGCAGCGGCGGCAGCGGCCTCGGGCTCGCGATCGTGCATCGCATCGTCACCGATCACGGCGGTACTATCGAGGCGCGCAGCGTCCCAGGGCAGGGAGCGACCTTCAGCGTTCGCCTGCCCCTCGGCGCCGCGACGAGCGCGAGCTAAGCACAACGCAAGCGAGGGAGGCCCCCATGCTCGAGGTCGAGATCGTACCGGTCTTGTCGGACAACTTTTGCTATCTCGTCATCTGCGGCGAGACCAAGCGCGCGGCCGCGATCGACCCCGCGCAGCCCGAGCCGGTGCTGGCCCGCGCCGATCAGCTCGGCGTCGAGTTGGTGGCGATCTGGAACACGCACCATCACTTTGATCACACCGGCGGCAACGAGGCGCTGCTCGCCAAGAAGAAGGTCGACGTCTACGGCCCGGCCGACAGTCACATTCCGGGGCGCACGCACGATCTCGACGAGGGCGACACGATCGAGCTCGGCAATCTGACCGCCAAGGTCATCGCCACGCCCGGTCACACGCTCGACGGTATCTGTTATCACGTCGAGGACGCGCTCTTCTCGGGTGACGCGCTGTTCGCCGCCGGTTGCGGGCGGCTCTTCGAAGGCGACGCGGAGATGATGTACGAGTCGCTCAACGTCACGCTGGCGCACCTTCCCGACGAGACGCGGCTCTTCTTCGGGCAC
Organism: Myxococcales bacterium; assembly: GCA_020431405.1. Taxonomy (GTDB): domain Bacteria; phylum Myxococcota_A; class Polyangia; genus JAGQIK01. The sequence continues at coordinate 4,835 of JAGQIK010000488.1, forward strand.
GAGTACACCGAAAAGAACCTCGGCTTCGCCGTCGACGTCGATCCGGAAAACGCCGAGCTGCGCGCGCGCTTCGAGCGCGTCAAGGCGCAGCGCCCGCGCGGCGAGCACACTACGCCTTCGACGCTCGGCGTCGAGCGCGCGACCAACCCGTTTCTGCGCTGCGGCGACGAGGCGCTGCGCGCTGCGCTGCGCGCGCGCGACGGCGGCAAGCTCGACAACAACGTCGCCGTCTTCGCCAAGCTGCGCAGCCTGCGCGACAACTGGTAGTCGGGGATTCGTATCGGCGCGCTCGTTGCATCGCATAGGCCTACAACCGAAGGGAGTAGGCGATGCAGCGAGCGAGACGATGGGTGTGCGTGAGTGCGTTTGTAGTCGCGGGTGCGACGATGCTGGCGTGCGGCGGCGATGGCGCGTCGGGCCCAGCGGTGGACAGCTGCCTCGCCTCGTGCGACGCGCAGCGCAGCGCCACTGGCTGCACCGAGACCGAGACGGCGGTGTCGATCTGCAAGGCGTTCTGCAATCTGGTGGTGCCGATGATGGACGCCGACTGCAAGGGCAAGGTGATGGCGCAGTACGACTGCACCAAGTCACAGACGTATCACTGTGGCTCCGGCGGCAACCTGCCGCTGCTCGATGATGACCAGGCCTGCGCCGCCGAGCTGCAGACAGCCATGCCATGCCTGCAGGGCACGAAGCCCTAGCCGCACTATCGGGTTTCCGACGCGTCGTTCGGAAACCCGATAGCTACCCGCGCGCCAGCAGACAGAAGGTCCAGGCGATGGCTGCCAGCGCAGCCGAGCCGATAGTCATCGCCAGGTCGACGCGCCGCCCGCGGCTCGTCGTCGGGTCGTAGCGCGGCAGCATCAGCGCCAGCGCCGCGCCAGCAGCGAGGCCGCCGAGGTGTGCGGCGTGATCGACGCGTCCGGAGGTGCCTACGGCGAAGCCGTAGTAGGCGACGAGCATCGCCAGCACGTGCCACGTCTTGTAGCGCCGGTCCTCGCCAGCGATGCCGGCGCGAATGCGATCTCCCGCGAGCCCACCGAGGATGCCGAGGATGGCGCCCGACGCGCCGGCCTTCACGGCGCCGCTGCCGGCCACCGCGAAGCTGACCCAGTTGCCGATGGCGCCGCTGAGCAAGTAGATGACGTAGAAGCGCCCCTTGCCCCAGGTCTGCAGCGCGAACGCGCCGAAGACGACCAGCGAGAGGCTGTTGGCCAGCAGGTGCAGCGCGCCGATGTGCAGAAACACGGCGGTGACCGTGCGCCACCACTGCGCAGGCAGCGCCGGCGTGTGCGAGGCGCCGAGCGCGAGCAGCGTCTTGGTGTTGGTCGAGCCGCCGCTGCCTTCGAGCGCGATGAAGGCGCACACGTTGGCCACCAGCAGTGCCACCAGCCAGTAGAGCGGCACCTTGTTGGTGGGCAGCCGCTCGGCGGGCTGTTCGCCGCTGCGCGCACGCTGCTCGCGCTCGCGACGCGCAGCCTGTTCGGCGAGCTCCTCGGCAACCACCTCGCGCGCGCGTGCGAGCTGCTCGTCGGGCACGGCGATGACGAGCTGGCCGTCGGCCACGCGCGCGACCGTCGGCTCGATGCCGACGCTCGAAAGCACGAAGCCGAGCTCCTCGGCCACGCGCGGCCACGGTGTGCGCGCCACCTCGGTGAGCTGCTCGACGGTGTTTGGGCTGTCGCTCACCCGTTGAGGTTAGCGCTCTACTGAGGATCGGGCACGGGCAGGGCGTTTGTCAGGGAAACGCCTGCACCATCTCGAGGTAGCGCGCTTCGATCTCGGGGGGGGTGTTCGCCTGCGCCATACGCTCGATGCGGCAGACGAAAGCCTGCTTCACCGCCTCCACCGGCACGCGGTAGATGTTGGGCAGCAGCGCGTCGTCGCTGGCCAGCGTGCGCAACCACCAGCGCGCCGACTCGATCAGCCGCAGCGCGCGATAGCAGCGATGCGCGCGGTCGAGGCGACCTGCGCGCGCGTGCTTGGCGATACAGTCGAGCATCGGCTTGCGCGAGGCGACGAGCAGGTCGTCGAGCTTGTCACACGTGCCCTTGGCGCGGCAGCTCGGCACCGGACAGGGGACGCTGGTCGGGCTTTTTGGGGGCTGAGGGGGGGCAGGACAGCCAGCGGCGCTGGCGACGGCGCTGGCGAGAGCCGCCACCAGGGCAAGGCGTGTCACTCTGCGCTGGCCGCCGCCTTCGACGAGCCGCTCGACTCGCTGCTCGACGTGGTGCTGCTGCCACCGCCGTCGCTCGAGCCGCCGCCCTTCTTGCTGCTGCTGTAGAGGTCCTTGTACCAGCCGCCGCCTTTGAGGGTGAAGGCGGTCGCCGAGATCACGCGCTCGACTTTGCGTTTGCCGCACTTGGGGCACTTGCGCACCGGGGGATCACTGATCTTCTGCCATTCCTCGAAGGCATGGCTACAGGCGGTGCACTCGTACTCGTAGATCGGCATCGGTACCTCCAAGTGGTAGGAACCTAGACTCTTTCCCTACGATGTCAAGCGTGACGAGATCGGCGCGAGGGATGGACGTCAAGGACAGACGTCAAGGACGGGGATAGACGTCAGGGATAGACGTCGACGAGCAGGGCCGTGATGTTGTCGCGGCCGCCGCGCTCGTTGGCGACGCTGATCAGCCGCTGGGCCACGACCTCGAGCTCGCCCGCGATCAGTCCCGACACCTCGTCGTCTTCGAGGTACACGTGTAGGCCGTCGGAGCAGAGCAGGAAGCGGTCGCCGGCGCGGATGTCGGTCTCGATGGTGTCGACCTGGACGTAGTCGCGGTGGCCGACGGCGCGCGTGATGACGTTCTTGCCGGGCGCGCGCTCGGCCTCTTCCGGCGTGATGAGGCCGTGCTTGAGCTTGTAGTTGATCAGCGTGTGGTCTTCGGTGAGCTGCTCGACGCGGCCCTCGCGCATGCGGTAGACGCGGCTGTCGCCCACCTGCGAGACCACCCCGAGGTTGTCCACCGCGAGCAGCGCCGACATCGTCGTGCTCATGCCCTTGCGGTTGGGATCGAGCTCGGCCATGCCGAAGACCATGTAGCAGGCCGCTTGGACCGCGCTCTCGCAGAGCCTGCGCACCTGGAACTGCGTGTCGTCGTTCTGCAGGTTGATGTAGTCGTCGATCGCCGACTGGCCACGCGAGATGAAGCCGTAGACCTCTTCGACGGCCTGCGCGCTGGCGACCTCGCCCTTGGCGTGGCCTCCTACGCCATCGGCGACGACGTAGAGCCCTAGCTCGTCGTCCGCGAGATAGCTGTCCTCGTTGAGCGTTCGGCGTCGGCCGACGTCAGACAGCCCATGGGAGCGTAGTTCCATTCGCGCTTTTGCTCTTGGTCGTCAGCGGGGGTCGCGCTCGCGCGTTCAGCCGTTGGGCTGCGGGCGCCAGCACCGCTGTTTACCGCGGAAATCGCTCCGCAGGCGAGAGGAATTGTACTTCCGGTGATGCGTTGCCGTCTACTTCGACCTGCGGTGGAAAATGCCGAGAAGACGGTTTAGTTTCCCTGGTGATGAGCAATCCCCTGGCGAGCCTGCAGCAGGCGCTCGATGGCGATCACGAGGCGCTGTCCTGGCGCTGGGTCGAAGCCATCGTCCAGCGAACCTGGCAGCTGCGCGGACAGAAGGGCATGCAGTCGCAGCTGCGCGAGCGCTGCGCCAACGTGCTCGAGTCGCTGGCGCTGATCGGCGAGGGGACCTCGTCGTCCGAGCTCGGCTCGCCGGTGTGGCGCGAGTCGCTGCAGCGGCTGTCTTTCGCGGCGGGCTGGATGGCGGGCGCTGATCTCCCCGTGAGCGCCGCCGCGGCGATGTGTTTTGCCCTGCGCGACGCCGTCGGTGGCCAATCATGCCGCTTCTACGAGGATCTCGCGCTGGTCGCGGTGGAGGCCTATAACGCCGGCGTCAAGCAGCAGGCCGCCGCCGTTCACCGGCAGATCGTCGAGAAATCGCAGGTCGTGTGCCTGCTGCCCGACGCGCTGCCGTGCCTCTTTCTCGTGGCCGATCCCGACAAGCAGGCGCTCGACGACGCCGTGGGCCGGCTGATGATGCTCGCCGTCGTGCGCGACGCGGGCGCATTCATCGTCGACTGCGCTGGCCTCTACGACCCGGAGACCACGCTGCGGCGGGCGCTGCCGATCTTCGCCGACCACCGCAAAGAGCCGCCGCCGCATCTGATGCTGGCCAGCGTCACGCCGGCGCTGGCCTCGCGTCTCGAGGCCGTCGAGCAGCCTACGGGTGTTCGCGCCTTCGAAGAGCTCGCAGACGCCATCGCCGCGGCGCGCGGGCAGCAGCAAGGATAGGCCGATGGAAGGCTACCGCATCATCGTGCGCCGTCTCGTGGGGCCGACGGGCCCTGGTCCGGAGGGCCAAGGCCAGCCACGCTTCGTGGCCGAAGCGCCGGAGCTGCGCGGCGCGCGCGCCGAGGGCGCCACGCGCGAGGAGGCCGTGCTCGCGCTCGAAGACGAGATCGCCGCCGTGCTCGCCAACATGCGTGACAGCGGGACGGAGCCGCCGCGGCCCGTCGACGACATCGACGCCGACGGCGAGCTGAGCGTGCGCGTCTCGGCCGAGCTTCATCGCGAGCTGCTGCTGCGCGCGCGGGTCGCGCAGGTGGAGCTCGACGTGGTCGTCGCGGAGCTGCTCGGTCGCGCGCTGGGGACGCGCGGATCGCAGCCGCAGAGCGAGCAAGGGCGCTCGCAGGGCGACGATCGCGGCGACGCTGATCGCTCGCGGCGCGGGCGCGGGCGCGGCCGCGGCCCGCAGGGGCGCCAGTACCACAACATCATGGAGGACGGCGCCTCGTTTCGCGAGTACGTGCGCAGCCTCGAGCAAGATGGCGGCAACCGGCGCGGCAGCGGCAGCGACCGCGGCGGCGGACGCGGCGGGCGCGGCCGCTAGCGCGCGCGATCCGCGCTTCATCTCCGGTCAGTCCCACGCGCGCGCCGCAAGCCAGTTATAATCGCGGCCCGTGACCGACAAGCCCCCGCCCTTCACGCCCAAGCAGTTCGGACGCTACCTGCTGGTAGAGCGTCTCGCCGTGGGGGGTATGGCTGAGATCTTCAAGGCCAAGACCAAGGGCGCGCACGGCTTCGAAAAGACGCTCGTCATCAAGCGCATCCTGCCGCACCTGGCGGTGGACCGAGAGTTCACCGACATGTTCATCGACGAGGCGAAGCTGATGGTTCGCCTCAACCACCCCAAGATCGTCCAGGTGCTCGATTTCGGCGAGATCGATCGCCAGTACTACATGGCCCTCGAGTACATCGACGGCATCGACGGTCTAGCGCTGCTGCGCCGTTGCGCATCGCGACGCGCGCGCCCCACCACCGGCATCGCGCTGCACGTCGCCGCGGACGTGCTCGACGCGCTCGCCTACGCGCACGAGCTCCGCGACGAGCGCGGTGAGAAGCTCGGCGTGATCCACCGCGACATCTCGCCGTCGAACATCTTCATCTCGTGGCTCGGTGAGGTGAAGCTCGGAGACTTCGGCATCGCCCGCGCGGCCGTGCGCCGCGGGCACACCGAAGGCGGCGCGCTCAAGGGCAAGTACGGCTACATGGCGCCCGAGCAGGTCAGCGACCGCCCGGTGGACTGTCGCGCGGACATCTTCGCGGTCGGCGTGGTGCTCACCGAGTTACTCATGATCCGGCGGCTGTTCTACGCCAAGAACGACCTCGAGGTGCTGCTGCAGGTTCGCGACGCGCGCCTCGATCGCCTCGACCGCTACGGCGCGCGCATCCCCGCCGACCTGCGCGCGATCCTCGACTCGGCGCTCGCGCGCGATCCCAACATGCGCTACCAGACCGCCGCGGCCTTCCGCGATGCGCTGCACCGCTATCTGTTCGACCACCGGCGCATGGTGCGCGCCGACGACGTGCGCAACTTCCTCGAGCGCCTCACCGAGGGCGATGATCCGGTCGCCGACGCGCGACCCGACTCGCTCGAGGTCCCGGTGCTGGACTCGGTTGGGCTGGACTCGGTTGGGCTGGACTCGGTTGGGCTGGACTCGGTTGGGCTGGACTCGGTTGGGCTGGACTCGGTCGGGCTCGACTCGGATGGGCTCGACTCGGTTGGGCTCGACGCTGGCGGGCTCCATTCGGGCCTCGACTCGGATGGGCTCGACGAGCACGAGCTCGCGACCCAACGCACGCCGACGCGTCTGACCGGCCGCTCCTCGCTGCGTCCGGAGGCGAGGACATCGTCGGAGCTGCCCGCGATCGGGGATGTGCCCACGGGGCAGCCGGTGACGGCTACATCGAGCACGGTGCCGAGCAAGCCGCTCGAGATCGACGACGACGAGCCGATGGTGATCGAGGCGCGCCGGCGCAAGGCGACGCGCCCTCCGGTGGTGCAGCCGCCCACCGGCGAGGCGCCGA
>JAGQIK010000062.1 GCA_020431405.1 Myxococcales bacterium
CGCCCCGCGACGGTGAAGATCGTGACCAAGTGCAAGGGCATGTTCTGGCAGAACACGGCGCTGTCGGTCGACGGCAAGCGCTACAAGGCCGGCACCTGGTTTCAGCTGGCGCCGGGACGACACAGGGTGCACGTCAACGCGAAGTGCGGCGACGTGACGCGAACGATCTTCGTCGCCCCCGCTGCCAAGCGCACCATCCCGATCTCGGTCGACGGCCGTCCGTAGTAGACCGCACGGGTCCGTAGTAGAGTAGCGCCGTGCGTAGCTCACGGACCAAGCTGCTGCTGACCATCGCGCTCCCGATCATCCTCGTCACGGCCACGGCGACACGCGCTCGCGCGGCCGACGCCGCGGCGCTGCTCGCACGCGGCATCGAGGCCTTCGACAAGGCGAGCTTCGACAAGGCGCGGGCGCTGCTCGCCAAGGCCGCCGCCGCCGCCGGCAGCGATGCCAAGCTGGCGGCCAAGGCCGAGCTTCACATCGGGCTCGCCTGGGCCATCGAAGGCAAATCCGAAAACGCGCGCACCGCGTTCGAGCGCGCGCTCGGCTACGACGTCTCACTCGACATCGATCGCTCGCGCTACTCGGGCGACGTAGCCAAGGTATTCGACACCACGCGTGGCAAGCTGCGCGGCACGCTGGTGGTCACGGGCGCCCCGGCAGGCGCCCAGATCCGCGTCGACGGCAAGCAGACCGGCGCCGCATCGACGCAGCGCATCGGCCGACACCGCATCGAGGTCATCAGCGCCGACGGCAAACACCGTGTCAGCGCCAACGCCGTCGTCCGCGTCGACAAGAGCACCGAGGTCGCCGTCAAGCTGCCGGGCGCGCTGACCAAACGGCCCGCCGGAGACGACGCTGGCGACAAGCCCGCGAAGGCGCGCGGCGGCCGGCTGTGGACCTGGATCGCGCTCGGAACCGGCGTGGCCCTGGCCGCGACGTCTATCGGCTTGTTCGTTCACGCGGGCACCCTGAGCAGCGAGGAAGAGGACATCATCAAGAACGTTCTCAGTCCCGTCGGAACTTACAACCCCGACACCGGCACCTGGAGCAGACGTGACAGCGCCACCTTGAAGCAGTTCATCGACGCCAACCAAGCGCGCATCGACAAGCACGACGAAGTGCGCAAGTTCGAAAACATCAGCTACGTGCTGACGGCCGTCGCCGGCGCTCTCGGCGTCGCCGCAGTGGTCCTTTTCTTCGTCGAGGGCTCGAGCGCGTCGTCCGACCGCGACAGCAAGGCCAGCTTCGCGCCGATGATCGGGCCAGGCGTGGCCGGCGCCAGCCTCGACATGCGGTTCTAGCCATGCGTATCCACATGACGGCGATCGGCGGCACGGGCATGGGCGCCCTCGCGGGTCTGCTCGGCGAGGCAGGCCACGAAGTGCGCGGCTCCGACGGTCCGCTCTATCCGCCCATGAGCACGCTGCTCGCCGAGCTCGGCGTCCCGCTCTTCGAAGGCTACGCCGCATCCAACCTCGACTGGGACCCTGATCTGGTGGTGATCGGCAACACCTGCAAGTCCGATCACGTCGAGCTGCTCGCCGCGCGCGAGCGCGACCTGCGCTGCGTGTCGTTTCCGCAGCTGCTCGGTGAGATGTTTCTCGCGGAACGCTGGCCGGTGGTCGTCGCCGGCACCCACGGCAAGACCACCACCACGTCGCTGATGGCGCACGTGCTGCGTCACGCTGGCATCGATCCGGGCTATCTCATCGGCGGCATCCCGGTCGACTTTGGCCGCAGCTTCGCGCTCGGCAGCGGCGAGCCGTTTGTCGTCGAGGGCGACGAATATGACTCCGCCTGCTTCGACAAGCGCCCCAAGTTCGTGCACTACGCGCCACGTACGGCGATCGTGACGAGCATCGAGCTCGATCACGTCGACATCTACGACGGCATCGAAGACATCGAGCGTGCCTTCGCCGCGCTCGTCGCCGAGTTGCCCGATGCCGACGCGCCGAACGCCGGCCACCTCGTCGTCTGCGCCGGCTCGCGCCGCGCCATCGACATCGCGCGCACCTCTCGCGCGCGGGTCGAGCGCTACATGGTCGTCGAAGGCGACGAGACGGCGCCGCCGTTTGCTGACTGGATCGGCCGTCGCACGGTCATCAACGCCAGCGGGCGCCAGCGCATCGAGGTGATGGGCATCGGCGGCGAGTCGTTCCTCTTCGAGCTGCCGATGGTCGGCACGCACAACGCCGAGAACGCCCTCGCCGTCGCGCTCGCCGCGCGCGGGCTAGGCCTCTCGACGGCGGAGATCGCCGCTGGCCTCGCCAGCTTCGGCGGCGTCAAGCGTCGCCAGGAGCTGCGCGCGCTGGTCGGCGGCATCGCCATCGTCGACGACTTCGCGCACCACCCCACCGCGGTAGCGCGCACGCTCGAAGCGCTGCGCGGCGTGCACGGTGACGGGCGGCTCGTCGCAGTCTACGAGCCGCGCAGCTCGACCAGCCGACGCAACGTGATGCAGGGCGAGCTGGTGACGGCGCTGCGTGAAGCCGACATCGCCGTCATCGCGCCGGTCTACAACCTCGAAGCGCTGCCCGAAGACGAGCGGCTCGATCGCGACAGCGTCGCCGCCGCGCTCGAGACACGCGGTACGACGGCGCGCTGTCCCGCCGACGTGGCGAGCATCGTCACACAGCTGCGCGCAGAGCTGCGCAGCGGCGACACCGTGGTCGTGATGTCATCGGGCGGCTTCGAGTCGCTCATTCCGCGGCTCATCGATGCGTTGGAACAAGAGCAATGAGCACGTCCATACTCGGCGAGGGAGAGATCGCACGCTGTCTCGAGGTCGCGCGCGAGACGGCACGCGAAGCCGGCGCGCTGGCGCAGCGCGGGCGGCACGAGGGGATCGCCATCGAGAACAAGGGCGAGGTCGACCTCGTCACCGACTGCGACCACCGCTGCGAGGCGCTCGTCATCGAGCGGCTCTCCAAGGCGTTTCCTGACCACCACATCGTCGGCGAAGAGGGCGGCGGCGGCGCTCAAAGCGACGTCGGCGACCAGCCCGTTTGGTACGTCGACCCCATCGACGGGACGACCAACTTCGCGCACGGCATGCCTTGGTACGCCGTCTCGCTGGGCCTCGAACAAGGCGGCGTGCGCCTCTGCGGCGCGGTCTACGTACCGGAGAACGGCTGGGAGTTTCACGCGCGCCGAGGCTGCGGCGCCTATCTCGGCGAGCATCGGCTGTTCGTCTCGAAGACGCCGGACCTCGATCGCGCGCTCGTCGCGACGGGCTTCGGCTACGATCGGCGGCGCACGCCTGACAACAACCTCGACGAGTTTCGTGCGGTGCTGCTGCGCTGTCAGGGCATGCGGCGCATCGGCGTCGCGTCCATCGACCTAGCGATGGTGGCGCGCGGCTGGCTCGACGCCTACTGGGAGATCAAGCTCAGCCCGTGGGATATCTCGGCCGGCGCGCTGCTGGTGCAAGAGGCAGGCGGGCGTGTCAGCGGGCTCGACGGCGCCGACCTCGACAGCCGCAACGGCTACACCGTGGCGAGCAACGGCAAGTTTCACGACGAGCTGATCGCGATCCTGCAGCGCGTGCGCGCCGAGCGCGAAGCCGGCGCGTAGCCACAGACTTCAGCCGTTCTATTTAGTTGCTGGGCGGCGGCGGCGGCAGCGTGATCGGCGCCGGTAGCGGCAGCTGTGGACCGAACGCGACACGATCGTCCTGGTTGTCGACGAACACGTTGTCAGCGCCGACGTCAGGCTGCGCGCGGTCGAAGACGTAGACCGGCAGCTGTCCGTCGCGCAGCACCGAGCGGTGCAGCGCCCCACCCTGCCCGGCGAAAACGACACCAACTCGCGCGCTGCGCTCGATCTGAGCGCGGTCGACATCGAGCCAGGCGGGCCGCGGCTCGTCGAGCGGCTTGCCCTCGACGCTGAACCATTGCCCGTCGACGACGACGCCATCACCCAGCTCTCCGTCAGCGCTCGCGCGCGTATCGCGCACGGTGCTGCGCGTCAGCGTGCCGCGCGAGGCTTGCAGCAGCACGCCGACGCCGGCGGTGTTTGCCACGACGCTGTCATCCAGCGACAGCTCTCCGGCAAGCGCGCCGATGCGAACCACTTGCAGCCCTACGGCCTCGGCGGCGCCCCGCGTGTCGACGATCTCGCAACGCGTGATGGTCGCGCGCGCGCCGGCGGCAAGCACGCCGCCGCCGAAGCTGCCGCTGACGACGCTGTCGCGCAGGGTCACCTCCGGCGCGAGCTGCCGAGCGCCGGCCGCCTGAGGAAAGGCGTAGACGCCGAACGCAAAACCGCGCGGATCGCTGGCGCGAATGGCGCGGACCACGCTGCGCTCGATCTCCACCGTCGCGCCGAACGCGCCGACTCCAACCATCTGGTGGTTGGAGATCAGTGACTCGCGCAGACGCAAAGAGGGTTTGATCTGCTCGGGGCAGCAGTTGCCTTGGCGGTCTGGGTGCAGCGCGATGACCACGCCGAAGCCGATGACCTCGTCGCCAGCCTGCGCGGCGGCGCCGCCGCTGTCGCGCACCACGCAGCGTTCGATCGAAGCCGTGCCGCGCCAGTCCACCGCACCTGCGGCGGCGCGCGCCACCATCGAGTCGACAAGCGTCAGCTCGGCGCTCACCATGTCGCTGCTGCCAGAGGCCACACCGTTGCCGCCGAAGCTGTCGACCACCTCGCTGCGCGCCACGCGTACGCGCGCCCCGTGAGCGATGAGACCGCCGTTGTTTCGACGCAGCAGGCAGTCATCGAGCGTCAGCTCGTGCTCGTCGCTCGCGCGCTTGGCAGCGGCAGTGGCCAGCACACCCATGCCGCCAGTGCGGGTCGGCTGCGGGCCCTCGCGGGTGTCCTCTACCAGCAGGCGGCTGGCGAGGACCAAGCTGCCGCTGCTGAAGAGACCGCGAGCGTTGGCCTGCAACGTGCTGTCGCGCAGGGTCGCGCGAGAGATCGTTGGAAAGGCCTCGAGCGTCTCGACCAGCAGCGCGTAGCCACGCCGGTTGTTGGAGGCCTGCGCGTTGGTGTTGCGCACCAGCAGCCGCTGCGCGTCGAGGGTCCCCGCCACGTGCACGCCGAGGTGATAGCTGTGGTCGACGATCACGTCGCGCACCGTGAGCGACGAGGTGCCCGCGACACGGTGCGCAGCGATGCCGATGCCATCCTGCTGGTCGTGCGCGCGTGGGTGGGTGCGGGCGACGACGACGCGTTCGAGCTCGATGACCGCGTCGGGCGCATAGATGCCGGCGCCATAGCTCGCGAAGACGGTGCTGTCGCGCAGGGTCAAGCGCGTCACTTTGGTTGTCGAGGTGGCGAAGACACCAAAGCCCGCTCCGCGCTCGCTGGAGGGCAGCTTCGAGCTCGACCTGGGGCGCGTGTGGTGCACCATGCTGCGCTCGACGAGCAGCTCGGCGTCGACGAGTCGGATGCCCGCGCCGTGGCTGGCCGCGACGATGCTGTCGCGCAGCGTCACGCTGGCCGGTGCTCCGTCGTTCGATGGACGCGCTGCGATGCCGAAGCCCTCTTGAAGGTCGCCCGGGCTCGGTCGTGTGTTGCGGATTTCCGAGGACTCCACCGTAGCCGTGCCACCGCGCACCTCGACACCGAAGCTGAAGTTGTCGTCGAGCAGGCTGGCGCGAAGCGCAGCGCTCGCGCCGCGCCCCACGCGCAGCGCGCTTGCGCCGCAGCGCTCGACCACGATGCGCTCGAGCACGACTTGCGCGCGCGGCCTCACGTCGACGCCGCGTCGGTCAGCACGGATCGTCAGACCGCGCAGCTCGACGTCGCGCGCGTTGACCTCGATGCCGTTGGCACCCGCGGGAGCGACGAGCTCGACCTGCGCCGCGCAGCGGCCCTCCAGACGCAGTGGGCGATCGATGACGAGCGCCTCGTCGTAGCGCCCGGCCGCCACGACGACGTGCGCCGTGCCCGCATTCGAGGCGGGCAAGCGAGCCGCGGCGCGCAAAGCGGCGCTGATGGTGCGGAACGGCGCGCTGACGCTGCCGCGCTCGGTGCCACCGAAGGCGGCATCGACAAAGATCGTCGCAGCGCTGCTGGCGAGCTCTCCCCAGGTGCCGCTGCCGCAGCTGCCCAGCGGCCGGCACACGTTGTCGCCAACGGCAGCCATTTCACCGCGCGCGCACGACGACGGGGCAGGCTGTGTCGTCGGTTCGCACCAGCCCGAGCTGCCAACGCGCCAGCCGGGCGTGCAGGGCAGCGGCGCTCCGACCGCGCGGCAGACGCTTGCGTCGTCGTCGGGTCCGCGCAAGCCGGGCCCGCCAGCGGCGGTCACACAGCGCAGCACGCCGATGCGTTTACACGTGGGCGAAGCAGGAGCGCGCAGTCCCGGGTGGCCATCGACGTCGCACTGCTCGACGCCGACGCGCATGCAGCCGCCGCTCGGCGCGGGCACCTCGTCGCGACCGCTGCAGCGCGCGAAGCGCGGCAGGCAGCTCACGCCACCGCTCAGCAGCCCTTCAGCGCAGCTCAGATCGGGCAGCATGTAGGCGCGCGCGTCGAGGCCGCCCGCGTCCGTCGGCGACGATGCGGGCGCGCTGCAACCGGCGACGAGGCCAACGGCCAGCACGAGCAGGATGACCGCCAGCGCGGTGCGCGGGGGCATGGGGTCGAGCATAGGTGCCTGCGGCGCCGGCACGCATGTCAGCTGTCAGCGCCTCAGGCCGCGTCGGCCTGCAGCGTGCCGAAGCACTCGCCCGCGGCGGCGCGTGCGAGCAGCGCGCGGAGCGGCGCGAGCTCGCGCGTACGGTAGATGTGCCGGCAAAGCGCCTCGCCGTCGTCGAGCGACTCGAGATACCACGGCGCGAACTTGCGCATCTCGATGATCGCGCGCTGCGGGTCAGACTGCTCGAGATAGAGCGCGAGATGCCGGCCGTACATCTCGACGCGCGCGCGGCGCGTCGGGGCCTCCGGTCGCGCGCGGCCGGCGTAGAGCTCGGCAAAGTCGAAGAAGAGCCACGGATTGCCGAGCGCTGCGCGGCCGATCATCGCGCCGTCGCAGCCGGTGTGCGCGAGCGCGCGCTCGAGCGAGGCGCGGCCGGTGATGTCGCCGTTGGCGAGCACGGGCACGTCGCGTCCGAGGCGCGCCTTGACGCGCGCGATGATGTCGAGGTCGACCTCGCCCGCGTAGCGCTGATCTCGCGTGCGTCCGTGCACGGTGATCATCTGCGCGCCAGCGCCGACGAGCCGCTCGGCGAGCTCGGGCGCGTTGAGGCGCTTGTCGTCCCAGCCGGCGCGCATCTTGACGCTGACCTCGGCCGCGCCATCGACGCCGCGCACCACGGCGCGCACGATCGATTCGGCCAGCGGTGGGTCGCGCATCAGCGCCGCGCCGCAAGCGCCGCTGGTGACCTTCTTGCCGGGGCAGCCCATGTTGATGTCGACCAGCGCCGCGCCCATGTCGACAACCACGGCGGCCGCGCGCTGCATCTGGTCGGCGTCGCGCCCGTAGATCTGCACACCGAACGCACGCGAGCGCTTGCTCGGCGTGACGCGCGAGAGCGTGCCGGCGTGGCGCGCGGCGATGCCAGCCGCTGGCAAAAACTCGGTGATCGTCAGCCCGCAGCCCTGCTCTTCGGTGAGCGTGCGCATGGGCAGGTTGGTGATCGCCGACATGGGCGCTTGCACCACCGGCGGCGAGACCGAGATGCGACCCACGCGCAGCGGCGCCAGCGCGCGAAACGTCGGCGCCTGCGCGGTGGCGTCGGCGCCGGCCTGGTCGGCGTCGCCCCGGCCTGGGGCCATCGGTCTGACGTGCGGGTTCATCGCTGAGGAAGCGTCTTCGCGCTCGGTTGCCTAGAGCCCCGGCGCGCGCGGCGTCTCTTCTTTGGGTGCCGGGGCGCGACGGCGCGGCGCGGGCGCACGCTCGCCGGCGGATCCTTTGCCCGGCACGAAGATGCCTGCCGCCTTGCCGGCGACGCTGTCGAAGCCGCTCGAGAGCGCCGTGAAGATCGCGATCATCACGGACAGCGACACGACCACCACGGCCACCACGATCGCGGCGATGCGGTGCGGCGAGGCCTTGCGTACGATCTGCGCCTCGACCGCCTCGTCAGCCGGCTCCGGACCCGAGTCACCGAGCTTTTCTCGCAGCCGGGTGACCTCGGCCTCGAGCTGCGCGATGCGCTGCTGCTCGCTCGCGTCGGTGGCGCTCGCGTCGGTCGCGCTCGCGTCGGCATTCTTCTCGGCTGGCTCGGCCATCTGGTTAGATCCTAGCGCCTTTTAGTCGTGAATTCCCATGGGTGCAACAGACAACACCCCGATTGCATGATACGCCTGCGGTCGCTAAGAACTTGTCGCCGGCGACGACTGCTCGCCGGCTCGAGATCTCGTCGGGGAAACGCGTCGCTTTCGTGCTCGCCACCATCGCCAGCATCAGCCGCCTGCACATCGTCGCCATCGCGACGCTCGGCACCTTCACCTTCGGCTGGCTCTTCACCGGCAGCTACCCGTGGCTCGCCGCCGGCCTCGCCGCGCTGGACTGGTTTCTGGTCAACCTGCTCAACCGCGTGGTGGACCTCGAAGAGGACAGGGTCAACGCGATCCATGGCACCGACTTCGTCGCCGCCAACCGCAGGGCGATCCTCGTCGTCGGCTGGTCGCTGCTGCTCGGCTCGCTGGCGCTGTCGCTCGCGCTGCTGCCGCTGTGGCTGAGCTTGCTGCGCATCGGCTATCACACGCTCGGCTTCACCTACAACTGGCCCCTCTTCGGCGGCCGCCGCATCAAGCAGCTCTACTTCTTCAAGAACAGCGCCTCGGCGTTCGGGTTTCTGATCACCGTATTCGGCTATCCGCTGACCCTCGCCGGCGCCGCGCTGCGCTATCCGCCCGGCATCAGCAACGCCACCATCGTGGCGACGGCGATCTACTTCTTTCTGTTCGAGCTCAGCTACGAGGTGATCTACGATCTGCGCGACGCGCCCGGCGACGCGCGCGCCAACGTGCGCACGTACCCGGTGGTCCACGGCGAGCGCGGCGCCATGCGCATCATCGACGCGCTGATCATCAGCTCGATGCTCGTGCTCGCCGGCAGCTACGCCGCGGGGTTCGTGCCGTGGCGCGTGTTCGTCATGATCCTGGCGCCGATCATTCAGATCGTGGGCTACAAGCGCGCGGTGCGCCGCGGCGGGGTGAGCAAGGCGTTCTGCATCGGCATCACCTGGCTCGGCGCGGCGCTGCTGCTGGCCTACCACCTGTGGGTCGTCGCCGGTCTGCCGGGCGTGGGGATTCCCCGATGATCACCCTGCAGCTGTTCTGTCTCGCCATCGTGCTGCTATATATCGTCGTGCGCGCGCGCATGGACGAGCAGCCGAGCGCCTTCCTCGCGCGCTACGTCACGCTGGTGGTCGCCGCCTGGCTCGCCGAAGACAGCGTGATCCGCGCTTATGGCTTCTACAGCTACAGCGAGGGCTGGTCGCTGTTCATCGACCACGTGCCGCTGGCGATCGTGATGATCTGGCCGGTGGTGATCCACTCGGCGTGGGACTTGGCGCGCTGTCTGGTACGACAGGAGCGACACGGCGCGCTGAGGCTGGCGCTCGTCTCGGGCCTCGTCGTGCTCGCCGACGCCTGGCTGATCGAGCCGATCGCCGTGCAGTCGGGGCTATGGCGCTGGAGCGAGCCAGGGCTGTTTCAGGTGCCGCCCATCGGCGTGCTCGGCTGGTCGTTCTTCGCCGTGCTCGCCGTGTGGCTGCTCGAGCAGCGTCGCCTGGGCCGCTGGCGCCTGCCGCTGCTGGTGGTGTTGGCGCCCGTCGGCGTGCACCCGCTGCTGCTCGCGGCGTGGTGGGGCGCCTTCCGTTGGATCAACGTGACCGTGCCGGCGTGGCCAGCGGTTGCCACGGCGTGGCTGCTCGGCGCCATCGCCGCCCTGCGCTTCATCGCCGGCGCACGACGCCATGACATCCCGCTCTGGTCGATGCTGCTGCGCGTACCGGCTGCCGGGTTCTTCTTCGTGCTGCTGGCGCGTCAGGACAGCGCACCGACGGCGCTCTACGTCTACGCCGTCGCCTTCGCGCCGCCGTACCTGGCGCTGACCGCCTTCGACGCGCTCTTCAGCCGCAAGCGTGTGGACCAGAAGACCTAGCGCGGGTCAGAAGACGTAACGCAGCTCGGGCAGCGCTTCGAGCACGCAGTAGAGCTCGTCGAGCTCGCGCCCGCTGGCGACTCGGATCTTGAAAGTGAGCGAAAGGTAACGACCTTTGGCGCTCGCTCGCTCGATGAAGACGATGCCAGCGTGACCTAAATCGGCCAGCGCGACCTCGACCCGGTTGCTCAGCCCGTCGGTGGCGCCGATGACCTTGAACTCGTGAGCCACCGGAAACTCGAGCAGCTCTTCGAAGCGCTCGGCGCGCGTCATCGAAGCCAAGCGCGCCGCTTCCCGTTCGTAGTGGTCCGTCACCAACGTCACCTCGTCTAGCGTAGCAGCTCGCAGACACCAAAGCCCGCGAACTCGGGCGAGCGACAACGCGGTGCTATGCTGGCGCCTTATAGCAACGAGGTTCTGCATGCGCAAAGCATCCATCGCGATCGTCGCACTCTCGTTGGCCCTGGCGTGCAGCGGCAAGGGCGGCGTCTTCAGCAGCCCCGTAGTGCGGGTAGACCTGCGCGACAAGCTGCCCCCCAAGGTACGCAAGCTCGTCTCGGCGATCATGCCCTACCAGTGCAAGAAGACGATCACCGTCAGCGGCGGCGACAAGGCGCCCAAGTTCGTCATCAGCTGGCGCGCGATCGAGTACCAGGGCTCGCGCTACTTCACGGCGGTCGAGGTCACACCCGACGGCGACGGCAAGATCGCCGGAGTGGACGGCCCGGCTGCGTCGGGCGTGGTCAGCGGGCTGAAGAACGTCGGCAGCGCAGACAAGGTCATCGGCTCGCTCACGGTCACCACCACCTGGAGCGGGCAAAAGGGCTGCTCCAAGGTCACGGCCAAGCACGACGAGACGCTGCGCGCCGACGACGACAAGCTCTGCATCAAGCCCAAGCAGCCAAAGCTGCTGCGGCCCGTGAAGTAGCGCATGCGGGCGCTGCTCGCGCGGCACCTCGTGCTCGCGTTCGCGTTGCTCGCCGCGGGCGCCTGTGCGACGCCCGACGGCGCGCGGCGAGAGCCACTTCGCGTGGCCGCCGCGCGTGCTCCCGCGGCGCTGCCCGAGCCGCTGCCGCCCCCGCTGCGCCGCGCCTCCGACAGCATCCCTGGCGGCATCACCTGTCTACTCAAGCTGCGCGCGCTGGCGGTGCCCTTTCGCGAGCTCGCGGCGATCCCGTGGGTCGACACGCCGGTGGAGATCACCGGGCCCGTCGGCGGCGTCGAGCTCTTGCCGATGGGCAAGCTGCGCGCGCGCTGCGACTGTCGCCTGGCGCTCGCGCTCGCACGCGCGGCGCCGCTGTTTCGAGCGCTCGGCGTGCAGGCGCTCTATTTCTCCAACGCCTACTCCAAGCGGCCGATCCGGCGCGGCAAGATCAGCCGCCATCGCATGGGCCTCGCCATCGACGTGCACCGCGTCCGCGTCGGCGGCGCCGTGCTGCGCGTGCAGCACGACTATCGCCGCGGCCAGTCGGGTCCTTGCAGCGAGCGCGACGGCGCGCTCAACCGCCTCGCCTGCGAGCTGCGGGCGCGGCGCCTGTTCGAGTACGTGCTCACGCCCGACACCAACGCAGCGCACTACAACCACTTTCACTTCTCGATCCTCTCGCTCGACCGGCGACGCCGCCTCTCGCGCCGCCGGCCCTACCCCATCGTCACGGACTGACGGTTCCGTGTCGGGCTCGCTGGCGGGGAGGTCGGTCGCGCTCACCGGTGCGACGGGATTTCTAGGGCGCTACATCGCGCGCGTGCTGCTCGCGCGTGGCGCCCACGTGATCGGCGTCGTGCGCGACCCGCAGCGCGTCCCAGCGCTCGTCGCGGCCGGAGTCGAGATGCGGCGTGCCGACCTCGCAGAGCCGGCCGCACTGCGTGCGGCGTTCGAAGGCGCCGAGATCGTGATCTCCAACGCGGCGCTGTTCTCGCTCGACAACCAGAGCTGGCGCGACCACCTGCAGACCAACGTGGCCGGCACCGAGAATGTGATGCACGCCGCGCGCGACGCGCGGGTCGAGCGAGTGCTGCATGTTTCGTCGGTGGCCGTCTATCGCGGCCACCACGGCGGCCTCGTCGCCGAAGATCACCCGCAGCACTCCGAGCGCAGCCAGCGCCGCCGGAGCACGGTCTACGCCATCTCCAAGGCGGTCTCCGAGCAGCGCGCCTGGCACATCGCCGCGCGCTCGGCGCTGCGTCTGACCACCGTGCGCCCCTCGATGATCTTCGGCGCCTTCGATCCCAACTTCACGCCGTGGCTGCGCCGCATCGCACGCCTGCCGATCGTCCCGGCGATGGCCCGGCTCGGCTTCGTCTACGGCGGCGATGTCGCCGAGGGCATCGCGCTGGCGCTCGAGCGCGACGACGTCAGCGTCGGTCGCGCGTTCAACCTTAGCGGCGACAACGCCACCAGCTGGCAGGTGCTTCGCGCCTTCGCCCACGCCGAAGGCCGGCGCTGGCTGCGCGCGCCGCTGCCGCTGCCGGTCTCGCGATTGTTCGACAACACGCGCGCCAAGACGGTGCTCGGCTGGCGCCCGCGCGCGCTCGACGAGGCGGCGCGCGAGACGCTGGCGCTCGAGCAGATGCTCTCCTGATGGCCTACGGGTACTTGACGATGGCGAACTCGGTGTTGGCCGGCAGCGTGATGCTGGGACCGAAGCTCATCGTGTCGACGTCGGTCTCGCCGAGCACCAGCGCGCGATCCTGCGCGTCGACGGCGATGCCATACACGAGCTGATAACCGGGCGTCGCGTAGCCGACACTCCACAGGTGCGCACCCGACGCGCTGAACTTCGCGGTGAACCACTCGTCGGCGAAGAAGTGCGGCAGCACGCCGCCGCCGAAGTTGGTCTGGTTGTTCGTGTAGACGCCGGCGAGATAGACGTTGCCGGCGCTGTCGACTGCGACGGCGCTCGCGTAGTCACCGCCGCCCGGCGCGCCGAACGTCTTCTCCCACACCGCGGCGCCCGTCTTGCTGTACTTCTTGAAGAAGATGCCGTGCGTGCCGCTGCCGAAAGAGCCGGCCGCGTAGACGCTGTCGGTGCTCTTGTCGACGGCGATGGCGATGGCGGTGTCACGCTTGTTGAAGCCGAAGGTGTCGTTCCAGACGTGCGCGCCGTTGGTGCCGGAGAACTTGGCGACGAAGCCGTCTTGCGTAGTGGTGGGGCCGAATTCGCCAGCGACATAGATGTCACCGGCGCTGTCGAGCGCCACGGCGCGGGCGCTGCCCGAGTCAAGCGCTGCGCCGCTGTTCGATCGCACAGCGAAGGTCCACGAACCGGCAGCGTACTTTCCGATGAACAACCCGCCTTGCGTGAAGGTGGGCAGCCCGGGCACCGTGGTGCCGGTCTGCACCGCACCGGCGATGACGATGGCGCCGTTGGCGGCTGGTGCGATGGCGTTGGCGTAGAGCCCGGTGTAGCCAAAGCTCATCACGTGCGAGCCGTCGGTCTTGAACACCGCCACCACCAGCGACGTGTTGCTCAGCGGCTGGCTGTTGTTGTCCGAGAAGTCGATCATCGAGCTCGCCGATCCCGCGATGTAGACCCGGTTGTTCGCGTCGCAGGCGATCGCGGTGGCTCTGTCACCGCCGGTGCCGTTGTAGACCTTGCTGAAGCGATGAGAGCCATCGGCGTTGAAGCCGACGAGGAAGATCTGATCGGAGTTGATGCCGATCGGACCGCCACCGAAGTCGATCTGGCCGTAGTTGTCGCCGGTGATCCAGATCGAGCCGTCGGGACAGGCGGCGATGCCCGGAAACGTCGGCGTCGTGCTGTTGTCTGGGAAGCCCTTGACCCACACCGGCGTGACAGCCGGCGCGCCGCCGTCGATGCGGGTGTCGGGCATCGCGCCATCGGTGCCGCCATCACGCGTGCTATCGGGCATCGCACCATCGGGCGGCTGGCCGCAGCCAGCGCCACACCACAGCTCGAGAAAGTAGCCGCTGCCGCCAGGGCTCGAGAGCACTGGATACGCGAAGTTTGTCGCCGGGAGCGTGTAGCTGAAGGAGAACGTGCCGCCCGACACGGTGAAGGCGCCGCTCTGTCCGCTGCCTCGATCGGACCAGCTGCCAGTGCCGTCTGGCGATGTGCGACCGCTGATGGTCACCGTGCGCGCGTCCGCCGTCCACGATGTGCACCAGGTGCTGCAGTGGCTCCACTGCTGGTCCTGCGGCCGCAGCGAGGCGGGGGCCACGCGCACCTGCGTGATCGGCAGCGAGGGTTGTCCCTGGTAGTAGAAGGCCGCCCAGTTGCTGAATCCGCTCGTGAGGGCGACGACACGCCCGTCGATCAGCGTCGAGCTGACCTCTTTCCACGCGCCCGCCTGCGTGTCGTACCGCGCCACGCCAAGGTGCTGGCCGCTGGGCGGCGCCGCACGCTGCGCCATGGACGCCGCCACGTCGCGCGCGAAGGGACGCCCCTCGGGCTCGATGCGATAGATCACACCGCCTACGGCCTGCGAGCTGCCGGGGACGGCGTTGATGTCGAGCACGACGATGGCGACCTCGGTGGGCGTATCGAGCGCGCCCGGCGGTATCAACACGCGGACCGCGTCGTCATCGGTAGCGACCACACCGCCCTTGCCATCGATGGTCACGGCGAAGCGCTTACCGGCAGACACACCATCAGCTGGTGCGTCGCCGGGCACATCCACCGCGCCGTCGCTGCCATCGCGGGTCGTGGTCGCGCCGCTGTCTGAACAGGCAGCTGGCGCCAGCGTCAGCGCCAGCAGTGCGACCGTGGCCAGCGCGCGCGCTGGACCGATGGTCACATTCCAAAGGTGATCGCTTCGCTCGCCGCGCATATGCCCCTCCTAGCGGACTCTTCCGCCCGCTGAAAGGCTAGCGACGCTCGAGGCTGCGGCGCGTCACCCGAATGGGTGACGGGCTATCGTTGGTCGTCGGAGATGCTCGGCCGCAGCGCCATCAACACGGCGCGGACGACCTGCGCTTGGGTGTGCGCCCCGAGCTTGTGGCGCGCGCGCGCCAGCTGCGTGTGGATGGTGTTGCGGCTCACGCCAGAGCGCTCGGCGTAGTGCGCGGGGGTTTCGCCCTGTGCAAGGGCCACGGCGAGGCGCGCCTCGGCCGGCGTCAGGCCGAGCTGCGCGAGCGCCTCCGAGGCGCTATCGGGATCGTGCACGTCGAAGAGCACGAGGGCGGCCGGCGGCGGCGAGACGGTGCTGTCGAAGAGCCCATACTCGAGCGGCTGCGTCGGGATGCCGCTGATAGAAACCGTGGCCGTAGCGCCGGGCGGACGACCGAGCACGATCACTGCCTCGCCAGCGGCCTTCTGCACAGCGGCGGCGAGCGCCGAACGCAGGCGGCGATCGTCGCGGCGATCGGCCGCGCGCAGCGTGCCCGCGCGTTGGCGGATGGCACCGCGCCGAGCGAGCGCCTGCTCTGCAGCGGCGTTCATGAACGTGACCTGGAGGCTTCGATCGACGAGCACGACGGCGATGCGAATGCGGCTCAGCGTCTCGATCAGCCCTTCGCTCTGCGCCTGCTGTCCTCCGAGGCGAGCACTGATCTCGAGCGCGCGCTGCACGTGAGGCGCGAATCGCTGCAACAACGCGACGTCTTCGTCGCTCACGTGTCCAGCGCGGGCGTCGCGCTGGATCGACAAGACGCCGAAACGCTCGTCGTCCGAGACCAGGTGCACGCTAGCGAAGTAGCGCAAGCCCAGCATCGGGCCGAGGAAGTCCTGATAGAACTCGCTGCGGTCGATGTCGCGCTCGCAGTAGAAAGCGTAGTCGTAGGCGATCTCGCCGCTGCCTAGATCCAGCGCGTGCGTAATACGTGGACAGGAGCCGACGTAGTAGTCGCTGTAGGCGGCTGCCGATGCCGCGTCGACGCCGCGGCTTTGAAGAAAGAGCAGCTCGCCACGCTTCTTGTCGTGGACCTCGAGCGTCACCGCCCGACCGTGAAAAGGACGCGCGACCGCCGCGAGCGCGTCATCCCAGCGCGACGTGAGGCCGGCCGCGTAGATCTGGTCCAAGGTCTGATCGAACTGCCACTCGCTCATCCACCACTCCTCCGCCCAGGCCGTGACCTGTCATTGTAGCAGCGACGGTGCGCCGAGCGGCTAGAGCGCGATGCGGTAGGCGTCGCGCGTGCGCCAGAAGCGACCGTCGAGCCTGAAGGCCCAGGCCGCCTCGAGCGCGCAGCGTTCGAAGGCGCTCGGTTTGTGGCGCTGCCGGTGCTGGCGCTTCGCTTTGGATTTGCTGGCGTCGATGCGCGCGTCGACGATCTCGTCCAAGGTGGTGTCGACCACCAGCGCCCCGGGGCTGGGCGGACGCTTGTGTTGCGCGCGGCAGCGCGCGATGTCGGCGGCGAGCAGCGTGCCGAGACTCGGGCGACCGTAGTAGCCCACCACCCCGCGTCCAGTGCCGACGCCGGCGCCCGACCCGAAGCCTCTCAGCGAGCCGCTGCCGTCGCGATCGATACCGGCGAGCGAGGGCCGCACGCCGGGCTCGATGGCGAGGTAGGCCGTCACCGGCGAGACGGCGCGCCCGAGCATGGCCACGCGCAGCTGCTCGGCCTTGCTCAGGCTGCCGTGAAGATCGTGCGAAAAGACCCACGCCGCCGTCTTGCGGCTGAAGGCGTTGTCGACTCGGATCGTGCGGCGAAAGGCACGTCCCCAGATCTTGCCGCGCAGCAGCACGTGGCGCGGCGCGCGCGTCACCAGCAGCATCTTACGCAGCCCGGCGCCTTCGTCGAAGGTCTCGGGCACGTCGTCGAGCGACGCCGGCGCGCCGACCACGCGGAAGTGATCGATGCGGATCGGCCGCACCAGCCCGAGCACGGTCTCGCGCAGGCGTCGGACGCGGCCGTGCGCGGTGCCCTCGAGCCGCAGCAGCACACCCGCGCGCACCGCGGCCAGCGGCGCGAGCGCGTGCTTGTCATCGCGACGCTCGAGCACCGTGCCGTCTGGGCGGCTGATGGCGACATGCGTGACCAGCGCGCGCGGCGTGCGGCGAAGCTCGCGCAGCGCGGTCTGGTTGTTCCACGAGGGGCGCAGCTGCGCGTCGCCGAGCATGACCATCATCGTCGGGCGGCCGCGCGGGGCGCGCGCGAGCAGCCGTCGCGCCAGGGCGATGCCCGCGTCGAGCGCGCTGCCGTTGGCCAGCGCGAGCGCGCCGTGGCCACGAGCCATGCCGAGCTCGCGATCTACGGCGCGCGCGGGCGCGAAACTCGGCAGCAGCGCGGTCGCGCGGCGACGGTAGAGCACGATGTTGAAGCGCGCGTCGGGTACGTGCGAGAGGAACGCGCGCACCACCGCGAGCTGACCGCGCAGCCCGTCGCGATCCACCGAGTACGAAGCGTCCACGACAAACACCACCGACAGGCGCCTGGGCAGCGGCCGCAGATGCGGCGCCGCATCGAGCTCGAGCCGAAAGAACTGCTTCTTCGCGCTCGCGGCCGGCTTGCCCTTGTTCTTCGCGCCGGCCGTCACGCGGGCGCGGGCCGCGACGACGCGGCCGAGGCGCGTGGCGATGGTATCGATGGGTGCAGGGGTGACGGTCAGCTGTGCGTGGTTCTGGTAGCCGCCGCTGTCGCTAGGCATGTCCTTGATCGGGCGCGGGAGCGCCGAGGCACGCAACGTGTGGTGCGCACCCGCGACATCGAGCGCGAGCGCGAAGTGCTCGAGAGAGCCCACGTCGCGCGGCGCGAGGTCCGAGACCACCAGATACCAACTGCCACGTGCCTGGATGCCGCGCAGCTCGGGCAGCGCGACGCGTAGCCGCAGGTCGTTCTTGCTGCCGCCTTTGCGATCGTGAAGCACCAGCCAGCGCTTGTCCGGCGTGACGAGACGCACCTTCAGGTCGCCGCGGTAGGTGTGGCGGATGTCGACGCGCAAGCTGGCTTTCTCGACGCTGCCGCGGTGAGGCACGTCGATGCGGCTGACGACGTGCGAGCCGCGCCGCTCGAGGGCGCGTCCGGCGACGACGACCCGCTGTCGCCCGCGCGTCTTGTCTACCGGCGGCCGCGCGAGCACCACCGGCTGGCCGACGGCGATCGGCCGCCCATCGAGCTGCGCGCGCGCGCGCGGCGTGTCGGCGAAGACTCGCACGACCACCGAGGCGAGGTTCTCTTGCGCCTCGGGACGCGGGTAGTAGAGCGAGTAGCGGCCGTCGACGTAGCGCGTGGGCACTGTCAGCGTGTACTCGACGGTGCTCGTGGCGCCAGGCGGCACCGGGAAGACCTGCAGGTGCAGCTCGTTGGCCCAGACCCACTGCAGCAGCGCCGGATCGCGCGGCGTATGAGGTCCCATGCCGGTCAGCTCTTTGTAGAGCGCGCGCGCCTTCTCGACGCGCATCAGCTCGCCCTTGTACCAGCGCTTGCCCGAGCGGATGCGCAGCCCAGTGGCCGCGGCGCCGTAGGGCAATACGATGCGCAGCGACGCCTCTTCGTGCTTCTTGCCGGCGTTTGCGAAGGAGCGGCGCACGACGTAGCGCGCGACACCGCCGGTGACGAATACGTCGACGGCGTGCGCCACCTCGCGCAGCGGCTGACCGAGCGTGGCTTCGAGCCGGTCAGCTCGCGCCGCCGTGGGGATGAGGGTCAGGACGAGCAGGGCGAGGTTCCGGCAGGCGCTCATGCACTGCTATGAGCACCTGCCGGCCCGAAAGTTCCCCAGCGTTGCAGCGCAGCGGCGCCCGCTAGCGCAGCGGCGCTCGCTAGCGCAGCTCGGCGGTGGCCTGGTGGCTGCGGCGGCGCAAGCGGCTGGCGACCTCGGGCGCCTCGCGCAGCGCCGTGCCGATCAGATCGACCGACTTGAGCAGCGCCTTGAAGCCCGTACGCTCGAGCTCGGGCGGGGTGCTGCCCACGTCGGGAAAGCCGCGCTGGTCGGGCTGAACGTGCTCCCAGTTGCCAAACAGCCGGCCCCACTCGCTGCCGAGCACCTCTTGCATGCGCTTCTTGGCGAGGAACGGGTACCAGAAGCTGTCGTGGTAGACCACGCTCGCGAGGTACGACCACGGCGCCAGCACCGTCTTGAGCGACCACTCGAGCGGCGCCTTGAGCGGGCCCCAGTAGATCTTGTGCTGCATCTTCGAGGCGAAGGTCATCTTCTTGAACGGACCGTCGAAGTTCCAGCGCTCGGCGGCCGCATCCTCGTCGCCGACGATCTCGATGTCGCGCGGATCGCCGCAGCCAAGGCCCATCTCGTGGGCGATGCGGATGTAGTCGATGCTCAGCGGATCGAAGCCCATCATCGCTGCCGCGGTGGCGTCGATGGCGACCTGGTCCGACGAGGCGAGCAGCACGTTCTTGACGTGCGGGATCATGCAGCGCGGCCCGGGGCCGTCGCCGGCGAAGGTGCCATCCATCACCGCAAACACGCCGCTATGGATCTTCTTCTGGATGCGCAGCAGGTCGACCAGCGTCTGATGGATCACCGGATGCGTCCAGTGGCGATGCTCGTTGAGCAGGCCGCCGAAGGCATTCTTCATGGCGCCGGTGGTGGTGGTGAAGATGTGCGTCTTGACCGTCGGCAGATGAATGATGTTTTCGCCGATGAAGCGCTTGGGGATGAAGAAGCCGTTGGGGTAGACGTCGTTGAGCACGAGGAACTCGTCGGCCAAGCTGCCGACGGCGTCGCGGATGTGGATCCACTCCTCGCCCTCGTAGAGGTGAATGTTGCGCAGCCCGTGGGCCTGCACGACGTTGAGCTGCTTGTTCTCGCGCTCGCCAAAGTGCGCGTCGATCACGACGGTCCGGTTGTGGCACCCGTGGATCAGCGAGCGGTCGAACCCGTCGGCGAGCAGCGCGCGCACGACGCCTTCGAGCTGCCACGGCGTCGTCGAGCTGCCGGGGTAGAAGAAGTGCCAGGAGATGTTGATCTTGAGCGCCGTGTCAGCCGACTTATCGAGGGTCTGCTGGTAGCCGGCGAGGTTCATCAGGCGGTGGTAGTCCTCGAGAACCGTGCGAGGAGACGTGCGCAGGACGGCGACTTTGCTGTTGCTCATGGGGGACCCTCTCGTGTCTGGGGAGCGTATAGCAGTTGCGGCGCGCGCGAGCAAAGGCGGTGAAATGGCAGGTCTGTGGCAGCGCGATGACCATCGCAGCCGCGGGGTGCGCATCGCGCTGCGTGTCGCCGTATGATGGGCCGATGGCGCTGCGCGACCTGATCACCAAACGCCGACTGGCGCTGGCAAGCGTCGCCTTGGCGACGATCCCTTTCGGCCTGCTCGCCAACCGCTACCGCTGGTGGGACGGCAACGCGGGCGCTTTCGCCTACGAGGTGCTCTTCATCGCCGCCGCGCAGACGGTCTTCATCCGCTCGCGCACGATCATCATCGCGCTGATCGTTTTTGTTGCCACCTGCGGTGTCGAGCTGCTGCAGCTATACAACGCGCCCTGGATCGTCGCGGTGCGCGACACATTTCCAGGGCGCCTGCTGCTCGGCGCCAACTATGGCTTCGACCCTTGGGATATGGTGCGCTACCTGATCGGCAGCGCGATCGGCCTGGCGATCTGCTTCCCGTTCCGTGAACGGCAGGCGCCCTAACCGGTCGACGCGCTACGCTTTCGCCTTCTTGCGCGTGGTCTTCTTCTTCTTGCGCCCAGTGGCCTTGCGCGGGGCGCGCGTCGCGCCGGTGGTCAGCGTGTAGACGGTCTTGGACTTCTGACCCTGCGAGCGCACCTGGCCCGAGTTCTTCAGCTCGCCCATCAGCCGGTTGTAGATCGACGGCGTGGGCAGGCCCACCGCTCCACTGATCGCCTTGCGGTTGGAGTCCGGGTTCTTGCTCAGGAAGTCGAGGATCTCGCGCTTGTAGCTCTCGACCTCGGTGGCCGTGAGGCGATGGCGACGCCCCTTGCCGCCGCTCTTGGCCGCTTTCGGAGCGGTCGCGGCCTTGGCGGCTGTCTTGCGCGGCGCCGCCGCGCGCCGAGCCGCGGCTCCATTGCTCGGCACGGACTTGCCGCGCGCGAGGCGCTCGAGGTCAGAGAGCGTGCGGTCCGGAGCCTTGGCGAGGCGCTGAGCGAGCAACTGCCTAGCCATCTCGTCGTCGAGCAGATACTCGGCAAGCGCGTCGCGATCGACGACCTTCGCGAGCTCACCTGCGAGCATGCTTAGCAGTTTGCTGTTGTCTTTGGCTTCTCGCACTATCTCGCGCGCGAAGGACACGGTAATGGGCATTTTCATCGTCTCTCGTTCTTGGCTAATAACGTGGGCCGCTATGCGGCACGCGGCGACTATAACAAACTCCGCAACGCCATAGCGGGATATTGCCAGATAGCGCAGAAGCCGCACGACGCGCCGATTGAAGCCAATCGTGCGCAGATCGAGGCCCAGGATCCGGCCGGCCGGCCATGCACACCGGCGTGGGCAGCGAGATCTCCACACGGCACACCCGTGTAAACATGTGACTTTTGGGCCGTCATGACGGGCACGGACCTTGCTCGAGGGCAAAAAACGGCGCCCCGCGCCGCCTGCGAGGTACTTGCCCGATGACGATGCTCAGATCTTATCTGCTGATGTGCTTGGCGTTCGCCGCCATAGGCTGCGCTGGGTCTGTTGACGCCGAAGCGCCTTCGCCGCCAAACGACGATGTCGGCTATGCCGTTGCGGATGCAGGCCCGCCACGAACGTGCAACGCCATTAACTGCAATGGATGCTGTCAGGCCAATACCTGCTTACCCGGCAATAGTGACTATCTATGCGGTTCGGGTGGCGGTACGTGCCAGGACTGCGCCGCGAGCGGTGGCGGCTGTGGCCCCGACGGGACGTGCGCGGCCCCTTGCGCGGCGGACTGTGCGGGCAAGTGCCCTGGAGCCGCCGACGGCTGCGGCGGCGTCTGCAGCGCCAATGACTGCCCAGGCTGCTGCGACGGGGAAGTCTGCCACGACGGCGCTGCCGCCAGCGCCTGCGGTCTTGGCGGCGCCTTCTGCCAGGACTGCACCGCGGCCAACGGCAGCTGCGCCGCTGGTCGCTGCGAAAACACCACCACGTGCACCGCGCAAAGCTGCCCCAATGGCTGTTGCGATGGCGACGTCTGCCGCTCTGGGACGAGCAACGCGCAGTGCGGCAGCGGCGGTCAGGCCTGCGCGGCGTGCGGCAGCGATCAGGTCTGCAAGAACAACAGCTGCCAGGCGAAGGTGCAGTGTCAGCCGAGCTGCGCGGGCAAGTGTGCTGGTGCGTCGGACGGCTGCGGCGGCATCTGCACGGCCAACGACTGCAAGGGATGCTGCCACGGCTCGAGCTGCTACTCCGGCGCGACGGCGTTCAACTGCGGCAGCGCGGGCGGCATCTGTCAGCGCTGCAGCAGCGACGAGGCCTGCAGCAGCGGTGTCTGCACCAAAAAGTGCACGCCGAGTTGCGGCGGCAAGTGCGCGGGCGCGGCGGACGGCTGCGGCGGCGTCTGCACCGCCAACAGCTGCAACGGATGCTGTCAGAACAAGGTCTGCTTGGCTGGAACGAGCGCGTCGTCGTGTGGCAAGTCCGGCACCAGCTGCCAGGCCTGCGACGCTTTCGAGTACTGCTCGAGCAGCAGCGGCTGCACGGTCTCGGCGTTGGCCAAGTGGGATCTCGTGATCAAGAGCGCGTCGCTGTCGACGAGCAAGTCGTGGGACGACTACACCTCGACATCTCGCCTTCCCGACGTGCGTATTCGATTCCCGAACTTGACGCTATCGGGCGCGGCGGTCGAAACAGTGACCAAGTGGAACGACTACGCGCCCGAGTGGAATAGCAGCTTCGGACCGTTCTATACCTATCAGCTCGACAAGGCGCATATCGTCGAGATCATCGACTATGACAGCGCGACGAGCTCGGATGTCGTCGGGCGGTGCACGCTGACGATCACCAAGTCAACGCTCTCGCTGGGCAGCCAAACGCTCTACAGCTGCAAGAACCCCGACGACGGCAAAGACTATCTGCTGTGGCTCAAGCTCGGCTTCAACGCGCGCTAGCGCTCGTGAGGCGGGCGAAGGTCGACAGCGCGGGAAGCATCCGCGAGGCGACGGACGCGGCTTTGTCGGGCGTGTCGATGGTGTCTTGGCGCAGCTCGATCTCGATGTAACGCAGGTCGTGCTGCAGCCCGTGGCGCTGGATCGAGTAGACCAGCCCATCCTTGCCCGAGTAGGGCTCGTTGAGGCGTACGTCGAAGCCCTGTCGCGCCAGAAGCTCGCCCAGCCGAGCGGCCTCGTCTTCGTAGTCGTCGAAAAGGACGCCGCAGTCGTAGTCGCGTCGCTCGCCGAGATAGTCGGCCGTGTACGAGTGCAGCGAGAGCAGCCACAGCTCGTCGCGGGCTGCGGCGGGCGCGAGCGCCACGCGGCGTGCGATGACCTCGTCGACGGCAGCGTGATAGGCATCGTAGAGTAGCTGCCTGCGCCTCGCCTGCTCGGCTTCGTCGATTCGGGCGTTGAGCGCCAGCGTGTGCCCGCCCTCGACATCGCGGCGGATCGCCGTCTGGTGGTCCCAGGGTCGATTTGGATCGCACAGCAGCCGGCTGAACTCGGCGAACACGGCGGCCGAATCGAGCGCCGGCAGCAGCGCGAGCGCGACGTCGGCAATGCCGATGTCGTAACCCCAATGCGTCTCTAGCCAGTGCGCGTCGTCCGACGGCCAGCGCCACGGCTCGGGGACGTGGTTTCGCGCGTGCTCGCAGGTGATGATGAAGGGGCTGCGGCGCTGGGCGTCGTTGTGCAGCGAGTAGGCTCGCCACCCGACGACCGCCCCACCAGAGGCGTCATACATACGTAGGAGGCTAGCACTACGGCGATGCTCAACGGGCTGCTAGGCCGCCCGCCGCTCGGCGGACGCCGCGCGGTCCGTGAGGCGAGCCTGGCCAGACGTGGCGTGGACCAGACGCTTGGGCGTCAGGCCGGCAAACGAGCGCATCAGCCAATCGGTGAGCGCCGTGGGCAGACGGCGCAGCAAGCCGACGCCGAGCCCGGCGAAGACCGGCGCCACGTAGCGCGCGCGGGGCCGGCGGCGCTCGATGGCGGCCTGGATCGCGCGCGTCACCGTGCGCGTGCTCACCGCCGTGCGGTGCATCTGCGCGTTGAGCTGCTCGAGGCGCTCGAGGGCCGGCTGGTAGACGCTGCCCTGTCCGAGGGTCGAGGTGCTGTTTATCGCGGTGTCGGCAAACTCGGTGCGGATAACGCCAGGCTCGATGAGCACCACGCGTACACCGAACGGTCGCAGCTCGAGCCGCAGCGAGTCGGAGAGCGCTTCGAGCGCGAACTTGGTCGCCGTATAGGCGCCCATCAGCGGGAAGGCGATGCGTCCACCGAGGCTGCTGATGTTTACGACGCGTCCGTGGCCGCGCTCGCGCATCTCGGGCAGAAACGCGCGCGTGACGGCCATCAGGCCGAAGACGTTGGTGTCGAACTGGCGGCGCAGCGCCTCGTCGTCGATCAGCTCGAGGGGGCCGATCTGGCCGTAGCCCGCGTTGTTGATGATCGCGTCGACGCCATAGCCGTCGGTGAGCTCGAGAACGCTGGTGCGCGCGCGGGCGATCGAGCTGGCGTCGGTGACATCGAGCGGCACCGCGGTGATACCGGCGTGCTCGGAGGCGAGCGCCTCGAGCTTCTCGCGGCGGCGCGCGGTGGCGATGATGCGATGGCCGCGCTCGGCGAGTCGGATCGCGGTGTCGCGACCGATGCCCGCGCTGGCGCCCGTGATGAGGATGGTCTTGGCGTGGGTCGTGGTGCTCATGGTGATCTCCGCGGCGTCTGTGGAATGAACGTTCATTCCGTTTTCGGTTAGATTTCGGCGCAAACGGGCGCTGAGCTGCTTTCGAGCGGACGGGGCCGCTCTAGGCTCGGATCGCCTCCCAGCAACAGCTCTCGAAGGTCTCGATGGTTTGTTCGGTGAGGTCGATGCGGCCTTCGTGGCCGGCCTTGATCATGCCGACGAAGGCTGCCCAGACGAAGACGATCAGCGTCGCGGGGGGCAGCGACTTGGTCAGCTGCTGCCCGCTGGTGTAGGCGAAGAACTGCTCGCCAAACTCGAAGAAGCGCTGCTCCACCGCGAGGCTCTCTCTGTCGAGATAGGGCGCGTGGTGTAGCAGCTCCATGAATTTGAAAGTCTTGGGGTTTTCTACGACGTAGCGCGCGAGGCGGCGCCACAGCTCGGCGAACTGCTGTCGCGGCGAAGAGCCCGGCGGTGGAAAGCCTTGCGTCACCGCCATCACCAGCGCGGACTTGGCTTCGCGATAGAGCTCGTTGACGAGCGCCTCTTTGCTTTTGAAGTAGCGATAGATGGTGCCCGCGCCGACGCCCGCACGGCGCGCGATGTCGGGGACGGCGGTGCCGTGAAAGCCCCGCTCGGCGAAGGCTTCGATGGCAGCGCGGGCTATATCTTGTCGCTTATCGCTCATGGCGGAATGAACGTTCATTCTCTAGCTGCCGTGGCGAGGGGTGTCAATGACTCTGCGTGGAAAAATCCCGACCTAGGTCGTAAGGGGCTGATCTCACTTGTTCCTGGGTCCTGCTGCCCCTAGTCTCCCGCAGTGCTACGCAAGTCCGCCCCGCCGCGCGCCCTCGTGCGCATCAGCAGGCCCGACGCCGAGGTCTGGCTCGAGCGCCTGAGGTCGGCTGGCTTCTGCACCGTCGACGAGCTGCCCGCCGACTTGTTGCTCGTCGCCGACGAGGGGGCGGACGCGGCGATCGCCGAGACCTCGCGCAGCAAACACGCACCTGCTGTCGTGGTCGCCGACGCGAGCGCCGAGCGGGTCGAGCCTTTGCTGCGCGCCGGGGCGTGGGCGGTGCTCGAACACGGCACTTCCGAGCTGCGTTGTGAACGACGGCTCGAGCGGCTCGCGCGTTGCGTGCGGCAGAGCCGAGAGGTCGAGTTTCTCAGGCGGCTCGTCAACGCCGCGCCTGACGTCGTGTTCGCCGCCGACCGCGAGCACCGCATCCTCTACATCAACACCAGCGACGAATACATCGGGCGCAGCGTCTTCGACTTCGTACCGCCGCACCACCACACTGTGTTGGCGCACTCGCTCGAACGTGTCTTCGAGCACGGCGAAGAGGCGAGCCACATCGTCGCGCAGGCTGACATCGAGCCAACAGTCTGGTGGTCGACTCGGCTCGCGCCGATCACCGAGCACGACGAGGTGACGATGGTGGCCGTGGTCGCGCGCGACATCACCGAGGCGATGCGGGTCGAGCGCGAGCTGAAGGCGACCAAGACCGAGCTCGAGCAGCGCGTCGTCGAACGCACCGACGAGCTGATGCAGATCAACGCCGCGCTGCGCGCCGAGATCGTCGAACGCAAGCGCCTCGAAGAAGAGCTGCGCGCCGTCGCTAGCCTCAAGAAGATCTTCGCAAACACCGTCATCGAGGCCCAGGAGCAGGAGCGCAAACGTGTCGCCCGCGAGCTGCACGACGCCATCGGTCAGGTGTTGGTGGCGCTCAAGATGGACGCCGACTGGATCGACGACAAGCTCGGAGGCGACTCCGAGCTCACCACCGTCGCGCGCGACCTCTCCGGCAAGCTCGGCCACACCATCGACGCCGTCCGCAACGTGATCCGCGACCTGCGGCCGCCCATGCTCGACGAGCTCGGTGTGAGCAGCGCGCTCGAAGCCTACGCAAACCAGCTCAGCCGCCGCACCGACGTCGACTGCGAGCTGTCTGTCAGCGCCGAAGAGCTGCCGCCGCTCGAGCCAGAGACTGCCACCGGCGTGTTTCGCATTGGCCAAGAAGCGCTCAACAACGCGGTACGGCACGCCCAGGCGGCTCGCGTTCATCTAACGCTGCTGACCCGCGACAACACCATCGTCCTCACCGTCGAGGACAACGGCTCGGGCATCCCCGACGACGCGCTCGAAGCGCGCAGCTCGGTCGGCCTGATGGGCATGCGCGAACGCGCCTCGCTGCTGCGCGGCCGCTTCACGATCACAGCACGCCAAGGCCGCGGCACCACCATCTGCGCGCAGATACCCCTACGCCCCGGCATCACGCTCCCAGCGCTCGCCCAGGCCTGAGCGCGCCTTCACGAACGGCGGTCTACAGCACTGAACGCCGGCGGGCGCAGGAGCGCGGGGCGCGGGGGGGGCGCGAGCGTGGGAGGACGCCTCCTGCGCTTGCGGTTGGGGCGCGTTCGGGCGCGGCTGGGCTGAAACCGGAGAGGGAGGCTGGTGGCCTGCGGGCGTTTGGCGTGGTTGGCGGACGTGGGAGACACTGCGGGCGTGCCTTTCGCGGGCCGTGGCGAGACGCCTCGGGGCGTTGTGCGTGCGAGTGCGTTGGCGGGCGCGGCGCTGATGGACTGTCGTCTTGGACTGCGGGCCGAGTTGCAGGC
>JAGQIK010000489.1 GCA_020431405.1 Myxococcales bacterium
ACCGACTGGGCGCGCATCGTGGCGATCTACGACGCGCTGGTCGAGCTCACGCAGTCGCCGGTGGTCGAGCTCAACCGCGCCGTCGCCGTCTCGATGGCCTTCGGCGCGGGCGAGGCGCTCGCGCTCGTCGACGCGCTGCTCGGTGAGCCGGCGCTCGCGCGCTATCACTTGCTGCCGGCAGTGCGCGGCGATCTGCTCGCCAAGCTCGGACGTGTTGACGAGGCAGCGCGCGAGATCGCGCGAGCGGCCGAGCTGGCGCAGAACGCGAGCGAGCGACAGCTGCTGCTCGCGCGCGCGCGCGCGCTCAAACCGACGACATGAGCTTGCGCGCGATGGTGCGGCGCATGGCGTGGATCGCGCTGTTGAGCAGCGCCAGCAGCTTGGCGCCGGGGGCGAGCTTGGGCGGCAGCACGTACTGCGTCAGCTCGACGATGACGCCGTCGGGCGCGCTGGCGTAGACGTAGCGCAACGCGCCGGCGCCGGCGACGTCGCCGTGCACATCGACGCCGTTGCGTCGGAGGTGCGCCACGGCGGCGTCGATGTCGTCGACGTTGAGCCCCACGTGGGCGATGCCGAAGCCGCTTTGTACGGCGCCGTCGCCCACCGGCGGCGCGTCGCGCGGCTGCATGGTCGCTGGAAAGGGCGAGATCGCGATGTACTGTCCGCCGAGGATCACGAAGCGATGCACGCGCCCGTCGCCAGCCGCGAGCGTCCCCACGGGCTCGGCGCCGAAGCAGCGCTGGTAGAACGCGATGGTGTGCTCGACATCGCGCGCGTAGATGTGGACATGGTCGAAGGCGGTGACGTTCATGCGCACATCATCGCATCCGATCAGGTCTCGGGGACGTCGTCGACGCTGAAGCGCCCGCCTCGGCCGCGCAGCCACCCTTCGGCGAGCAGCGCCGTGAGCGGCCTCGGCCACGGATTGTC
Source organism: Myxococcales bacterium (assembly GCA_020431405.1). Taxonomy (GTDB): domain Bacteria; phylum Myxococcota_A; class Polyangia; genus JAGQIK01. Next base: position 931 of record JAGQIK010000489.1, read on the forward strand.
GTCGTCTGGCGCGCGGTCGCTGTAGCCGTCGAACCAGCGCGCGGTCGACAGCGGGTCGATCCACCCGGGCTGCGCCTGCTGTTCCTGGTGCTTGCGCCGGCGATTGAGCACCGAGAGCAAGGCGTTGCGCGCGTCGGTGGGTGTTTGCAGCAGCTCGGACTCGTAGCGCTGCGCCCACAGCGTGCCGGTGCGGTCGAGGAGGCGGTTGAGGCGGCGCGCGACGCGGATCTTGAGCCGCGTCATGCCGCCCGTCAGCGCACGCCAGTTGTCGGCCTCGACGATGAGGTGCAGGCGATCGGTCTGGATGCTGTAGTGCACGATGCGAAAGTCGTCGCGTCGCGCGCTCTCCCAAAAGGCGGCGTTAACCTCATCGGCTAAGGTGGGCGAGCGCAGGCTCGGAACGTCGTCGCAGACGAGGTTGGTTACGCGCAGGGCAGAGCGACTCGAAAACCGCTCGCGCTTGACCTTCTGCTCAGCACCAGGCTTGCGAGGTCTGCCGGCTCCCGGTCGCCATCCACCCCAGGTGGACGGAATCTTTCTCATCAGAGAGAGCGTACACGCGAGCGGGTGTCGTCGTCACGGCGAAGGCTGCGACGGCGTTCGAGCGCCTTGAGGACGCGGCGCTCTTCGCGGCTGAAGGCCCAGTGGCTGGCGATCACCGCTGGCTTGCTCGGGGCGGCGTCCGCGGCGCGGCGGCTGCGGCGTCGGCGGTCTCCGACTCGGGCGAGCGGCTGCGAGTTGTCTGACATCGCTGACCATCATCGCCCGAGCTGGCGACACGGCCAAAAAACTCGCTCGGCGTACGGAGAGCGGACGACGCCGGACCGCTATCCGGACGTCCGGACGCTGCCGCGCAGTGCGACGACGTGATCTCGCGTGGATCGCGTTTGGCCCTCGGCTTGCTCTGTCTCGAGCGTACGAAAGGAGAGAGCGACAATGTCGAGCGTCAATCGAGTCATCATCCTGGGCAATCTCGGAGCGGATCCGGAGCTTCGCTACAACGCCAACGGTGTGCCCAACGTGCGGTTGAGCGTGGCCACGAGCCATCGCTGGAAGGACAAGGCCGGGGAGCTGAAGGAGGAGACCACGTGGCATCGCGTGGTCGTGTGGAGCAAGTCGGCCGAGCACTGCAACACGTACCTCAAGAAGGGGCGCCAAGTCTGCGTGGAGGGCCGCATCCGCCACTACAAGTACCGCGACAAGGACGAGCAGGAGCGCTGGATGACCGAGATCAACGCCGAGCGCGTGCACTTCGTCGGCAACCGCGCGTCGCTCGACGGCGGCGCGCCGCGCGCGTTCGCGTCCGATGCGCCGGCGCAGGCGCGCTTCGACGCGGCGGGTCCGCCGCCGTCGGCCGATGCGGTGGACGACATCCCGTTCTGATGCGAGCGGTCCGCGCGCGATCGTGGTAGAACGGCGCCCATGTCTAGCAAAACGCTGAGCAAATCGCGCACGCACACCGTGGTCGCGCTGAGCCTGCTGGCATTCGTGCTCGTCGCGTTCGGCTGCGAGCAGAAGAAGCAGACCAAAGACCGGCTGTACTTCGATGATCTGAAGCTGCCCATCGGGGCCAAGGCGAAGATCATCTCCGACGTCAACCTCAACCCCGCGGGGACCACGTCGGTGCAGGTGGTGGGCGTCGTGCCGAAGAAGATCGACCGCGACGATCTGGGCCGGCTGATGCGTTCGCTGTGGCGCCAGGTCAAGCGGCGCAAGGGCTTCCGCGGCAAGGGCACGCCGGACAAGATCGACATCCGACTCTACACCTCCGAGGCCCAAGCCAAGGCGGGCGGCACCGACTGGCTCGGCCAGGTGCTGCGCGTCGGCCAGACGGCCAAGGTCACGTACACCAACCGGCAGAAGCTGCCGCTGCTCAAGTACGCCAAGAAGGCCATCGGCAAGCTGCCGCAGTACAGCGGCACGCTCAAGCCGCAGTTTCTCGCCGACGCCGACACCATGGAGCTCGAGGTCAAGGTGCCGTTCGTCGCCAGCGACGGCACCGGGCAGTACCTCAAGAAGCTGAGCTACACCACGCTGACGACCACCTTCTCGAGCTGGACGCGCACGCTGTTCGAGAAGATCCCCAAGCTGCGCAAGCTGACGTTCGAGGGCAAGCACGATGACGAGGTCGTGGTGCGCATCTGGATGACGCGCGAGCAGTACGAGCAGCTCAACCTGCGCCAGGTCGAAGAAGGCATCAACGCCTACCGCGGCAAGTTCGTCAATCGCATGCTCGACGGCAATCCCCGCACGGCCAAGATGGTCGAGAAGAAGGCCGCCAAGAAGCGCAAGAAGGTCTACCGCGAGGTCTTCGCGCGCCTGCCCAAAGAGCAGGTCCAGCTCGCCAAGAAGTATAGATAGCTCCGTCCCCACGGCCGTTCACTGGCCGCCAATCCGCGCTTGACACTCCCTGCGCGATTGTTAGTTTCGCCCCTTCATTTCCGAAGTCGTGACCCCACCACCACCGGGACGGATCCCGGAGGAGGAGTATTCGATGAAGATCCGACCGCTTCATGACCGCATTCTCGTCAAGCGTATCGCCGAAGCCGACACCACCAAGGGCGGCATCATCATTCCCGACAGCGCCAAAGAAAAGCCCATCGAGGGCAAGGTCGTGGCCGTCGGCAATGGCAAGCGCCGCAAGGGCGGCGAGCTGCGTCCGCTCGAGGTCAAAGCGGGCGATCGCATCCTCTTCGGCAAGTACAGCGGTACCGAAGTGAAGATCGAAGGCGAAGAGCACCTGATCCTGCGCGAGGAGGAAGTCCTCGCCATCCTCGACAAGTAAGGGGCGCACCAATGGCTGCCAAGATGATCATTTTCCACGCGCAGGCGCGCAAACAGCTGCTCGCTGGCGTCAACGCGCTGGCCAACGCGGTCAAGGTCACGATGGGCCCGCGCGGCCGCAACGTCGTGCTCGAGAAGTCCTGGGGCTCGCCGACCGTCACCAAGGACGGCGTCACCGTCGCCAAGGAGATCGAGCTCGACGACAAGCTCAGCAACATGGGCGCCCAGATGGTCAAAGAGGTCGCCTCGAAGACCTCCGACATCGCGGGTGACGGCACCACCACCGCCACCGTGCTGGCGCAGGCGATCTACACCGAGGGCATCAAGATGGTCGCCGCTGGCGCCAACCCGATGGACCTCAAGCGCGGCATCGACATCGGCGTCGAGGCGGCCGTCGCGTCGCTCGGCGAGCTCGCCAAGCCGACCAAGGGCAAGAAGGACATCTCGCAGGTTGGCACCATCAGCGCCAACGGCGACTCGGTCATCGGCGACATCATCGCCGAGGCCATGTCGAAGGTCGGTAAAGAGGGCGTCATCACGGTCGAGGAAGCCAAGTCGATGGAGAC
>JAGQIK010000490.1 GCA_020431405.1 Myxococcales bacterium
CCGAGCTGATCGAGCGGCGCGACGTCATCGAGAAGATCGTCCAGGCCGAGGAGGCGGCGTTTCGGCGCACGCTCGACCGCGGCCTGCAGAAGCTCGGCGAGGAGCTCGACCGCGTCAAAGCGGAAGGGGCCAATAGGCTCGACGACGCCTTCGTCGGCAACCTCTACGCCACCGACGGCTTCCCCATCGACCTCACGCGCCTCATCGCCGACGAGTCGAATATCAGCGTCGACGAGGAGCGCGCGCACGCCTGGGTGCTCGAGACGCACGGCGCGGCCGAGAGCAAGATCGGCGACGCGGCGGTAGACGCGATCTACAAGAAGCTCTACGACGAGCACGGCGCGACGCGCTTCGTTGGCTACGACGGCGAGCGCGGCGAGGCGCGCGTGCTGGCCATCGTGCGCGAGGGCGCGGCGGTGGAGCGCGCCAGCGCGGGCGAGCGCGTCGACATCATCGTCGACCAGACGCCGTTCTACGCGCGCGCTGGCGGCCAGGTTGGCGACACGGGCACGATCCGGGTCGAGAGCGGGCGCGCCAAAGTGCTCGACACGACCAAGCCGGGCGGCTCGCTGTGGGTGCATCACGTCGAGGTCGCCGAGGGCGGCATCGCGGTCGGCGACACAGCGGCGCTGGAGGTCGACGGCACGCGGCGCCAGAAGATCAAGCTCAACCACTCGGCGACGCACCTGCTGCACCACGCGCTGCGCACCGTGCTCGGCCCGCACGTGGCGCAGAAGGGCAGCGAGGTGGCGCCGGAGCGGCTGCGCTTCGACTTCAGCCACTTCGAAGGGCTGACCACCGAAGAGATCGAGCGCGTGGAGGCGCTCGTCAACGCGCAGATCCGGCGCAACGATGTCAGCCGCACCGACGAGCTGCCCTTCGAGGAAGCCAAGCGCGCCGGCGCCATGGCGCTCTTCGGCGAGAAGTACGGCGATCGCGTGCGCGTGGTGCGCATCGGCTCGGAGTCGGTCGAGCTCTGCGGCGGCACGCACGTAGCGCGCGCGGGCGACATCGGCCAGTTTCGCGTCACGGCCGAAGAGCCGCTGGCGCTCGGCGTGCGGCGCATCGTCTGCGTCACTGGCGAAGGCGCGCTGGCGCACGACCAGACGCGCGAGCGACAGCTGCGCGAGGCCGCGCTGACGCTCAAGGTGGCGCCTGACGACGTGGCGACGCGCGCGGAGAAGCTGCTCGCGCAGCTCAAGAAGCAGGAGCGCGAGATCGCCGACCTACGCCAGCAGCTCGCCACGGGCGGCGGCACCGACCTGATGCAGCAGGTGCGCGACGTCGGCGGCATCAAGGTGCTCGCTACGCGCGTCGACGCCGCGGATCCGAAGACGCTGCGCGACGCCGGCGACAAGCTGCGCGACAAGATCGGCAGCGGCGTGATCGTGCTCGGCGGCGAGCACAACGGCAAGGCGACGCTGTTGGCGATGGTCTCCAAGGACCTCGCCAAGAAGGTCCACGCCGGCAAGCTGGTGGGCAAGCTGGCCGAGATGCTCGACGGGCGTGGCGGCGGCCGGCCGGATATGGCCCAGGCAGGCGGGCCGAACCTGGACAAGCTCGACGAGGCGATCGAAGCGACGTACGGGCTGGTGGAGCAGTCGTAGGTTGCGACGGGCGCTGCGCTAGACAGCTCGCCGAGCCGGGTGTCACAATTATCGTCTTCTAGTGACACGTAAGGACAAGGCGCCAGTCTCGCTGCGGATCCGGCTCAAGTACCCGGACGTCGAGACGTTCGTCGAAAAGTACGCGCCCAATATCAGCCGCGGCGGGATGTTCATCCAGAGCCGCGCGCCGCAGCCTGTGGGAACACAGCTGCGCTTCGAGCTTCTGATCCAAGGCGGCGTCCGTCTGCTCAAGGGCGAGGGCCGCGTGGTGTGGATCAAGGAGTACGACGCCTCCAAGCCGATGCAAGCGCACGGCATGGGCGTCCGCTTCAACGAGCTCGACGACGAGAGCCGCGCCACGGTGGAGCGAATCCTCGCCTTCAAGCAGCGCTCGACGAGCGAGCCGCCCAAGATCCCGCGCGTGCGGCGCTCGCAGACGCTCGAGGTGCGCGGGCTGGCGTCGCTGGTGGCCGCCACCGAGGACGCAGAGGAGCCGCAAGAGGCGCGCCTGTCGGCCGAGCATCCCGCCGTGCAGGCGCTGCTCGCCGGCGACGCGGCCGAGCCAGCGGCGCAGCCGCGGCAGGCTGCAGGGGCAGCGCAGCGGTCGGCGCCTGCGCCGGCGTCGCAGCCCGACGCGAAGCCGTCGTCCGCGGCGAGCGTCGCGTCGCTGTCGGCGCGCGCTGGCGAGATGGCGCCCAGCAACGGCGTCGCC
>JAGQIK010000491.1 GCA_020431405.1 Myxococcales bacterium
GGCGAGGCGGCGGTGCGCGCGTTGCCTGGCGGGCGCGGCGCGGCGAGCGCCGACGAGATCTTGGCGCGCGCGCGCGCCATCGCGCGGCGGCTCGACGATCCCGAGACGGAGGCCTTCGTCAGCGGGGCGGCGGGCATCATCGCCGCTGTCTCGGGGCGCTGGAACGAAGGCATCGAGCTTTGCCGCCGCTCCGACGAGATCTATCGCACGCGCTGCACCGGCGCGCGCTGGAACATCGACACGGTGCAGTACTTCATGTTCAGCCTGCTGACGATCCGGGGCGACTTGCGCGAAGCCTCGCGGCGGTTGCCCAAGCTGCTCAAAGAGGCCGACGAGCTCGGCGATCTCTACGCCTCGACGTCGCTGCGTACGTGGGCCTATCCGGTGTGGATGGCGGCCGACGAGATCGAGCTCGGCCGCCGCGAGGTGCGCGACGCCATCGCCACGTGGCCGACGTCGGGCTATCACGTGCAGCACTTCGGCGCCGTGCTGTCGGAGACGATGTTCGATCTGTATCTCGGCGACGGCCCGAGCGCGTGGCGCCGCGTGCGCGAGGCGTGGCCCGACTTCGTGCGCTCGCGGCTGCTTCACCAGCAGCTGCTGCGCCTGACCGCCAGCGCGCTGCGCGCCACGGCGGCGATCGCGGCGGCGATGCACGACGACACGCCGGCGTCGGAGCGGCCGACGCTGCTGCGCGAGGCGAGCCGGCTGGCGCGACGGCTCGACCGCGAGCGCAAGGGTTGGGCGGCTCCGCTGGCGACGTTGACGCGCGCCAGCGTGGCCCAGCTCGAAGGCCACCCGGCGCGCGCGCTGTCGCTGCTGGCGAGCGCCGAGGCGAGCTTCGAGGCGGCCAACATGGGGCTCTATGCCGCCTGCACGCGGCGCGTGCGCGGCCAGCAGCTGCGCGGCGACGAGGGCGACGCGCTTGTGAGCTCCACCGAGGCCTACATGCAGCGCGAAAACGTCGTGTCGCCCGAGCGCATGGTGGCGTCCATCGCGCCGGCGTTCGTTTCGTAGGCGTCAACAGGCGCGCGCGCACGCACGCGCGCTCGCGCGGCGAAACGATGCCGCGATCCGTGCCGCTGGCACGGCCCAATTGTGCCACCCATGTCATGCGTGACGTGGCGCTGCGGGGCCTCGTAGCCCAATAAACACGTGTTTGCGTGGTGGCACGGCCGATGCTTTCTGCGAGCGCATCGCTCGAGGAGGCACCCGATGCAGCTCGCAAGCAGCCCGCGCTCGCGTATGACCGTGATCACTCTCTGTACGCTGGCGGCCCTCGCCTTGGTCGCCGTCGGTTGCGGCGACTCCGGCGCGCCATCGTCGGCAGACGGCTACAGCAGCTATGGCGACGGCGGCTACTGGGGCGGCGCCGACGCCGGCGGGCCGTGGGGCGGTGACGCGGGCGGCGCCGTGCCGCCGACGGATCCCGGCGGCGAAAAGTATGGCGAGTGGATCGAAAACGACTGGGTGCGCACCACCGCCGAGCCCAAGTCGACCTTCGGCATCGACGTCGACACGGCGAGCTACACGTTGGCGCGACGCGATCTGATCAGCAACAACCGCCTGCCGGTGCCGCAAAGCGTACGCATCGAGGAGTACCTCAACTACTTCGACTACAACTACCCCGAGGTACAGCCCGGCGTGCCGGCGCCGTTTTCCGTGGCGATGGAGCTGGCGCCCTCGAAGTTCGGCGCGGGCAAGCACCTTCTGCGCATCGCGCTCAAGGGGCGCGAGATCAAGCCGTCCGAGCGCAAGGCGGCCAACCTGATCTTCCTCATCGACGTCTCGGGCAGCATGCAGGCGAGCAACAAGCTGCCGCTGGTGCAGAGCTCGCTGACCAAGCTCGTCGACGCGCTCGACGAAAACGACACGCTCGGCATCGTTGTCTACGCGTCTAACGAGCGCGTGGTGCTCGAGCCGACGGCGGTGCTCGACAAAGCCAAGATCCTGCACGCGATCAACACGCTCAGCGCGGGCGGCTCGACCAACGGCGCGGCGGGCATCCAGATGGCGTACAAGCTCGCCGAGCAAGCCTACAAGCAGGGCGGCATCAACCGCGTGATGCTCTGCACCGACGGCGACATGAACGTCGGGCTCACCGGTCAGGCGCTCGTCGACTACGTCATCGAGAAGCGCAAGAACGGCGTCACGCTCTCGACGCTCGGCTTCGGCTCGGGCAACTACAACGACAAGCTGATGCAGAACCTCGCCGAGAACGGCAACGGCAACTACCACTACATCGACAGCGCTGCCGAGGCCGAGCGCGTGCTGGTCAAGAAGCTCGTCGCCACGCTGCAGGTCATCGCCAAGGACGTGAAGATCCAGATCGACTTCGACACCACGGTGGTCGACAAGTACCGCCTGCTCGGCTACGAGAGCCGGCTTCTGCAGAACAAGGACTTCACCGACGACAACAAGGACGCCGGCGAGATCGGCGCGGGACACCGCGTGACGGCGTTCTACGAGGTGCAGCTGCGGGCGCCGGTGCGCCTCGCCGGCGAGGTGGCGACGCTGCGGCTGCGCTACAAGCAGCCCGACGGCGACGTGAGCAGCCAGATGACGCACACGCTGCCGATCACGGCGACGCGCCCGAGCTTCGAAGCCGCCAGCGCCGACTTCCGCTTCGCCGCGGCGGTCGCCGAGCTGGCCGAGATCCTGCGCCACAGCAAGCACTCGAGCGGCGCGCGCTTCGACGAGGTGATCAAGATCGCCGAAGACACGGCGGGCAACGATCAGGATCGAAAGCAGCTGGTCGATATGGCCAAGCGCGCGGCGGCGCTCTGGAGCAGCAAGTAGCTAGAAGGCCACGGGCCACGGGCCACGGGCCACGGGCCGCGGGGGTTGAACGCTGACGCTAACGGTAGCGGCGATGATCCCGTCGTCCACGGTCGCCGGGGGTCCCCTCGTCGTCGTTACCGTTAGCGTTGCAGTCGATGCCTGTGGCCCGTGGCCCGTGGCCTGTGGCCTGCCCGCTTAGCGTAGCTTCACGTCGACGCGCTCGAGGCCGGTGCCCACGCGCGCGGTGCTGCCGACGACCCGGTCGAGGCCGAGGTAGACGATCGCGTCGGGGGAGCCCTCGCTGTCGGGCTGGTTGAGGCGGAAGATGTAGGGCGAGGTGACGCTCAGGCCCTGCGACCCCGTGACTTGGCCGTCGGAGATCACCAGCGTGCGCTCGGCGCATCCGCTGGCGGGCACGTACGAGGGCGCGGCCTGGATCAGCTTGCCGCCGCCGGCCGGGTTGTAGTCGTTGCCGAAGATCGACAGCGTGGTGTCTTTGATCTGCAGCTCGCTGTCGTTGCTGCGGCTGCCGCCGTCGCCGCCGTCGCCGTTGTTGGTGGGCGAGTTGCCGACGTCGAGCGCGTAGCCCGTGGGATCGCAGAGGCGAGCGACGAGCGTCAGCTCGCTGTAGCCGGCGAGGTCGACGGTGAAGCGACCGCTGCCCGGCGAGAGCGCGTCTTGCGTCACGGGGGCGGCGCAGTTGTGGGTGCCCGCTTTGACGTCGATGCTGCAGCTGAGCTTGTAGGGCGGCGCCGTGTCGACGCTGCTGTCGCCGACGGGACCGTCGACGGTGCTGTCGACGAGCCGACCATCGACGGTGCTGTCGAAGCTCGGGCCGAGCTCGCCGGCGGGACCGTCGCGCGTGGCATCGGGTCGCGCGCCGTCGGGCAAGAGGCCGCTGTCGGGCGCGACGGCGCAGCGGTTGGTCGTCGGATCGCAGACGAGGCCCGGCGCGCACTCGATCTTGTGCTGGCACTGTCGGCCAACGGTCAGCAGCGGCTGCACGGAGCAGCCCGCCGCCAGTGTCGCGAGCAGCGCGAGCAGCACGAGCCTTGGCCTCACCATCGGGCGTCCAGCGAGAGCAGCGCGCCGCGGGGCGATGCGCACGCCGACACGCGGGCGCCGCTGGCGCTGCCGTGGTCGCGGTGGCCGAGGTAGAAGAACAGCGCCGACGCGCTGGCGGCGGCGGCGAGCACGCCCCAGCCAACGTTGGAGCCGATGGCGAACGCCGAGGCCTGATCGTGCAGATCCTGGGCGCGCGGATGCGCCACGGTGGGATCGTTGGCCTCGTCCTGACGGCTCTTGGCGAGCACCCCGAGCGTGATCGCGGTGCCGGCCGCCGCGGCGGCGACGCCGACGAAGACCC
>JAGQIK010000492.1 GCA_020431405.1 Myxococcales bacterium
CCAAACCATCATATGGCAGACCGTCGCGGGCCAGACCGTCACGGGCCAGACCGTCATCGGGCGCAGTCTCGCGGACGCGCCTGCGCGGGCAGCGCGCGCGCTGTCTCGGCCACCATGGGTGGGATCACGCCGATGAGGATAGCAGAGCCAGTCGGGCTTTTCCCTACACCGACGGGCGGATTTATGGCCTGGCGGCGGCGTCGTGCTCGGCGCGGTTGGCCGACAGCTCGCCGCTAAGCCACTCGATGAAGGGCTTGTCGACGAGATGCTGCGGGTTTACGGCGCCGCCGACCTTCTGGCCGGCCTTGTGGGTCCACATGAACGAGGTGTGCCCGCCGTAGAAGGTCGGCGTCAGCCGAGACAGGGCGGCGTCCCAGGCCGCGGCGAACTTGGCGTCCGAGCCCGAGCGCGCGGCGCGGCGCACGTCGGCGGCGAAGCGCTTGTAGCCCTTGGCGTGGCGCAGCATGCGCAGCGCGTTGGAGAGGCCGTGCACGTGGGTCAGGCCGAGCAGCCGAAAGTAGGCCAGCCGGCCGAGCTCGTCGTGGTCGAGCAGCGGGTTGGGCCCGCGCTCGCGCAGCAGCTTGCGCAGGCGCGCCAGCTCGCCGCGCCCGAGATCGTGCGAATAGAGGCTGCGCAGCGGGTGCGGTACGCCGAACGCGCGCCCCGAGTGTTTGTGGTCGACGACGCTGACGAAGCGCGTGTGCACGGTGGAGGGCAGCTTGTGTTGGCGCGTCAGCGATCGCATCAGCGAGTCGCCGCTGACCAGCGAGAAGACGCCCGGCTCGGCGCCGCGCCGCTTGAGGAACGGAAGCCGCGGCAGCACGGCGGCGAGCAGGAGCTTGACGCGCGAGTGCTTGAGCAGCCACGGCGCGTCGAGCCCGCGCGCGGGCGGATCGACGAGCAGCTGATCGACGCGCGAGAAGAGGCCGCTGCCGTCCTCGCGCAGCACGGCTTTGTCGGCGAGGCGCAACAGCGCGCGGTCGAGCGTCATCGCGCCGGCGCTGTGGCCGATCATCTGGACGTGCCGCGACGGCTGAGGATCGCCAGCGGCGCGCGCGAGGCGGTTGCGCTCGTGCATCAGGCGCTCGATGGCGCGCGAGAGGTCGGTGCCGTTGCGGTTCCAGCTCTGGCGGTGGTCGGTCAGCGCGATCACGACCTGGTAGCCTTGCTCGTGCGCCTTGATGAGCTGGCGCATGTCGCGCAGGTTCTCGCCCATGCCGGGCACCAGCACGAGCAGCGGCTTTTTGTGGTCGAGCTTGTCGCCGATGGGAATCAGCGCCGCGCGGTAGCCGACCGCGGCGAGGTGCTGCTGCCAGGCGGCGCGCGCGGTGTCATCGGTGAGCGCCGAGAAGCGCTCGACGCTCAGCGCCGGCCGCAGCGGCGAGACACGGCGCTTGGCCAGCCGCTGCCACAGCTTGGGGCGCCAGCGCAGCACCCGCTGTACGAGCGTGGCGCGCGCGGGCGGCGCGGCCAGCGCGGCGCTCGAGGCGCCGACGACGACGAGCACGCACAGCGATAACGCGACGGCGATGCGTCGGATGGACAAGACGGCTTTGCTCCCCTCGTGGGCTGCAGTGGCAGCCCAGATATCGGATCCATTGCGAACGCCGAGCCACAAGTCGCCGCTGTGATTTCAGGTGTTTGACGGCCGCCAAGGCGGCTGCTGGCTAGTGCAGTGTGCTCGGCACGCCACGAATCGGTGACATAGGAGGCGTAGGTTTCAGAGCCGGCGAATGCGTGCGGCGTAGGCGTCGGCGGCGTACTCGCGGCGGCGCAGCAGCGCCAGCGTGCCCAGCGCGCTACGAGCCGGCACGCGACGGCGAGCGCGAACCACGATGGGCCGATGGCCGCCGGCGAGGCGCCGTAGACAAGCCGCGTCGCGCCGGCGAGCAGCGCGGGCAGCGCCAGCGCGCGCCAGGCGATCAACGCGATGTCCGCGGCGGCTTGCCCCGTGTCGAAGCAGTGGCCCAGCTCGTGCGCGATCACGGCGCGCATCGCCTGTTTGCCGAGCAGCTGCGGCAGCGCGGCGCCGACGTAGATGCGCGGGTTCGACGAGACGAGCACGTGCACGTTGTAGCGACCGAGCGGAGAGTCTTCGGGCAGCAGGTAGACCTGCGCCACGTCGGCTTGTTCGTCGCGGGGCGCTCGACGTCGGCCGACGTGCACCAGCGGCGCCACGTGCGGCGCGGACACCGGCGCGTAGGCATGATCGATCAACGTCGCGCTGTGGAGATCGGCGCGGCGCTCCAAGCGCCGCAGCAGCAAGAAGGGGATCGCGCACAACCACCAGCCGAGCGTCAGCGCACAGTTGCCCGTCGAGCCTCGTCGCACTCGCTGCACTTACCCGCGGCGTGCAGAAAGACCTTCTCGTCGGCGGCGATCTGTTCGAGGGCGATCGACACGACGTCGCGCGAGGCGACGAGGCGCGCTTCGGCGGCTCCGACGCGGCCGCGGCGCTGCAGGGCGCGCGCGTCGAGCCACTCGTCCATCTGCGCGAAGCGCTCGCAGCAGTGATCGACCTCGCGGTAGCTGATGATCTTCGGCGCGCCGCTGGCGTCTCGAACGTGCGCGCGCGCCGCGACGCCGTAGCGCACGCCGGCGATGTTCTCGGCGAGATGGATCGTGGTGTTGGCGTGGTGGCCGACGCCGAGCAGCAGCACGTGACCGTCGCCGCGCGCGTACGCGCGCCCGACGGGGCTATCGAGGCCATGGGGCACGTCGGGTGGGTGCGCGCGTGTGATCGCCTCGGCGGCACGGCCGCACGCGGCGAAGGCGTGGGGGCTGTCGCTGCGCAGCACGCCCGGCAGCTGCCAGAACGTCTGCGCGACGACGCCCATCTGCAGGCACGGCGTGGTGCGCGCGTCGAACGGCGCGTCGTCGTCGTCGGCCATGCTCGGCATCACCAGCGTGCCGCTGTCGCCGACGGCGCGCTGCAGCGCCGCGATCAGGCCGCGAGGGCCGTCTTCGACGGGGCGCACCTGGGAGAACGCCGTGTGCACGACGAGGGTGCAGCCCGGCTCGACGCCCAGCGCACGCAGCGCACGCACGAGCTCGTCGACTGAGCACGACATGCGTCGAGCATAGCGCCGCGACCAGCAAAAAACGTCGCGCGCTCACCTCTAGTCGATCGAAGGAGATCGACCGCCATGAAGACAGCGCTGAGCCTCGCCGCCTCGCCCGATACCATCCTCGTCACCCACGCCACGCGCGTGCTCGGCAACAACGCCGTGCGCCTGCTCGAGCGCGCGGGAAAGCGCGTCATCGCGCTGGCGCGCTCGCCCGAGCAGGCCGCGCGCGTGCTCGCCGGCAGCACGGCGCGCGTGGTCTGCCTCGAGCCGGGCGACAGCGAGCAGCTGGCGATGCTGCTCAGCGAAGCCGACGCCGTCATCGACGCGGTGCAGAAGCCCTCGCGCGAGACGCGCACCGCCACGCTCGATCTGCTGCGCATCGCCGACGCGCGCGGCGTGCGGCGCTTCGTGCGCCTCGGCGCGCCGCTCGACGCCGCCACGCGCGAGCGCGCCGCGCAGCTCTCGCTCGCCGTCATCGAGCTTCACACGGGCTGGGTCTTCGGGCCCTACGACGCCGAGCCGCCGAGCAGCGCCGCCAACTTTGTCATCGATCTGATCAAGCGGCGTCTGCCGCTCGCGCCGCCCGGCGGCGTGTGTGTCGTCGACGCGCGTGACGCCGCGTTCGCCGCCTCGGTCGCCCTCGAGCTCGCCGACGACGGCGCGCGCTACGACGTCGCGGGCCTCTATCACACCAGCTCCGAGCTGCTGACGATCCTCGGCCGCGTCAGCGGCGTGCGCCCGCCGCGCTTCGCGCCACCCTACGCGGTCGCTCGCGCGCTCGCCGCGACGCAGCAGCGCCTGGCGCGCATCTTCGGCCGCCCGAGCGGCCTCGATGACGAGACGCTGCAGATGCTGAACGAGGCGCGGCCGATCTCGTCAGCCAAGGCCGAGTGCGAGCTCGACGCGCACTTCCGGCCCTTTGCCGAGACGGCGCGCGACACCGTGCACTGGCTGCTGCACGCCGGGTACGTGCACACGGCGGAGCTCGGTGTTGATCTCGAGGCGGACATCGCGCGCGCCAGCACGCTGCCGATGGAGCGCCGTCCGTGAGAAGGCGCCGGACCTTCTCCTAGGACGTCACAATGAGGGTGCGAAGCCTGAAGCCTGAAGCCCTGAATCGTGGCGGGTGGTCGAGGACTAGGACGACTTGTTGATCCAGTCGTCGAGCTTCTTGATCACGTGACCGTGGTTGTAGTCCTTCTCTTTGCCTTTGTACTTCTTGCGCAGCTTCATCAGCATCGCCTTGGTGGCGCCCATCTTGCCGATCTGGTCGACGAAGTAGCTGCGCACCATCCAGCCGGCGTTGGGATCGGTGATCACCTGCCCGATGGCCGTCATCATCTGCTGCGGCTTGTAGAACTTCGCCGCCGCGCGCCAGGTCTTCTGCTTGTCGCTGTCCTGGTCCTTCTTCTGCAGCGCGCGGAAGTACGACACGATCGTCCACGGCGGGTGATCTTTGTCGCGCGGCTTGGCCTTGAGCAGCGCTAGCGTCAGGCCATAGGCCTTGCGGCTGGGCTTCTTGGGCGGAAAGATCCAGCGCGTCCACATCATCACCGCGCCGGCGAAGCAGGCGCTGTAGACGGTCGGCGGCGTCTTCTTGTTCTTGGCCAGCTTGGCCATAGTCGGGATCAGCGACTCGTCCTGCAGCTTGCCGGCGCCCTTGCACGCGGCCGCCTTGACCTTGTCGGACTCGTCCTTCTTGAGCACGGCGGCGAGCGCCTTGCCCGCGCCCTTGGTCTCCTGGCCCCAGGCCGTCAGCTGGTAGGCCGCAGCGACGCGCACGTGCTCGTCGCTGTGCTTGAGCAGCGCGATCAGCCAGTCGCCGACCTCGGGGTTCTTCTTCTGGTTGGAGGCGACGGTGTTGGCGATCTTGATCAGCACCGGGCCTTCTTTTTCGGTCTTGGCGTGCTCGAGCAGCGCCTTGATGTTGTCGTCCTTGACGCCGCCGGCGAAGGCCGAGCTCATCAGGCCGATGGAATACCAGCGCACGGCGGCGCCCTTGTGCTTCATCAGCTTGGCGCCGATCTTGGCGTTGGTGCCGAGCAGGTTCTTGAGCAGCGTCTTGCGATTGCGCTTGGCGTCACGCAGCGCCTTGTAGGCGGGGCACTTCCAGTCGATCTGGCCGTTGGGCTTGAGCGTGCAGCTCTCGAGCGCGACGATCAGCGCCTCGTACTTCTCGGGCGTCAGCGGCTCGGCCTTGTTGTCGAGCGTGTCCTTGAGGTTCTTGACCTTGTCGGCGATGCCTTTGATCTGCTTGCCGAGCTTGGTGTTGGCGAGCGGGTTGTCGCCGCTGCCCTTGGCCGCGCCGGCCGTGCCCGCCGCGCTGCCCGCTGCCGCGGTGCCGGCTGCGCTGCCGGTGGCGCCGGGGTCTTTCTTCTCTTTTTTGCAGCCGCTCGCCAGCAGCAGCGCAGCGCTGGCGGCAAGCGCGCAGAACAGCGTGGTCTTGGTACGCATGGGTCTCCTCACCTGATTAGGGCGTCGTTGAGCATACAAATCGGGAGCGCGATGTATCTCACGCCTTCGACGGCGGATTCAACCCCGCGAGCCGCAGAAAAAGGGGTGAAAAATTTGCCCAGGCGCTCGGCCTGCGGCCTTACTGGACCGTATCCAACCGCGCAACTTCCCCCGCAAAAGGGGCGAAACACAGCGGTTGAAACGGGCAGAAGCGATGCAAAGCCAAGCAGTCAAATCGCGACGGATCGGCGTTCTGATGGGCGGGCGCTCGGCCGAGCGCGCGGTCTCGCTCGAGACCGGCAGCTCGGTGCTCGATGCACTGCGCGAGCGCGGCTTCGAGGTCGTCGCGATCGACGTCGACACCGACGTCTGCGATCAGATCGAGCGCGCTGCTATCGACGTCGCCTTCATCGCGCTGCACGGCCGTTGGGGCGAGGACGGCTGCATCCAAGGTTTCCTCGAGTCCATCAACATTCCGTACACCGGCGCGGGCGTGCTCGCCTCGGCGCTGGCGATGGACAAGGTGCTCAGCAAGCAGCTGCTGCGCGCGGCGGGCGTGCCGACGGCCGACTGGCAGTATCCCGCCAGCGCCAGGAGCGCCGAGCTGGGCTTTCCGCTGGTGCTCAAGCCGCGCGCCGAAGGCTCGAGCGTCGGCGTGACCATCGCCAAGGACGCGGGCCAGCTCGAGGCGACGCTCGCTGCGGCGACGCAGCCGCTGCTCGCCGAGCGCTACATCCCTGGTCGCGAGCTGTCGGTGGCCGTCGTCGGCGCGGGCGCCGACGCGCGCTGTCTCGGCTCGATCGAGATCGTGCCGCAGAACGGCGGATTCTACGACTACGAGGCCAAGTACGAGAGCGACCAGACGCGCTACGTCACGCCGCCCGAGATGCCCGCCGACGTGCTCGAAGAGATGCAGTCCGCGGCGCTGACCACGCACAGGCTGCTCGGCTGCGCCGGCGCCACGCGCACTGACTTCCGCTGGGACGAGCGCAGCGCGGAGCCGCCGCAGCTGCTCGAGGTCAACACGCTGCCGGGGCTCACCAGTCACAGCTTGCTGCCCAAGATCGCCGCGCGCGTGGGCATCAATTACGGCGATCTGGTCGAGCTGATCATCGCCGAGGCGGGACTCAAGGCGTGATCAAGCGCCTCAAGGATCTCCGCGGACGACCGAGCCGCGGCAAGAACAAGCGTCGCCGCTCGGCGCGCAAGCGCGGCGACGGCAAGGCCGCCAAGGCGCCGACGCCGGCCGAGAAGGCGAGCCGTCGCAGCGGACGCAGCTTGCTGCGCCTGCTCGGTCTACGCCGCAAGAATCGCCGCCTGCGCAAGCCGACGCCAGCGGCTGGCATTCGCGTCACGCCGCCGCCGGCGGAGCTCGTCGAGCGCACCTGCAAGAGCGAGGTCGATCCCGAGCTCGCCAACAGCGCCGTCGCCAGCGCGGAGCTGCCCGAGCGTGCGGCCGCCGCCAAGGGTGCCCGCGGCGCGCGCGTGCGCGGCGCGCTGGTCAGCGCCGCGAAACAAGCCGGCCGCGCCGCGCTGCGCACCTTCGAAGTGCTGCTGCTGCTCGCCGTGCTCGGTGGTCTGGGCCTCGCCGGCTATCACGGCTACAAGCGCCTCTCCAAGACGCAGTACTTCAACGTCGACAAGATCGTGATCGAGGGCGCCCGCCGCACCATCCCGGCGCAGCTGCGCGCCGCCGTCGACCCGCTGCGCGGCCAACCGATCTTTCGCGTCGACACGGCGCAGATCTCGCGGGCCCTCGAGCGCCACCCCTGGATCGCGCGCGTCGACGTGCGCCGCGACCTGCCGCGCACGCTGCGTGTGATCGTGCACGAGCGCGACGCGCGCGCGCTGCTGCGCTTCGGCTCGCGCCTCTACCTCGTCGACGCGCAGGGCGTGATCTTCAAGCGCGCCCAGCGCGGCGAGACCGAGGGCCTACCGCTCGTCAGCGGGCTCGATCGCGCCACGCTGCTCAAGAACCGGGTCTACGCCCGCCTGTGGATTCAACGCGCGCTATCGGTGATCGCGCGCTATTACGCGCAGCCGCGCCCGCCGCTGTCCGAGGTTCGTCTCGGAACGCAGGGTGAGCTGACGCTCTTTTTGCGGCGCGGCGGCATCGCGCTGCGCTTTGGACGCACCTTCAGCGAAGAGCGGCTGCGCAAGCTCGACGCGGTATGGCGCGCTCTGGGACCGAAAAAAGTCAAGCGACTGCGTGCGCTGCTGCTCGATCACGAGGCACGCGCCGATCGCGTGATCGCGCGGCTGTCGCCGCGATAAGTGACCTATGGCGAGACGAGACGAGCTCATCGTTGGACTAGATATCGGCACGACGAAGATCGCCGCCATCGTCGGCGAAGTCAGTGACGAGTCCATCGACATCATCGGAATCGGGACGCACCCCTCCAAAGGGTTGCGCAAAGGCGTCGTCACACACATCGACAACACGATCCAGTCGATCCGACGCGCCGTCGAAGAGGCCGAGCTGATGGCCGGCTGCGAGATCTCGAGCGTGTACGCCGGCATCGCTGGCGGCCACGTGCAGGGGTTCAACAGCCACGGCATCGTCGCGGTCAAGGACGGCGAGGTGCGCAGCACCGACGTAGCGCGCGTCATCGACGCCGCCAAGGCGGTGGCGATCCCGATGGACAAGGAGATCATCCACGTCCTGCCGCAGGACTTCGTGGTCGACGGCCAGGACGGGATCAAAGAGCCCCTCGGCATGAGCGGCGTGCGCCTCGAGACCAAGGTGCACATCGTCACCGGCGCGGTGACGTCGGCGCAGAACATCGTCAAGTGCTGCCAGCGTTGCGGCCTGCAGGTCGCTGACCTGGTGCTGCAGCCGCTCGCCTCGGGCGAGGCCGTGCTGCACGAGGACGAGATGGAGCTCGGCGTGGTGCTGATCGACATCGGCGGCGGCACCACCGACATCACCATCTGGTACGAAGGCTCGATCGTGCACACCTCGGTGGTGACGGTCGGCGGCAACTACATCACCAACGACATCGCCGTTGGTCTGCGCACGCCGTCCACCGAGGCCGAGAAGATCAAGCAGCAGTTCGGCTGCGCGCTTGGCGCGCTGGTCGATCCCGAAGAGCAGATCGAGGTGCCGAGCGTCGGCGGTCGCGCGCCGCGCCGCATCTCGCGCCGGCTGCTGTGCGACATCATCGAGCCGCGCGTCGAGGAGATCTTCATGCTCGTGCAGCGCGAGATCGCCAAGACGGGCTACGCCGAGCTGCTCGCCTCGGGCGCGGTGATCACCGGCGGCACGACGATCATGGAAGGCATGCCCGAGATCTCGGAAGAGGTGCTCGGCCTGCCGGTGCGGCGCGGCAGCCCGCGCAAGATCGGCGGGCTCGTCGACGTGGTGAGGAGCCCGGCGTTTTCCACCGGCGTCGGTTTGGTGCTGCACGGCGCCAAGCAGCTCGAGGTCGCCGTGCCCTACAAGGCGCGCAACGCCTCGGAGCGCAGCGGTATCGGGCGGCGCATGAAGGACTGGTTCGCACGAGTGTTCTAGCGCGAGACGGCCGCGGTCGGGATGCCCCTCGATGACCGCGCCGTATCGCAGACGAGATAAGCGCCGGCACACGAGACGTCGCCGGCAGAGGAGGGACCAACCCATGGCAATGATCGAGCTCGAAGACGAGACTCAGACCCAGGCACGGATCAAGGTCGTCGGCGTCGGCGGCGGCGGTGGCAACGCGATCAACACGATGATCGCGTCCGGCCTCGAAGGCGTTGACTTCATCGCGGCCAACACCGACCTGCAGGCGCTCGACAGCAACCTCGCGCCGACCAAGCTGCAGCTCGGCGCGGAGCTGACGCGCGGCCTCGGCGCCGGCGCTAACCCCGAGATCGCCCGCGACGCCGCGCTCGAGGACATCGAGCGCATCAAGGAGGTGCTCGAAGGCGCCGACATGGTCTTCGTCACCGCCGGGATGGGCGGCGGTACGGGCACCGGCGCGGCGCCGGTGATCTCTCAGATCGCCAAGGAGCAGGTCGGCGCGCTGACCGTCGGCGTGGTCACCAAGCCCTTCATATTCGAGGGCAAAAAGCGCATGCGCCAGGCCGACAGCGGCATCGAGCTGCTCTCGGACGCGGTCGACACGCTGATCACGATCCCCAACCAGCGGCTGCTCGCCGTCGCCGGTCAGGCGACGACGATGCTCGACGCCTTCCGCAAGGTCGACGAAGTGCTGCTCAACGCGGTGCAGGGCATCAGCGACCTGGTGGTGATCCACGGCTTCATCAACGTCGACTTCGCCGACGTGCGCACGGTGATGAGCAACATGGGTCACGCGCTGATGGGCACCGGCTACGCGGCCGGCGACCGCAAGGCGCTCGAGGCGGCCAAGGAGGCGATCTCCAGCCCGCTGCTCGAGGACGCCACCATCGACGGCGCCACCGGCATCCTGATCAACATCACCGGCGGCCCCGACCTGACGCTGACCGAGATCAACGAGGCGGCCTCGCTGATCCACGAGGCGGCCCACGAAGACGCCAACATCATCTTCGGCTCGGTCGTCGACGCGTCGATGGAAGATCAGGTGCGCATCACGGTCATCGCCACCGGCTTCCCCGACGAGCGCGCCGGCGTGCGCCAGGCCACGTCGCGCTCGCACGAGGTGCGCCACACGCGCCAGCAGCTCGACCAGCAGCGCACGTCGCTGCGCGCCAGCCAGCAGCCCGAGGCCAAGGTGACGCGCGAGCGGACCCAGGCGGCGGCTGCAGCCGCGGCCACGCCGCCGCCCGCCCGCTCGGCGCCGATGACGGCCACGGCGGCTGCGCAGCCAAGCGCCGAGCCGATGGCGTCGGTCGCGCCGGTGGCGCAGGTGCAGGTCGCGACGCAGGCCCCACCGCAGGCGATCGAGATCGAAGCGGCCTATGCTGCGGCGGCGGCGGCATCGCCGCAGGCGCTGTCCAGCGAGACGCAGCAGATCCAGCAGCGTCTGGCGCAGCTGCCGGCGCCGTCGAGCGTGCGCGGCGCCGCCTCGCGTCGCGCCGCCGACCACGACGGCTCGCAGCCGAGCGTGCAGCCGATCATGCCGCAGGCGATCATGCCGCAGGCGACGGGGCCGCACGCGCCGCCGCCGCCCGCGCCGACCACGCCGCCACCCTCGTCGGCGCCCAAGGGCTCGCAGTTCCCGCAGCAGCAGACGCTGCCCTACGCGGAGCGCGACTATCCGACGGCGCCGCAGGCGGCAGCGCGCAAGCCGGCACCTCGCGGTCTGCGCGCGCGGCGCACCACGGCCGGACACGGCTCGGTGCCTCGCGTGCATCCCAACCTCGAGATGCCCGACGAGCACGAGATGGATATCCCGACGTTCCTGCGGCGCCAGCCCGGCGCTGCGGAGTAGCGTCCTCGATGAGATTTTGACGGGCGGGGGACCGGCGTCACCCAACACCCTCCCGATGTGTGGGTGACGCCACCCCGTCCCGAGATCCGCGACCGGTTTCAGGCGGCGCTCCGATGCAGCTGCCCGACACCCGCACGTCGAGGTCCCCCTCTTGTCGTGCGGGCCGCAGCCGAGATCTCCCTCCTCGATCTCGGGTGCGGAGTCGAGCATGGAGGGCATCCACTGCAGCGGAGCGCCGCCGCATTCTTCTCCTACAACATCTAGCTCGCGCGCCGATCGTGGGGATGTCCTGGCCTGGAGGCTCCATGATCTCGAATCGCCGCGCCGACATCGCGTGGAGCGTTACGTCCGACGGTCGCGCGTGCAGCAGCGGCGCTGCCCAGGCGACACGCGCGCGCATCACCAAGACCCTGCGCGAAGGCAACTTTCACATCCCGGCGCTGCCTCAGGTCGCCATCGAGCTGCAGCAGCTCGCGTCGCGGCCCGACGCGGATCTCGCCGCCGCCGTCAAGCTCGCCTACCGCGATCCCGACCTCGCCGCGCGTGTGCTGGCCATCGCCTCGTCGCCGGCTTTCGGCGCGCGCGCCAGGATCGCCGACCTGCGCCAGGCCGCCGCGCGCATCGGGCTCAACGGGATGCGCGACGCGGCGATGGGGCTCGCCATGCGCCGCATTTTTCGCGCGCCCGGCCCGCTGCAGGAGCGCATGGAGGCCGAGAGCAAGCGCCTCTACGTGCTCGGCTGCGCCACGCTCTATCTCGCCCGCACGCGCGGCTTCGACATGATGTTCGGCTTCTTGTGCGGGCTGTTTGCCGACGTGGGTCGTCCAGCCTTGCTCTCGCTGCTGGCGAGCTGGGGGCGCGGCCAGCCCGAGTGGCTCGAGCACGGACGCATCGACTGCGCGCTCGAGCACCTGCACAACGAAGTGGGCGCGATGATCACTGCGCAGTGGGAGCTGCCGGCCGCCGTGGTCGCCGCGGCGCGCGACCATCACGACATCGATCCAAAGCGCGAGCCCACGCCTCTGACTTGCGCCGTGGCCGTCGCTGATGCTGCCATCGATGCTGGCGACGAGATCAAGCAGGTCCTCGACGCGCCCGGCGCGCGCTGCATCGGCGTCACCGCCGACCACCTCGGCGGGCTGGTCGACACGATCCTGCAAGCCTGGAGCGAATAGCATCTAGGCGCGCAGCGAGCGGTCGAAGGCCTCGATCTGCCGCAGCGAGACCCAGGGCGGCGCGAAGGGCAACGGCGGCTGCTGGCTCTGCACCGCCTCGAGCCGCGCGCCGAAGCGACGGCGCAGCGGGTGAAAGGCGCCGTCTTCGAGATAGCGCGTGTCGACACGCAGCCGGCGCAGGTGCTCGAGCTCGCGCGCGTTGGCGAGCAGCCACTCGCCGCCGCTGTCGAACGGTGCGCTGCCGCGAAGCTCGAGCGTGTGCAGCGCCGCGAGCAGCGGCGAGCCGCTCAAGCGCGGCAGCACCTCGTGCGTGGCATCGCAGAACCACAGCGACAGCTCGCGCAGGCGTGGCGCGCTGCGGCGCGACAGCAGCGGCGCGAGCACGTCGTAGTCGAGGCGCCAGCCGGGCGGCGCCACCGTCCACAGGTCGAGCCGCTCGAGCGCCGGCAGCGACGAGCAGCCGATGACTTCGAGCGTGCACGGGTGCAGCGCCTGCGTCTCGAGCGACAGCGCGCGCAGCTCGGGCGCGACGAGCCCGCGAAGGCGCGGGATGCCTCGCAGCTTCAGCTGGCGCAGCGCCGGCAGCCTCGCCACCAGCTCGCCGACGTTGCCGAGCCAGCGGCCGTGCTGATCGACGAGCGTGAGCTGCTCGACGCTGCGCGGCGGCGCGAGCGCGGCGAGCGCGTCGACAAGCGGCGCGGCGTAGGGCGCTTCTACTTCGAGCGTGGCCAGCCTGCCGAGCAGCGGCAGCTCGCTGATCTGGTGCGCCATCAGACGCGCGGTGGCGTCGTCGATGACCGGCTCGCCGCGCAGATAGCCGTTGCCGAGGCGCAGCCGGTCGACGAAGCCGAGGCGCCAGTCGATCTGCACCTTCTTCGGGTAGCGAGACAGCTCGCCGAGCAGCGCCTCGCCGAAACAGGTCAGCACGCGGGTCTGCTCGCCGCACAGCAACTGACGACGCGCGGGTGTGCTCTCGGCGCGCTGCGCGGCGTGGATGGCGACCAGCGTGCCGCGCGGATCACCCAGCTCGAGCAGCCGATCGCCACGCACCAGGCGCGCCTGATCGTCGAGCACGGCCGCGTGCGGCAAGCGCTGGGCGGCGGCGCCGCCGGCGGCTGCGAGGCGCTGCTGATCGACGCGCGCGAAGATCTCCGACTCGCGGTCCATCAGCAGGTAGCCGTCGCGGCGCAGGCGCCTCAGCTCGCGCGCCAGCGCAGCGCGCGCCAGACGCGGCGAAGCGTACGTGTGAAGCTCGCGCTCGAGGCGCGTCTCGCCGAGCAAGCCGCGGCGAAGCTCGAGCGTGCGCTCGATGCGGCGCAGGCGCACGGCCGGCCGCTGCAGCGGCGCTGCGCCGTGCGCGGCGACGTGCTGCTCACCGATGTGCACCACATGCGCCGCGCCGCCGGCCTGCTCGAGGCGGCGTTGCAGATCCTGCGCGCGCGTGGCGTCGACCGCGTGCAGCACAGGTCGTGTGGGGTCGAGCTCGCGCGGCGCGAACTGCAGTCCGGCCGCAGCGAGCAGCTTGGTGGCGCGCAGACGGCGGCGCGCCACGGCAAGAAGCCACAGATCGTAGAGAAACATCGCGCGCCTCCAGCAGATGGCGGCGGGGAACAACAGGTAGTCGCGGTCGCAAAGGGGGGCGCGACGCGCCTACGAGAAGAGACGCTGGAGGCCGAGGACGATCATGATGCAGCCGCCTTTAGCGGGCGTGCGGCGCATGTCAAGCGCCGGGGCTGCGCTATGGCGTGACGCGCACCCAGTCGACACGGATCTGCAGGCTCTGGCCCGGCGCGCTGGTGAAGGTGTAGGCCGAAAAGCGTACCGGCAGCGAGGCGCTGGGGACATTGTTCTGCTCGGTGTAGGCGAGCTGGCCGTCGAGGTAGAAGGCCACGCTGGCGGCGCTGCGCACGATCTTGATCGTGTGCCAGCCGGCGGCGTAGGCGTCGGCGTGCTTGGTGCACGCATGCTGCGACGCGCGGGCGCTCTGGCGATAGAGGTCGTCATCCTGACCACGCCACTGCGCGGCGTCGCGCTCGCCAGGGCTGGCGCCGCAGCTGTCGCCGATGCGGGCGTTGGCGAAGCCGAGCCCTCTGTGATCGTAGAACTGCCCCGCGCTGAGGTAGACCCGCGCTTCGAGCGTCGTCGTCGGGCCGAAGCTCATCTTCGTCGCGACGTCGGCGTACGCATTGGCGGCCGCCGGCAGCGTGATGCGAAGCTCGCCGCTGGCCACTGCTGCGCTGGCGCCAGTGCTGACGGCGACGGCCCACACCGACGTGTCGAGCGTGTTGAAGTCGTCGTACAGCAGGTGACAGCCAGAGCCAGCCGAGCAGCTGCCGCCGCAGCCGTCGGACGTGCCACAGGTCTTGTCGCTGCAGCTCGGC
This sequence comes from Myxococcales bacterium, assembly GCA_020431405.1. Lineage (GTDB taxonomy): Bacteria > Myxococcota_A > Polyangia > JAGQIK01. The sequence continues at coordinate 14,430 of JAGQIK010000492.1, forward strand.
GTGCAGCAGCCCGAGCCCGGCTGGCAGCTGCCACCGCAGCCGTCCGAGGCGCCGCAGCGTTTGGACGCGCAGTCGGCCGTGCAACCCTGGCAGTAGTTGCTGCCGCACATCAGGTTGACGAGCGTGCAGTTGGCGCATGGCGAGCCCGCGGCGCCACAGGCGTTGTCCGCCGTGCCGGCCACGCACGTGTCGTCAGGCTGGCAGCACCCGTTGCAGGTCGCTTGGCAGGTTGGCGCGTCCGCGCCGAGATCGGCAACATCGACCTGCAGGTCGCGCGCGTCGGACGCACCATCTGCGACGGGCGTCACCGCGAAATCGGGCACCGAACGCGACCCCGCACACGCGCCGAGGAGCAGCGCCGCTGCCATCCCCGCTACCGTCCAAATCCACACCTTGATCATCACGTCCGCGCTTGTCCGTGCACCGAGTATAGCCGTGCCCCCGCGCGAGCGGGGTAGACTGCGCGCCGATGACCACGCCACCGACCGAACCGCCAGACCTCGCCAATCTCCACAGGCTGCTCGTCGGCAGCTGGCAGCTCGTCGAATGGACATCGGTGCTCGATGACGGTGCGCCGCTCTCGCCGTTCGGCTTCGATGCCGTCGGGCGGCTGACCTACACCGAGGACGGTCGCGTGTGGGCGGCGCTGATGCGCCGTAAGCGACCCGAGGCCGACGCGACGACCCTCGCCGCGACCTCGCCCGAGCTGCGCGCCGAGATCGCCGCCGGTTACGTCTCCTACAGCGGCACGTGGCGACTCGAGCACGACGAGGACGGCGCCGCGACAGTGGTGCACGCCGTCGACATGAGCCTCTTTCCCAACTGGGTCGGCCACGAGCTGCGCCGCAGCGTCGAGCTTAGCGGTGGCGATCTGATCCTGCGCACGCGCGCGCAGGCGACGCGCACCGATCGCCGCGTGGCCAACACGCTGCGCTGGAGCCGCCTGAGGCGCTAAGCTCTGCCCCGATGAAAACACGAGAAGAATGGGCGGCGGCCGCCGCCGAGCAGACAAAGTCCTTCAAGACTCGCTGCTACATCGGCGGCGCGTTCGTCGAGCCGCGCAGCGAAAAGACCTTCGACTGTATCAACCCAGCGACCGGCCGAGCCCTGGTGCAGGTGGCCGCCGGCGACGTGCGCGATATCGATGCCGCCGTCTCCTCTGCGCGCGCTGCCTTCGAGCGCGGGCTGTGGCGCAACATGCCGCCGCGGCGTCGCGGTCAGGTGCTGCTGAGGCTGGCCGACCTGATCGAGCACCATCGCGACGAGCTGGCGCTGCTCGAGACGCTCGATATCGGCAAGCCGATCCGCTACACCGACCGCGTCGATCTCGAGCAGTGCGTCTACACGCTGCGTTGGTTCGGCGAGCTCGCCGACAAGCTCTACGACGAGATGGCGCCCACGCCACCGCACGTGGTGGGGCTCATCACGCGCGAGCCCGTCGGCGTGGTGGGTGTGATCACGCCGTGGAACTTCCCGATGATGATCACCGCCTGGAAGATCGCCCCGGCGCTGGTCACGGGCAACTCGGTGGTGCTCAAACCCGCCGAGCAGTCGCCGCTCTCGGCGCTGCGCATCGCCGAGCTGGCGCGCGAGGCCGGCGTGCCGCCGGGCGTTTTCAACGTGGTGCCGGGCGACGGCGAGTCGGCCGGCAAACCGCTCGCGCTTCACGATGACGTCGACGCGATCGCCTTCACCGGCTCGACGGCCGTCGGCAAGAAGCTTTTGACCTACGCCGGCGAGAGCAACATGAAGCGCGTCTCGCTCGAGACCGGCGGCAAGACGCCCAACATCATCTTTGCCGACGCCCCCGATCTCGGCTTCGCGCTGCGCGCCGTCGGCTTCTCGACGTTCTGGAACACCGGGCAGATGTGCGTCGCCGGATCGCGCCTGCTCGTCGAGCGCTCGCGTCACGACGAGGTCGTCGAGCGCCTCGCCGCCGTCGCCGCCGACTGGCTGCCCGGCGACCCGCTCGACCCGGCGAGCAAGGCCGGCCCGCTGGTCGACAGCGAGCAGCTCGCCACCGTCACGCGCTACATCGAGCTCGGCAAGTCCGAGGGTGCGGCGCTGGTCTACGGCGGCGCGCGCGCGCTCGAGCAGAGCGGCGGCTACTTCGTGCAGCCGACCATCTTTTCCGGCGTGCAAAACGAGATGTCCATCGCACGCGACGAGATCTTCGGGCCCGTGCTTTCGGTGATCCCGTTCGACGACGAGGCCGAGGCGCTGCGCATCGCCAACGACACGCGCTACGGCCTGTCGGCGGCGCTGTGGACGAGCAACCTCGCGCGCGCGCACCGCGTCTCGGCGGCGCTACGCGCCGGCACGGTGTGGGTCAACAACTTCGACCAGGCCGACATGACCGCGCCCTTCGGCGGCTTCAAGGCGTCGGGCAACGGCGGCAAGGACAAGTCCAAGTGGGCCGTCGACAAGTACACCAACCTCAAGACGACCTGGATCAACATCGGCAAGGGCGGCCGATAGGCGCTTCGGTGCACACAACGACGACGGCACCGTGCGCCAGTACAACGCCGCGGTGCGCGTGCAGCAGCGCGGCGGCGTGGTGCACACGATCAAAGAGATCTCGCGCGCGCTCTCGCGCGGACAGAAGGCCTACAAGGGGCTGCCTTCGCGCGCGTCGGTCGCCGAGTAGTGCAGCCAGGGCTTGGGGTATGCTCTGCGGGTGAAAAGGTCCGCCGTTCGCCCGCTCGCCGGCATCGCCGCAGCGCTCGCCTTCATCGCGTGCTTCGCCGCCATGCCGCAGCGCGCCCACGCCGGCGGCTTTACGATCACGCTGATGGGCGGCCGGCGCAGCGCGACCATGGTCAACCTCGCCACGCCCGATGACACCACCGCGATCTTTCACAACGCCGCCGGCCTCGCCGACCAGCCCGGCGTGCGCCTGCACGTCGGCGCGTCGCTGACGTTTCTCAGCACGCGCTTCGAGATGCAGGCGCTCGACCCGACGCGCTTTCCCGAGATCAACGCCCCCAACTGCGGGCGGCCGGGCCAGCTGCGCTGCTGGCCGATCGGCAGCAACGGCTACTACAGCAACATCATCGAGCCCGAGCGCACCTTCGGCGCGCTGCCGTTTCTCGGCGCCAGCACCGACCTGCGCTTCCTCGGGCGCAAAGACATCACCGTCGGGCTCGCCGTCTACGCGCCCAACTTCTACGGCGCGTTTCTGCCCAGCGACGCGCCGACCGCCTACCACCTCATCGACGGCACGTTCTTCGTCGTCGCCACCACCGCCGCGGTGGGCTGGCGCATCAACCGCTACATCGCCATCGGCGCGCGCCTTTCGTACCACTACATGCGCCTCGGCTTCTCGCGCAAGCTGAGCCTCATCGACTCGCTCACGCCGCCCGGCCAAGCGCCCGACGGCCTCGCCACCACCGGGCAGGCGCTGCTCGGCGATCTGCTGCTCGACTACTCGGGCGTCGATCACGGCATCGGCTGGGGCGCGAGCCTGCTGTTCAATCCCTTCCGTTGGCTCGCCTTCGGCTTCAACTACGGCGGCGCCTCGGCGGCGCGCTTCGACGGCGACGTGACCTTCCGCGGCCTCGGACGCCAGATCCGCGACCAGCCTCCCGAGCGCCTGCGCGAGGTCGTCTCGACCATCGGATACAAGCTGCCGCGCAGCCTCATCGTCGAGCTTCCGATCCCGCACACGTTGCAGTGGGGCGTCGCGGTCAAGCCCACGCGCTGGCTCGAGATCGGCGTCGACTACCGCCTGTGGCTCTACAACTTCTTCGAAAAGCAGATCATCAGCCCACGCTACGATGCCGACGAGCCTGGCCAGGAGCCGCTCACCGAGGCGCAGCTGTCGCGCGACAAGAACTACAGCGTCAGCTACGAGCTCGGCATCGGCTTCCTCGTGCGCCCGCTGCCCACGCGCCGCCCCGACCTCGAGCTGATGGCCGGCGTCTCCTACGACAAGTCACCGATCCCCGACGAGACGTTCACCCTCGACAACCCGTCGCTCGACCTGATCCAGATCGGCAGCGGCGTGCGCATGACGCTGTTTCGGCACTGGCGCGTCGCGCTGACCTACATGGTGCTCGTCTACCTCCAGCGCGACGTGACGACCAGCCAGACGTCGCCGCCGACCAACGCGCGCGGCCGCGGCGTAGCGCATCTGCCCGGCGTCGAGGTCGAGTACCTGTTCTAGCGCTCGGGCCTCGTGCCGCGCCTTCAGAGCTCGCGCCGTTTGAGCGACGCGGCGATGTGCTCGGCGGCGCGGTAGGCCAGCGCGAGGATCGTCAGCGTGGGGTTCTTCTCGCTCGCCGAGGTGAAGCTGCTGCCGTCGACGACGAAGACGTTTCGCAGCTCGTGCATGCGGTTGTTGGCGTCGAGCATCGACGTCTCGCGCTTGAGGCCCATGCGGCAGGTGCCGAGCTCGTGCACGCTGTCGCCGGGCGTCGAGATGCCTTTGCGCGGGCCCGAGATGATCTCGACGCCGGCGGCGCGCATCATCTCCTCGGCGGTAGCCGCGATGTCGGCCGCCATCTTCTTTTCGTTGTCGCGGCGCCGCACGTCGAAGCGCAGCGACGGGATGCCGTACTGGTCGACGATCGTGGGGTCGATCTGCACGCTGTTGCGCGCGTCGGGCAGCACCTCGCCAAAGCCGGCCATCGCCAGCGCGGTGCCGAAGTTGCGCTTGATGTCGTGCTTGAGCTGACTGCCGAAACCCTTGATCAGCGGCGCGTACGACGGAAAGTCGTTGGCCCAGTCGACGAACTGAAAGCCGTAGCCGCGCAGAAAGTCGCGCTTGGTGCCGTCGAGGTTGCGAAAGCGCGGGATGTAGGCTGGGCTGCCGTTGGGGCGTGCCTGCGCCGCCGCCTTGCGGCCACGCAGCGAAGGCGCGAAGCCGATGGTGACGCCGGTGATGATGTGCTCGCTGAAGTACTTGCCGAGCGTGCCGCTGGCGTTGCCGAGCCCTGTCGGCCACGCCTTGGAGCGCGAGTTGAGCAGAAGGCGCGTGGTCTCGAGACACGACGCGCCGAGCACCACCACGCGCCCCTTGGCCTCGTAGCGCTTGCGCGTGCTGTGATCGATGAATCGCACGCCGCGCGCGCGGTCGCTCTGCTTGTCGAGCAGCACCTCGCTGACGACCGAGCCGGTCCTCAGATGAAAGTTCTTCTGCCGCAGCAGCCACGGCATCAGCACGCCGAGCGACGAGAAGCTCGCGCTGACCTGGCAGATGCGATCGCAGTGTCCGCAGTAGTGACACGCTGGGCGGCCGTTGTGCGGCACGGTGAGCGCCGCAGCTCGCCCGTTGATCAGTCGCCGCCCCTCGAAGCGGTCGACGGCCTTCTTCATCACCAGCTCGGCGCAGCTTAGCGGAACCGGCGGCAGGAACACGCTGTCGGGGTTGTTGGGCAGGTTGTCGCGGTTGCCGCACACGCCGATGAGCCGTTCGACGCGCTCGTAGTAGGGCGCGATGTCGTCGTAGCTGATCGGCCAGTCTTCGCCCCAACCATCTGCGCTGGCCGCCTTGAAGTCGCGCGGCGACAGACGCAGCGAGATCAACGCCCAGATCAGCGTCTTGCCGCCCACCGCGCGCACGCGACGCCACTTGAAGCGCGTGCCCTTGGCGCTAGCGTAGGGGTGCGCCTTGGTGTTGCCGATCAGCAGCCGCTGGTTCCAGGCGTGGCCGAAGTCTTCGAGCTCGCGCTTGCGCTCGATCTCGAGCTCGCCGCGCAGCGGATACTGCCAGGGCTGCTTGTGGTGCTCGAACGAGGCGATAGGCTCGAGCGGGCCGGCCTCGAGCATCAGCACCTCGACGCCGCGTTTGACCAACGCGTAGGCGGCCATCCCGCCGGCGGCGCCGGAGCCGACGACGATGGCGTCGTAGCTGCGCTTGAGGTCGATCGATTTCATCTGCTGCGCTCGATGATATCCTGGCGAGGTGAGCGGCATCTCCCGAAAGCGGCGCGCCATCGCCATCGGTATCGGCGCTGCGACGCTCGGCGGCGCGGCCGGCGTTGGCGTGTGGTTGTCTCAGCGCGGCGACGACAAGGCGTCGAGCAAAGCAGACGCCGGCAAACCCTGGCGCCCGAGCTATCTCGATCGACGTGACGTGACGCTCGTCGACCGCCTGACAGACCTGATCATCCCCGCCAGCGACACACCCGGCGCCTCGCAGGCGCGCGTGGTCGAGTACATCGACGCGCACCTCGCGCGCGGCGCGGCGAAGTGGGAGAAGGACACGTTCAAAGGCGGCCTCGCCTGGCTGCGCGAGCGTGCGCGCACGCGCTACGGCGGCGATCTGTTGTCGCTGCCGCGCGCGCGCCAAGAGCAGCTGCTGCGCAGCGTCAGCGATGTCGCCGACGCGCGCGATGCGCGAGACAAGTCGCTCGAGGCCGGACGCGGGCTCTTTCGCCTGCTCAAGCGCTGGACGATCAAGGGCTACTACACGAGCGAGATCGGGCGCCGCGAGCTTGGCCTGCCGCTGATCCTCGTCGGCGAGAACTATCCGGGCTGCTCGCGCGGCTGATATGACAACTGTCGGTGGGCGCTCGCGCCCAAAGGTCTATCGTCTCCGGCAGCGGCAACCGCAGCAGTCACTGGGTACGCATAAATTCTAGTAATTACAACGCGAGTCCTCGTGTCTGGGTGGCACGTCGAATGCCCTCCAAAACGGGCATGCAGCTGTCATATCGCGTTGTCTTTGCCGCCCTTGCGATGATCCTCGCTGGGGGCAGCGCCCGCGCTGACATCGCAGCCGTCTGGGCGCTCGACGATGGCACGAAGATCAAAGCTGATGCGCTGAGCCACGCGCTCAAAGCGCGCAACGGCACGTTCGATGGCCAGACGATCAAGATCTTTGGCGCGCGCAACGAGACCGTCGCGTTCCAGGTGATCGTGGAGGGTGGCTCGGCGGCGACATCCGACGTCAACGTCACGCTCGATGCGGTCGGCACGATCAAGAACGGCGCTGTCAGCAATGACCCCGACACGTACTTCGTCGGCCGCAACATCGAGCTCTTCCAGCAGGTCTATCTCAACGTGCGCAAGCGCTCGAAGGGGCTGGTGTGGGAGCCTTGGGAGCCGGCCGCACCGGAGATGCCCGCCGGGCTGCTCGGGCCGGTGCCCGATCCGCTCGTGCCGCTCAACATCATCGGCAACAAGCTCACCGTGCCGGCCAACCGCAACCAGGGCGTGTGGGTCGACATCTACATTCCCAAGGACACGCAGCCCGGCGTGCACAAAGGCACGGTCAAGGTGCTGGTCAACGGCCAACCTTGCAGCCTGCCGACTTGCCAGCTGCCGCTCGAGCTGACGGTTGTCGACGCCACGCTGCCCGATAAGCCCGCGCTCAAGACGATGCTCTATTTCTCGGGCCACGACGGCGACACCGTGCTCGAGCGCTACTTCCCCGACCGCTGGAACAACGACCCGTCCAAGCTCAAGGAGCGCCACTACAAGCTCGGTCGCCGCCACCAGATCACCATGTTCATCGGCGACGACAACGCGCCCAACCAGGCGATGGCCGACCGCTTGAGCGGCAAGACCTTCAGCGCAGCCAACGGCTACTACGGCTGGGGCGTCGGACAAGGCCAGGACGTCTACTCGATCCACACCTTCGGCGGCACGCTCAACAGCTCGCAGGCCAACACCTGGAACGACTGGTTCAAGCAGAACGCGCCGGGCGTCGACTTCTTCCTCTACACCTGGGACGAGCCCGAATCGGGCGATCTCGGCCAGGTCAACAGCCGCGCCGCGAGCGCCAAGCCCGTGCCGGCGTTCGTCACCAACGACTACACTTCGGAGCTCAGCGACATCTCGATCTTCGCCGTCTACGCCGAGAACTTCTCACTGTCGAACTTCAACCAGGGCAAAGCAGCGGGCAAGACGATCTGGATCTACAACGGCACGCGCCCCTTCACCGGCAGCTTCGCCACCGACGACGTCGCCGTCTCGCCGCGCGTCAACGCCTGGATCCAGTACAAGCACGGCATCGAGCGCTGGTTCTACTGGGAGTCGACCTACTACAACGACTTTCAGGGCGGCGCCGGCAAGACCAACCTCTTCAAAGAGGCGATGACGTTCAGCAACGGCTCGGACGAGGTCAACGGCGACGGCGTGCTGATCTACCCCGGTCGCGACCTGGTCTTTCCGGCCGAGGACCGCGGCTTCGACGGACCGCTGCCGAGCATCCGCCTCAAGAACTGGCGCCGCGGCATCCAGGACGCCGCGCTGCTCGCGCTGGCCAAGGCCAAGGACCAGGCGCTGCACGACCAAGCCATCGCCGCGCTCGTGCCGGCCGCGCTCGACCAGAAGGAGCACAACCAGAAGGTGTCGTGGTCCGAGGACGGCGAGCAGTGGCTCGAGCAGCGTCGCAAGCTCGCGATGCTCTTCGCCAGCAACAACAGCACGCCGATCGATCCGGGCACGCCGCCCACCACGCCGCCCGGCAGCGAGCCCAACGGAAACCCGCCCACGACCCCGGGCACGCCTGGCGGCAATGGCGGGAACGTCGAGCCCGACACGCTGATCGGTGGCTGCGCCGTCGTCTCCGGCGATGCGCCGCTCGCCACCTGGTGGGTGCTCGGTCTGGCGCTGCTCGGCGTGCTCGTCGCGCGCCGCCGCCGCCGCCGCCGCTACTAAGCTAACAATACGAAGAAGCTGCGCGCTAGCGTGGCGCGCGCAACAGCTGCGCTTCGCGTCGCGAGGCGTTGGCCGCCAGGCGGAAGCTCGCCGGCACGAACACGATGCCGGTGATGAAGACCAGGATCGGCGGCACGGCGAGAAACACCACGCCCGGCAGCGCGCCCGCCAGCGTCGTCCAGGCCAGCGCGTGCCAGCCAGCGGTCGCGCCCGGCCTGCTCTCTTGTGCCTCGGCGCCGTCGCCGCGCGCGAGGCCGTCGGCGAGCCGGCGCGCGAAGTGCACGCCGAGCAGCATCAGCACCAGGTGCGCGTGACCGACGATGCGGTAGCTGAGGTTGATCCAATCGCCGAAGGCTTCGGGGCCGCAGCGGAAGGCCAACAGCGCGATGGGCGCGTGCAGCGACAGCGGCGCGAGCAGCGCCACGGCGGCCAGCGGCAGCGTGAGCGACGCGCGCTCGAGGCGTGCAGCGCGCTGCGCGGCGATGGCGTTGACGGCGTCGTGCTCGCGGCGCGCGAGCTCCTCGAGCGGCGTGCTGTCGGCGTGAAGCTGTGCGAGTCGCTGGCGCACGGCGCGGCGCAGCAAGGCCGGCGCAAGCACGCGCCCGACGAGGTAGAGCAGCGGCGCGAGCACCCACGCGGCGGCGAGCGCGCCGACCAGCGTGAGCGCGAGCTTGTCGTGCCAGACGCGGTACGAAAGCATCGGCAGCACGTCGACGAGCAGGTGTACGAGGAACGAGCCCACCAGCGCGGCGGCTGCGAACAGCGCGCCGGAGCCGGCCCAGATGCGAGCTACGCGTCGCGCGTAGACGCGCTCGACATCGGGAGAGATCGAGTGGCTCGCGGCGACCTCGTCAAGACGAATACGGGCGGCAGCGTCATGATCTCTGTACATATATATTTTAGTTGTACGTGATCTTTCGCCGGTTGCGAGCGCCGCGTTGCCAAAAACTATTCGCGCTGCTGCAGCGCGTCGAGCAACGCTTGGCCGGCTTGCCAGATGTCGCCGGCGCCGAGCGTGATCACGACATCACCCGGCTGGACGCGCTCGCGCAGCGTCTCGTCGAGCGCCTCGCGGGTGGGGCAGAAGGAGGCGTCGCGGTGACCATGTGTGCGCATCGCCGACGTTAGCGCCTCTCCGCTGACACCGTCGATGGGCGACTCGCCCGCTGGGTAGATCTCGCTCACGAGCACCAGGTCGGCGTCGTAGCAAGCCGTGGCGAACTGGTCGAAGAGGTGTTTGACGCGGCTGTAGCGGTGCGGCTGCACCACCGCGATGATGCGGCGGCCGAGCGCCTCGCGCGCGCCGGCGAGCGTGGCGCGGATTTCGGTGGGGTGGTGTCCGTAGTCGTCGACGACCATCACGCCGCCGATCTCGCCGCGCACGGTGAAGCGTCGCTGCACGCCGGAGAAGCCGTCGAGCGCCGCGCGGCTTTTTTCACGCGGGATGCCGAGCTCGTCGGCGACGGCCAGCGAGGCGAGGGCGTTGAGCATGTTGTGGCGGCCGACCATCGACAGCGTGACGCGCTCGCCGACCTCGCCGAAGCGCACCGGACAGAAGCTCACGCTGGCGCCTTCCACGCGCACCTCGCTGAGATGGTAGTCGGCCTGCGAGGTGGTGCCGTAGGTGACGTAGCGCTTCTCGACCTGCGGGATGAGGCTCTGCACGTTCTCGCAGTCGAGGCACAGCACGCTCAGCCCGTAGAAGGGGATCTTGTTGACGAAGGCGAGAAACGTCTCCTTGAGGTGCTCGAGCCCGCTGTAGTGATCCATGTGCTCGGGATCGATGTTCGTCACCACGGCGATGGTCGGTGAGAGCTTGAGAAACGAGCCGTCGCTCTCGTCGGCCTCGGCGACGAGGTAGTCGCCCTGGCCGAGGCGCGCGTTGCTGCCGAGGCTGTTGACCTTGCCACCGATCACCACCGTCGGATCGAGGTCGCCAGCGTCGAGCAGCGCCGCGAGCAGCGACGTGGTGGTGGTCTTGCCGTGGCTGCCGGCGACGGCGATGCCGTACTTGAGTCGCATCAGCTCGGCGAGCATCTCGGCGCGTGGGATGACCGGTATCGAGCGCTCGCGCGCGGCGCGCACCTCGGGGTTGTTGGCTTTGACGGCGCTCGAGATGACGACCACGTCGGCCGCTTCGAGGTTTTCGGCGCTGTGTCCAGTGAGGATGCGCCCGCCGAGGCCGGATAGCCGACGGGTGGTTTCGCTCTCGCGCAGGTCGGAGCCGCTGACGGCGTATCCGAGGTTGAGCAGCACCTCCGCGATGCCGCTCATGCCGATGCCGCCGATGCCGACGAAGTGGATGTTGTGCACGCGACCTTTGAACATGGTCATGGGCCGCATCATAGCCTGGATGGAAACGACGACTACGGACAGGTGATCGCCACCGTCGTTGGGCCCGGCAAGCCCGCAATGCCTCCGCCGAGCTGCCCCTTGCCGCCGTCGCCCCAACAGCGCACCTCGCCGCCGAGCGTGAGCGCGCACGTGTGCTGCGAGCCGAGCGCGAGATCGACGGCGCCCTGGATGCCGGGCACCTGCGTAGGCGTCGGAATGGTCGTCAGCGAGCTCGAGGGGCTCGACTGCCCCGCGCCGTTGCCGCCCCAGCAGAAGACGACGCCATCGACGCGGATGGCGCACGTGTGCTCGAGGCCGGCGACGACGCGCCGCGCCTTGAGCAGGAGCGGCGCGACGAGCTGCGGCGACGCGGCGCGCGTGTTGCCGGGCACGCCGACCTGCCCGGCGGCGTTATCACCCCAGCAGTAGACCTCGTTGTTGCGCAGCGCGCAGGTGTGCCGCGCGCCCGCGGTGATCTGTTGCGCGGCGCCGAGCCCTACGGTGACGACGGCCGCGGTGTTGCCGAAGTTGCCGGCGCCGAGCTGGCCCTCGCTGTTTCGCCCCCAGCACTGCACCGACGTCTTGGTGGCGGCGCAGGTGTGAAAGCGCCCGAGGCCGACGTCGACCACGTCCTGGACCGCGAGCAGCGTCGGCTTGGACGTCTCCATGTCGGTGACGGCGGCGCTGAGCTGTCCCTCGAAGTTGTTGCCCCAGCAGTAGAGCTGGTTCTTGTTGTTGATCGCGCAGGTGTGCGCGAAGCCGGCGGCGACGCGCTGGGCGTCGCCGGGGATGACGACTAGGATCGGCTTGTCGCTGCCCACCAGGTCGTGTCCCGCTTGACCGAACGGATTGGCGCCCCAGCAGTAGAGCTGCAGCGGCGTGCCGATCACCGCGCAGCCGTGCTCGTTGCCGAGGGCGAAGCTGAAGATCTTGCCGGGAATGGACGTCACCATGGTGGGCTTGGCGACCGTGATAGCGCTGGTCAGCGCGAGCTGGCCTGCGCTGTTGCTGCCCCAGCAGGTTGCCGTGCCGCCGGGATGGCCGGCGCACTGCGAGTCTCCGCCGCCGACGATGCGGCCGACGCACGAGCAGGTCTTGTTCTCGAGGCAGACCAGGCTGGTGCTGTTGCAGGTGGTGCCCGATCCGCTGGCGCAGCAGACGTTGCCGAGGCTGCCGCAAGGGCCGGTGGCGTCGAGCTCGGGGAAGTCGCTGCTGCTGTCGAGCGTGGCGAGCGGCCCGTCGCTGGGGTTGACGGCTTCGCCGATGGTCACCTCGAGGCCCGTCGAGCCGTCACGCGTGGCGTCGTCGGCGCCGTCGCTGGCGCCGTCGGCGCGTCCGTCTGTCGCGCCAGGTGCCCCGCCGCTGCTGGCACGCACGCAGTGCGACAGCAGAACGGCGCAGAGCAGCGCGGCGCCGATGGCCCAGCGATTCACACCGCGATCATATCATCGCGCGCGCGCGGCGGCGGCGGCGACCTCGCGCAGCAGCGACACCACGTCGGCCGC
>JAGQIK010000063.1 GCA_020431405.1 Myxococcales bacterium
CGAGCGACCCGCCTCCCGCGCAGCCATCCGCGCCGCCGCCCGCCGCCCCATCCGCGCCGCCGCCGCCGCCCGCGAGCAGCGGGGCGATCAAGGTCGGGCTGCGCATCACCGGCGTCGACCGCGCCACGGTGCAGACCTGCTTCGCCAACCGGCTGATCAACGCCGGCTACCTCGTCTACGAGTCCACCAGCGACGTGCAGGTGCAGGTCAGCGGCGAGCTGGTCTACAAGCGGGCCGGCTACAACAACGGCACCCAGATGGTGAAGGCCCACGCCAACGTGCGCGTGAAGGACCTCAAGTCCGGTCAGCTGCTGGTCGCGGTCAACAAGCGCATCAAGGTTGGCCGCCGCACCGTCAACCAGGCCGTCCAGCTCGCCGTTTCGCGCCTCTGCGACCGCGTGGTGCCGAAGATCGTGCGCATCATCCGCGAGCGCGTTCGCTAGCGGGGCCGAGCGCCCCTCGGGCGCCGCTCCGCCCCCTCTCCAGTCGCTACCGGGTCCAAATGGGGCCTGCGCCCCGATCTGAGCCATTTCTCCGCATTGACTGACCGGTCATTCTCGGGGATAGTTCCCGACATGAGCCAGCCATTCACCGAAGAGCACGAGCTGTTTCGCAAGACCGTCCGCAGCTTCGCCGAAAAGGAGCTGCTGCCCAACGTCGACCAGTGGGAAGAGGACGAGCTGTTTCCCGACGAGGTCTTCAAGCGCGCCGGTGAGCTTGGCATCCTCGGCGCGCACTACCCCGAGGAGCACGGCGGCGGCGGCGGCGACTACTGGTTCAGCGTGGCCAAAGCCGAAGAGCTGGTGCGCGGCGGCTCGGCCGGCGTGACCATGGGGCTGCTGGTGCAGAGCGACATGGCGACGCCGTGTATCTCGGACCTCGGCAGCAAGGAGCAGATCGAGGAGTTCCTCAAGCCCGCGCTGGCGGGCGAGCGCATCGCCGCGCTCGGCGTGAGCGAGCCCGACGCGGGCAGCGACGTGGCAGGCATCCGCACCACGGCGCGCCGCGTCGGCGACGACTACATCGTCAACGGCGCCAAGACGTACATCACCAATGGCACGCGCTGCGGCTTCGTCACGCTGCTCTGCAAGACCGACCCCGACGCGGGCTACGGCGGCATCTCGATCCTGCTGGTGCCGTCGGACCTGCCGGGCTTCACCGTGGCCAAGAAGCTCAAGAAGCTGGGCAACCACGCCAGCGACACCGCCGAGCTCCACCTCGAGGACGTCAAGGTGCCGGCCCGCTACCTGCTCGGCCAAGAGGGGCAGGGCTTCTACTACCTGATGCAGAACTTCCAGACCGAGCGCCTCATCGCCGCGGTCTCGGCCACCGCCGGCGCCAAGCTGACGCTCGACCGCAGCGTCGCCTACGGGCGCGACCGCATGGCCTTCGGCAAGCCGATCATCAAGCGCGAGGTCTGGCAGCACCGCTTCGTCGATCTCTACACGCTCAACGAGGCGGCGCGCGCGCTGAGCTACGACGCCGTCAGCGACTACAACCGCGAGCGTTACGAGCTCGGGCGCGAGCAGCTCAGCTTCGACGTGGTGCGCAAGATCTCGATGGCGAAGCTGTTCGTCGGCGACATGGCCGACCGCGTGGCCGACGAGTGCCTGCAGTTCCACGGCGGCATGGGCTACATGGACGAGTGCTTCATCTCGCGCGTATGGCGCGACCAGCGCCTGCTGCGCATCGGCGGAGGCACCAGCGAAGTCATGAAGTACCTCATCGCCAAGACGATGGGCTTCTAGCGGCGGAGCGCTCTAGGCCGTGATGAGGGTGCCGCAGCCTTCCTGCGTGAAGATCTCGCGCAGCAGGGTCTGCGGCTCGACGCCCGAGATGATGTGCACCTGGCGGACGCCGCCGCGAATGGCGACGATCGCCTCCTCGAGCTTGGCGGCCATGCCGCCGAGGTCTTCGCGTTTGGTGAGCAGATCGCCCGCCGCGCGCGCCGAGAGCTTCGAGATCGGGCCGGCGTCCTCGAGGTGCTCGAGCACGCCGGGCACGCGCGAGAGCATCACGAGCTTCTGCGCGCCGAGCGCCACAGCGACGTGGGCGGCGACGCTGTCGGCGTTGACGTTGAGCCAGGTGGGCTCGTCGGCCGACGCGGCGGCGTAGTCGCCGTCGACACGCAGGCCCACGCTGGGCATCACCGGCACGACGTGGCCGACGTCCGCGCTCGCGCTGCCGAGCAGCGCCTCGCGATCGATCTCGACCACATCACCGACCTCGCCGAAGTCGACGCCGTCGACGGCCGGGCGGCGATGGCAGCGCACGGCGCGGCTGACGCCCTCGGCGAAGCCGCGCACGGGCACGTCGCGCTCGACGAGCAGGCGGCAGAAGGTGCGGTTGAGGCCGCGCGCCACGACGTCGAGCACCACCTCGAGGGTGGCGGGGGAGGTGACGCGGCGCCCGCCGCGCTTCTCGATGGCGATGCCGCGCTCGGCGCAGGCGAGATCGATCTGCGCGCCGCCGCCGTGTACCACCACCGGGCGCAAGCCAACGCGGCGCAACGTGGTCAGCTGCGGCGCGATGCGCTCGAGCACGGGGTTGTTGTCGAGCAGCTCGCCGCCGAGCTTGACCACGACGATCTCGCCGCGGAAACGCTCGATGTAGGGGGCGGCTTCGATGAGGCTCGGTCCGGGATCGAGCACGTTTGTCTCCGTCAGCTCAGTAGGGCTCAGTGGCCAAGGACATGGCGCAGCGCTTCGGCGAAGCGCGCGATGTGGGCGTCTTCTAGCACGTAGGGCGGAAGCAGGCGCGCGGTTTGCGGCTCGGCGCTGGTGCCGACGAGCACCTGGTGCTCGAGCAGGCGTGCGCGCAGCTGCGCGGCCGGCAGCGGCGTGCGCAGCCCCACCAGGCAACCGGCGCCGCTGAGCGTCACGCCGTCGATGCTGCCGACGTGCTCGCGCAGGCCGGCGAAGATCGCCTCGACGCGCGCCAGCAGCCCCTGCTCGTCGATGACGCGCGCCACCGTCTCGATCATGGCGCAGGCCAGCGGGCCGCCGCCGAAGGTGGTGCCGAGCTCGCCGTGCTTGACGCGCGCGCCGAGCTCGCCGCTGACAAGCAGCGCGCCGGCCGGATAGCCGCCGGCGATGCTCTTGGCGAGGGTCACCATGTCGGGCTTCACGCCGAACAGCTCGTGGGCGAACCAGCGCCCCAGCCGGCCGATGCCGCCTTGCACCTCGTCGAAGACGAGCAGCGCGCCGGCTTCGCGGCAGCGCGCCTCGAGCGCAGGGTAGTAGCCGTCCGGCGGCATCAGCACGCCGGCGAGGCTCGGCACCGACTCGCACAGCACGCAGGCCACGCTGTCGTCGATGCGCTCGACGTCTTCGAGCGCGCCGAAGCGCAGCGTGCCGTAGGCGTCGGCGACGCGCGGCACGCTGAGGCGCTGGCTGTAGCCCGAAAGCGCCGTGGCGCCGAGCGCGGCGAGGGTGCGGCCGTGGAAGGCGCAGTCGAACGAAAGCACGCGCTCGCGCCCGCTGAGCCGCCGCGCCAGGTGTAGCGCCGCCTCGTTGGCTTCGGTGCCGCTGTTGACGAAGTGCACGTGGCGAAGATGGTCCGAGCCGCCGAGCAATCGCTGCGCCGCGCGCTGCTGCACGGGCATGTGCAGCGAGTTGGAGAAGAAGTCGAGTGTGGCGTGGCCTTCGGCGAGCGTGCGCGTCAGCTCGGGGTGGCCGTGGCCGAGCGGCGTGACGGCGTGACCGCCGTAGAGGTCGAGGATCTCGCGCCCGTCGCTGGTGCGCAGCCAGCAGCCGTGGGCCGAGGCGAGCTCGATATCGAGGCGCGGGTAGACGTCGAGCAGCGGGGAGGGCTCGCTCACGGCCAGACTCCGAGTCGCGGCACGGCCTCGAGCGCGTCGAAGCCGAGCCACAGGTTCATGTTGTGCACCGCTTGTCCCGAGCCGCCCTTGAGCAGATTGTCGATGGCGACGGTGACGACGGTGGCACCGTCGCGCGAGGTGACGGCGATGTCGGCGCGACAGCTGCCGATCACGGCGCCGAGCTGTACGGTCTCGCCGGCGGGCAGCAGCCGCACCAGCGGTGCGTCGGCGTAGGCGGCCTCGTAGAGCGCGCGGGCGGCGCCTCCCGCGTGGGCGCCGAGCTCGTCGTCGCGCGCGACCAGCGTGAGGTGGATGCCGCGCACGAAGGGGCCGCTGTGTGGAACGAAGTCCACCGCACGGCGCGCGCCGCGCTGCTCGAGCAGCTGGTAGAGCTCACCGAGGTGCTGGTGTTCGAGAGGCTTGTACGTGCAGAGGTTGTTGTGGCGCAGCGAGTGGTGCACGCGGCTGCTCGGCGCGGCGCCGCTGCCACTCGAGCCGGTGACACCGCTGGCCGCTACGCGCGCCTTCGCGTCGAGCGCGGGGCAAAGCGGTGCGAGCCCGAGCGCCAGCGCCGTGGCGAAGCAGCCCGGGTTGGCGATGATGTCGACGCCGTCTGCGGCGGCGGGCGTCAGCTCGGGCAGCACGTACTGCGCGCGCTCGAGCAGCTCGGGATGCGGGTGCTCGCGACCGTAGTAGCGCGGGTAGCCGCGCGCGTCGCGCAGCCTGAAGTCCGAGCCGAGATCGATGACGCGGGTGCGGCCGCCGAGCGCGCGCGCCAGCTCGGCGCTCTCGCCGTGCGGCAACGCGAGAAACACCAGCTCGCAGCGGCGCGCGAGGGCTTCGGCGTCCACCGGCTCGAGCCGGCGGTCGCCGAGCGCCGCGAGCGAGGGGCGCACCTCGCCGATCAGCCTCCCGGCGCTGCTGGCGGCGCACAGCGCGGCGAGCTCGACGCGCGGGTGCTGCGCGAGCAAGCGCACCACCTCGGCGCCGAGAAAGCCGCTGGCGCCGACGACACCGACGGGCACGCGGGCGCTGCTACTCATCGTGTGCCGGCGCTTCGGGGCCGATCGCGCGCGCGCCCTCGGGCACCGCGATGCCGAGGCCTTCGCAGCAGACGCGGTAGAGCTCCTCGGCCTGCTGGAAGATGTTGTTCGCGGCGTAGCCGAGCTTGCGCAGCTTCGAGCGGCCGGCTTCGTTGTCGGTGGCGCGCCCGGTGATCGACGCCACGGCGATGCCGCGCTCGCGCAGGCGCTCGGCGGCGGCCCAGCCACCGATGACGTCGTTGGCGGCGACCAGCGCCGTCGAGGTGGCGGCCGCGAGTTCCTTGTCGTCGAGGATCTCGTCGACGCCGTAGGCGCCGAAGAGGCCGTCGCCGAGCTCGAGCACGATCGCGTCGGGCTGCTCGGCGGCGAGGTGCGTGAGCAGCGTGCGCGTGATCTCGGGGACGTCCTTGCGGTAGCAGGTCGACGGCGCGCCGGCGTCGAGGAAGCTCAGCGTCATCTGCGCGCCGTTGTCGGCGAACACGAGCAGGTCGGCGACGGCGGCGACGCCGGTGGCCTTGCCGGCGTGCACGCGCAGCCCAGCGCTGGTCAGAAAGCGCGTCACCGCGCCGGCGGCGGTGGTCTTGCCGGAGTGCATGCAGGTGGCGGCTACGAGCAACACGGGCGGCATGCGCGCGGGCAGCTCGCGCGTGCGCGGCATCGCGTAGTCGGAGAGGCGCAGCGGCTTATCGTCGCGCTCGGGGGTGCCGATGATCTCGATGCGGATCGGCTGGCCGAGCCCGACGGTGGCGCCGTCGCTCTCGCCGATGACGCCGCCCTTGTTGAGCAGCCACAGCTCGTCGCCGGCTTCGAGCTTGGTCGGTACGCGGCCGCAGAAGCCGCGCAACGCGGCGCGCGCGCCGAGCACGCCGACGATAAGATCGCCGGGCACGAGCTGTGCGGGTCGGCCCGAGCGCAGCTCGAGGTGGCCGTACTGCTGATTGACGGTCAGCACGCGCCCCACCACGGCGGCGCCCTCTTCGGCGACCGGCTGGCGGCGCAGCGAGAGGTACGGGCCGAGCTCGAAGGGCGAGCAGACACTGGCGATCTTGTCCGGTCGGACGCGTAGGGTATGGGTCGTCACCGCGCGGATGCTAGGCCAGTGCCGGTGGCGAATCAACGCGCGTCGTTGTTAGGATTGCGCATGGCAGAAAACTACGACCTGGTGGTCATCGGCTCGGGGCCGGCGGGCGAAAAGGGCGCGGCGCAAGCAGCCTACTTCGGCAAGCGCGTGGCGGTGGTCGAGCGGCAGGCCGAGCCGGGCGGCGCGGCGACCAACACCGGGACGCTGCCGAGCAAGACGCTGCGCGAGACCGCGCTGATGCTCTCGGGGATGCGTGCGCGCGAGGTCTACGGGCTCGACCTGACGCCCAAGGACGACGTCACCGTGGCCGACTTCCTGCGCCGCAAGCTGCAGGTGGTGCAGGCCGAGCGGCAGCGCATCAGGCACAACCTCGAGCGCCACGACGTCGAGCTCGTACGCGGCGACGCCCGCTTCCTCGACGCCAACCGCGTCGAGGTAACGCCGGCAGACGGGGGCAAGCCGTGGGTGCTCGAGACGGAAAAGGTGCTGATCGCAACCGGCTCCTCGCCGCGGCGCCCCGACGTGTTTCACTTCGAAGACCCACGCATCTACGACTCGGACACCATCCTGCGTTTGCGTGGGATGCCCAAGCGCATGGTCGTCATCGGCGCCGGCGTGA